>CAZDXY010000005.1:0-64077 GCA_964509385.1 uncultured Rikenellaceae bacterium
TTAAAAAAAATTAGAAAATTTCCACATGAAAAAGTTTTGGCCAGTTTTTCCCGGTAACAAATAATCTGTGGTTCTCCTGATCCCAGGCAATTCCGTTGAATACATCAATATTGCGATGCTTGTCTGAGGAACTTAAAAGCCCTTTGAAATCAACCTGTGCCTCCACCATGCCCGTTGCAGGATCGATTATTACAATTCTATCAGTTTGATAAACATTTGCATAAATCTTACCATCAATATACTCCAACTCGTTGAGTTGGGTTACTGGCCCATTATTATCGTAAACCTCTATCCGTTTCAACTCGGAAAATGATTTGGGCTCCAGGAAGTAAAGTATATTAGAGCCATCGCTCATAATCAATGTATCACACTTGGTGGTTAAACCCCAACCTTGGGTCAGATAATCGAATTCTCGGATTAGGTTAAAGTTTTGGGGATTGTAAACAAACCCTTTACGCGATGTCCATGTAAGCTGATAAATCTCACCATTGTAGATAGTAGTTCCCTCTCCAAAATATTTTTGGTCGAGATTAACACTTTGCAGAACCTTGCCCGTTTTCAATTCAACCCTCCTAAGGCTTGAAGAGCCTTTCTGTCCTGTGCTTTCAATCAGATAACCATCGTAGTAAAACAATCCCTGAGTATAAGCTTCTTTGTCGTGAGGGTATGTTTGTACAACTCGATAACTCAATATACGAGGAGGTTTACTGGCTTTTATTCTTATTCCCACCGAAGCGGTTTGTCTTTGACCATCAAGCCAAGCACTGGCTCTTATCTGCTTATTACCTAAAGTTAATGATTGAGTGTTAATTTCATAAGTAAGATCTTCCAATTGGGTCAATCGCTTACTATCCATAAAAAGTATAACTGAATCAAGTTTTATGGTATCCGAAATATTTCTAATGCTTACCAATACCTTTTCTCCCTGAGCGAACATACTACCATTAACAGGTTGCTCTATTCGAATCACCTGAAGTACAGCCTGTTTCTTTATCTCAGAGATTCTGTCGGGGGTTTTTGAGCCGTTGCAGGCAGCAAGAGTAAAAATAATGATTCCAATTAAATGCAAAGACGAACAACTTTTCGACATCGTTTACTGAATTTTATTATTTCTATCTGATTTTATTAAGAAACTGTTTAAAATTTAACTAATAAGTTGGTTTTCAATTGCCACGGGCTTAAGCCCGTGGCAGAATTGAGTGACAAATATTGGCATTAGCCAAATATTATACTTTTTCTTTTGGGCTAAAGCCCAACATTCTTCTTTCTTCTTGTCCACGGGCTTAAGCCCGTGGCAATAATAAGAATACTATTCAGAAACAAAATTTAAACAGTTTCTAATATTCAAATCATTTTCTCTTCATAAGCCACCTTTTCCAGAACGGAGGTTTGCGCATTTGCTTGACTACCATTTTCTCCATCTCCAGGTTCTTTTCTTCGGGAAACATCATCTGCCATACCCTGCTCCACCCCACAAAACCACCAATGTTTCTGTCGTCAATGAAAATGTCCGCTTCAATTTTTCTTGAAGTATCCTCGTCAAGTTGCTCCTCTGGGTAATTCCGGTTGATAGCATAGAACTCTACCCCATGCTCTTGACAAAACTTAACAGCATCGTCAAGGTCCTTTCCCTTTCTCACAGTCCATAGGATTAAGAAAAATCCCTTATCCTGAAGTGCTTTAAGCGTTTCGAAGGCAAATAGCATGGGTTTCCCTATGGCTGGGAATTGGTTCTCCACAATGGTTCCATCGAAATCGACAGCTATTCTGAGCATACCAATTGCAATTATCATTGCAAATATATACAAATTTGTCAGTTAGTCTCAGGCTTGGATATTGACCAATTCATCTATCAAACAGAAATTTTACAGCAAAAACGAAGGATTGGTTTTAAACAGAAATTTAAAAAAACTCATAAAATTGCCTTCTACAAATACATTTTAACATAACTTTAGTAGGTTAAAAATCATCAAAAAAACACCACCAAAAAAATTAAACCTCATGAAAAGCAAAAGGTTATTCATCGTACTGGGAATCGTTGCACTTTTAATAATATGTGCTGCAACTATATATTTTTACCTTATAGGGTCAAGGGCAAGGTTGCCTCAAAAAGACTTTAGCAGCTATGTATCGGCATACACCTCCGGAGTTATTTCAACTCGGGGATCAATTCGAGTTGTTTTCACATCGAACATAGCCCGCTACGAAGAGGTTGGCAGAGAGACCGACCAGAAAACTTTTCGGATTAAACCATCGGTGAAGGGATCTCTTATCTGGCTGGATGAGCGAACTCTTGAGTTTAAACCTAGTGATCCTCTCTCTGGCGACAAAGTGTTTCAGGTAAGCGTTGCATTAAACCGATTGATCGATAATCTTCCAAAAGGGTTTGAGGAATTCTCCTTTTCGTTCCGTACCATTAAGCAGTCGATGGAGGTAAGGGTTGGTGGTATTGAGTTTTACGATGATGCTTCTAGACTGGAAAGACGAATATCGGGAAGAGTACTAACAGCTGATTATGCCGATAGCGATAGAATTCATGAAACACTCAAAGCATCACAGCAGGGGAAAAATCTTGAGGTAACATGGGAAAGCAGCTTTGATGGACGCAGCCATCGATTCTGGATTGAGGGGGTAACCCAATCAAATGAAGCGGATATGGTTGTTTTAAAGTGGAATGGCAAACCCATTAATACAGATTATGATGAAACAATAAACGTTGAAGTACCTCCGAAGGGAGTATTTAGGGTAATTTCGCACGAGGTGGCACAGGTTCCAGAGCAATGCCTCGAAATACGTTTCTCAGAGCCCCTTGATGCATCACAAAATCTAAATGGGCTAATTTGGGCTGATGGAGCACCCAATCTTCGCATTCAGGTTGATGGAAACATTGTCAGGGTTTACCCTACAGCACGATTAACGGGATCGTACAACTTTAATATCTCCGATGGAATAAGGAACAATAATCGGCAAAGACTCCAGGAAAGCACTGTGCTAACAATAACCTTTGAGGTTTTTAAGCCTCAGGTTAAACTCGTTGGGCAAGGGGTTATCATGCCCTCATCCGATGGGCTATTGTTCCCAATCCAAGCAGTAAGCCTTAGAGCTGTAGATGTGATTATTAATAGAATATACGAACAGAATATTGGCCAGTTTCTTCAGGTGAATGCTTTGGATGGTCAATCTGAACTGAGGCGTGTGGGAAGACAAATCCTAAAAAAGACCGTTCTTCTGGACAAGTCGGGTCAGGTTGATTTTGGAACATGGAATACCTACTATATAGACCTTGCTGAACTTATTAAAACCGAGCCCGGTGCCATTTATCAGGTAATCATCAACTTTCGCAAGGAGTATTCTACCTATACCTGCGAAGGAGAAACCAATGATCAACCCATTGAACTAATCGATGAGTCTTATAATCCCGATGATGATATACCCCGTAGCTACTATTACTACGATGATTATGAATATGACTATGAGTACTACGACTGGCAGGAACGGAATAACCCCTGCCATGTATCCTACTTTCGAAACAAGAGCGTTCGTCGTAATGTGCTTGCGTCCGATCTGGGAATGATTGCCAAATCCGGATCCGATGGATCTATGCTGATCGCTGTAACCAACCTAAACACCGCCCAACCTGCAGGAGGAGTTAATGTTGATCTGCTAAATTATCAACAGCAACTTTTAAAAACCGTAACTACTGACAATAACGGTTTGGTAACCATTAAACTAAGCGAGCAGGAAAGATCTTTCCTTGCTGTAGCAAAAACCGGGAAACAACGGGGTTACCTTAAACTCGATCAGAACTCATCGATATCCCTCAGCGCATTCGATGTTTCAGGAGTAGCCGTTCAAAAAGGACTAAAAGGGTTTATATACGGCGAGCGAGGAGTATGGCGCCCCGGCGACACATTATTCGTGTCTTTTATCCTGGAGGATAAAGCCAAATCGCTACCGGCCAACCACCCCATTGCATTTGAACTTATCGACCCAAGAGGCCAAGTGGTTTATCAAACAGTTGCAAGCCAGTCGGTTGGTGGAATGTATGCTTTCCAGGTTCAAACCCATAGCGAAGCACCCACAGGAACGTACACTGCCAGAGTTAGGGTTGGAGGAGTAACCTTTACCGAGCCATTAAGAGTGGAGGCTATTATGCCCAACAGGCTTAAAATCAACATAAAGTTTGATGATGATGCCTTGAGGTACGGCAAAACGAACAAGGCTGATCTAGTATCTGCATGGCTTCATGGGGCTCCAGCACGAAATCTAAAGGTTAAAGTTGACGCCATTCTTTCGCAGTCAACAACTTCCTTCGAGGGATACCCCAAATTCTCGTTTGATGATCCTGCAAGAACTTTTTACGCTGAGGAACAGGCTGTCTTTGAGGGAACGCTCAACGAAAAAGGGCAGATTTCATTCAGCCCAAATATTAGCGTAAGCACTTCTGCCCCAGGGGTGTTAAAGGCAAACTTTACTGTTAGGGTATTTGAACAGGGCGGAGCATTTAGCATCGACCGGTTCTCCATGCCTTACTACCCTTTCCGCCACTTTGTGGGCGTTAAAATGCCCGAGCCTGGTACACGCCGCAACACATTCTACACCGATACAACCTACACCGTTGAGGTAGTAACCCTAGATTCCGAAGGAGTTCCTGTTCCACGAAAAACCCTTAACGTTGAAATCTACAAGATCGACTGGCGTTGGTGGTGGGAACGCAGCAGCGAAGATTTGTCGAACTATATATCCAGCAGTTACCACCGTCCAATACAAAAAGGGAGTGTTACAACCGATTCCAAGGGTGTAGGTTACTACAATCTAAAGATTAATCAACCCGAGTGGGGACGATTTCTCATTCGAGTAGTTGATCCTAGCGGTCGCCATGCTGCAGGTACAGTTGCATACTTCGATTGGCCCGGTTGGGTAAAACGCGATAGAAGTCTTACTCCTGAAGCGGCCAGCATGCTTGTTTTTGCTTCGGATAAGGAGAGCTACAACGTTGGAGAAACGGCCAAACTAACCATCCCTTCGCCCGAAGGGGGAAAAATATTTTTAACCGTCGAGAATGGGATAAGGGTTTTGCAAACACACTGGGTCGATGCCAAAGCCGGAGAGACCAACTTCTCGATTCCCATAACCTCGGTGATGACACCCAATGTTTACATCAATGCAATGTTGCTGCAACCCCACGGGCAAACTGCCAACGATCTTCCCATCAGGATGTATGGTATTGTGGGCATATCGGTCGAGGATCCAACGACTCACCTTAATCCTGTGATAAGCCTGCCAGATGAGTTAGAGCCAGAGAAGCTGGTGAACATCACTGTATCAGAAAAGGACGGTAGGCCTATGGCGTTCACCCTTGCTGTGGTTGATGATGGGCTCCTTGACATAACCCGCTTCCGTACACCAAATCCATGGCGGAGTTTCTACGCTCGCGAAGCACTGGGTGTTAGAACATGGGATCTGTACGATTTGGTAATGGGTGCACAGGCAGGAAAAATGCAACGCATTATTACCATTGGTGGTGACGAGGATGCTATTGATCAAGGTGATAAATCGGCAAACCGTTTTAAACCGGTGGTTCGCTACTTTGGCCCATTTGATCTTGGGAAAGGTAAGAAGGAGAAAATATCGTTCACTATGCCCAACTATATTGGCTCTGTGCGTGTTATGGCTGTTGCTGCAAAGGATGGTGCCTATGGTATGGCTGAGAAAACCGTACCGGTTCGCAAACCTCTTATGGTGTTATCAACCCTTCCAAGGGTTCTGGGGCCAGAGGAAGAGGTTGTTCTTCCTGTTTCCATTTTCGCCATGGATAAAAAGGTGAAGCAAGTAAAAGTTAGGGTCGAAACTAACGATATGCTGACCATTAGTGGAGGTTCAGAGCAAACCATCAAATTCGATGACATTGGCGATCAGGTAGTTCAATTCAAACTAAGGGTTGCATCAAAACTTGGAATTGGAAAAGTAAAGGTAATTGCCGAAAGTGGCAAGGAAAACGCAACACACGAGATTGAGCTGAATGTTCGAAATCCGAACCCAGCAATGACAATGGTTCAAGATACCGTACTTAAGGCTGGCGAAACATGGAACACTCGCTATAAAGCCTTTGGAATTCAGGGAACCAATACTGCTGTTGTGGAGCTAAGCACACTACCTCCAATAAATATGGGAAGTAGGTTGAGCTACCTGTTGGGATATCCGCATGGGTGCCTTGAGCAAACAGTTTCTAAAGCTTTCCCTCAACTATTCATCAGCAAACTTGCCGATTTTGATGAGGCAACAAGGAAGGTGTCAGAAGAAAACGTACGTCATGCCCTTGATAAGATTAAGAACTTCCGTTCATCGGAGGGAGGGCTATCGCTATGGCCGGGTGCATACTACCCCGATGAATGGGCAAGTACCTATGCTGGTCACTTCATGCTGGAAGCAGAAAAATTGGGCTACTCCTTACCCATGGGGATTATGGATGGCTGGAAAAATGTTCAGAGAAAGTTGGCACGTAACTGGTCACAGGGAAGGGAGCAGGGTTTCCGCAACCGCGATCTTATGCAAGCCTATCGGCTTTACACATTGGCTCTGGCCAAATCGCCTGAACTGGGAGCTATGAATCGCCTTAGAGAATTACCCAACCTGTCGGTACAAGCCAAATGGAGGCTTGCCGCAGCCTACGCCCTTTCGGGAAATCCCGAAGCGGCAAAGGATTTAATCAGAGGAATACCCACTTCGGTAAATAGCTACCGTGAGCAGGGTTACACCTATGGGTCCGATATACGCGATCGGGCAATGATTGTTGAGACACTTGTCCTTATTGGAGACTTCGAGACCGCCATGCCAATTCTTCGTGATCTTTCGCAAAGGCTCATCTCCGATTATTGGATGAGCACTCAGGAAATATCGTATAGCCTTTTGGCATTCGCCAAGTTTGCCAGCCAAAGTCCTGCAACCGAAGGGATTGATGCCAACATTGGCATTCATGGGCAATCATCCAAAAGGTTTAACTCCAAACTTTCAGTACTACAAAATCACTTTGATCCAGTACAAAGTGGATCAGAAAAAATTGAGGTAAAGAACAATGGGAAAGGATTGCTTTATGCAAGGCTGATAACACATGGCATACCGGTTGCTGGGCAAGAGGTTGCCCAAAGCAACAACCTACAGATGGATGTAAACTTCTTCCTGATGGATGGCACTCCAACCTCGACAGGATCAATTGTCCAAGGCACTGACTTCTATGCCGATGTAAGAGTTTACAATCCTGGTACACGGGGAAATCTTGAGCAGCTTATACTATCATTTGTAGTTCCTTCGGGTTGGGAAATACGCACCAGCAGACTCGATGAGGGGCAAGCAGCTTTAAAATCATCAACCTACGACTATCAGGACATTCGTGATGACAGGGTATACACTTACTTTTCCTTGCCTTATGGCGATGCCAAAAATTTCAGGATCCGTTATAATGCTACCTACGAGGGAAGATTCTACATGCCGGGAGTTTCGTGTGAGGCAATGTACGATAATTCCATCAACGCAAGAAGGCAAGGTGGTTGGATTGAGGTTAAGAGGAATTAGAAACGTTTGATGAGGGTGTCTCAAAAACTCACTGTGTGACTCAGTAAAGGACTCTGTGAACCTCTGTGGAATTTCTAATATATTGTGCCACAGTGTATCATTGTGAAAACACAGAGTTCCACAGAGAAATAAATCTAATTCTATAAAGTTTTTAAGACATCCTCTAACATGAACTTAAAAAACTTTGAAAACATGAAAATATCTGCTTGTGGATTATATTGCAACGAGTGCTCTTTTTTCACAATTGAATGCGATGGCTGTTTTCAGGTAAAGGGAAAAACTTTTTGGGCAGTCGATCACACTGCTAAAGGTGTTTGCCCCATATTCGACTGTTCTATTAACAAGAAAAAGTTTAATAGCTGTGGCGAATGTGAAGAATTACCCTGCAATATTTTTACCCAGCTGAAAGATCCCAACATTTCGGATAGCGAACACCAAATGTACATACAAAAACGTGTTGCGGCTTTACGAGGATTTAAACAATGATTTTTGGATGTTTTTTCTCCAAAAATCAACAATTTTCTTTATTTGCTGTTAAACAATAAGAAACCAAAATGGTTTTTCTATGGACATAGCGATTATTTCTATCGTAGCATTTGCCACAGCTATACTTACATTTTTCTCGGGTTTTGGGCTTGGAACTATTCTAACTCCAGTTTTTGTTATTTTTTTCCCCATTGATGTGGCCATAGCCCTAACGGGTGTTGTGCACTTTACCAATAACCTATTTAAGATTACACTAGTTGGGAGAAATGCTGATAGGTCTGTGCTAATCCGTTTTGGAATTCCAGCCATTCTGGCATCGTTTATTGGAGCATGGATGCTTCTACAGATAACCAATCTTCCATCCATGTTCGTTTACCAAATAGGCAATGGCACATACTCTGTTACGCCGGTAAAGCTAATCATAGCTTTGCTGCTCATTGTATTTTCAATTATGGAAATTTCGCCAAAATTGCAGAAAATCCAATTTAGCAAGGATAAACTCATCATTGGTGGAGTTCTCAGCGGTTTTTTTGGTGGACTAACAGGAATACAGGGTGCGCTTCGGAGTGCATTTCTGCTCAAAAGCGGATTATCCAAGGAAGCATTCATTGCGACCGGTGTAGTTATTGCCTCTTTTGTTGATTTCACAAGGCTATCGGTTTATGCCACACGATTCTCTTCGTCGAGCCTTTCAGAAAACATGATGCTGGTAATTTCGGCAACCCTTGCAGCCATAGCAGGTGCTTTTATTGGCAGCAAACTACTGAAAAAAGTTACCCTGAGGTTTGTCCAAATTCTTGTTGCAGTGCTTTTAATACTTATTTCAATTGCCTTAGGTGGAGGGTTAATCTAATATACAACTATCAATTGATTCATTCTACAATTGAGTTAAATCATCTTTATTAAAAAACCTTTAAGTTGTTTCTCCATCAATATTCTATTATATTTGTCTTACCTAGTTTGAAATAATATCTAACCTTACTGAAAAACATTCTTTAAGATCATGGAAAAGTTTACCGTTGCAATGACTGAGGATACCCCTGAGATTATTGTTGATTACGAAACGGGTACTCTTGAAATTTCTGGTTCCTCGCTACCAGAAGATTCTGTTGCATTCTTTCTTCCCATCCTTAAAGCAGTAAAGAAATATATCGTGAATCCAAAATCAAAAACTATAATAAACCTTAGGATAAAGTATCTTAACTCATCATCGCAAAAGAGAATGCTGGAATTGGTTTCGCTTTTTCACGATTTTCCCAACAAAGGCTTCAATGTAGAAATAAACTGGTATTACCCTGAAGATGATGATGACATGCATGAGGAAGGAAAGGATTTTGCAAGACTTATTTCATTACCCATGAATATTATTCCCATTTCAAAATCAATTTAATGTGCCAGCTACGAAAAAAACGAATTTCTAAAGTTAAAATGATTCCAATCGTTTTAACCCTTTCGTTTTTATGTGTTTGTCATACTTTTGCCCAGACTATTCCCGATAACCTAACGAAGGAAATTGAAGAGAACCTATCGAAAGCTAAAAGTTTTGAAGCGGCAAACGATTTCAACCAGGCTGCTTTTCACTACAATGCTGTTGCAAGAGTTTACTGGGTAAATGGATTTCCCTCGCAGGCTATAGAGCATTTCTTGAAAACCGTTGAGCTGAATAAAAAAATTGGTAATCTCAATGCCCAAAGGGTAATTTACAACAATATAGGCATGATCTATACCGATGAGGAGAATTACCCCAAAGCACTTGAGTATTTCAGGGAGAGCCTTGAAATATCGAGAAAGATGAGCCGGAAGGTTGATATTGCTTCAGCTTTGCTGAATATTGCCAACGTTCAATCGGAAACCGGATCTTATCACGATGCTGCGAAAACATTAGATGAAGCCAATGGCATAGCCCTTGAGCTTAACGATGAGAAACTGCTTAGCAATTGCTATGCACTTCTTGCTGATGTTTATGAGAAATTGGGCAACTCTGAAAAATCCTCAGAATACTTTACGCGATACAAAGCTATATCCCAAAAAATTCAGCGAGACGAGATCCGGCAGAAGGAGGGTGAAGCCAGAAAAATTGTTGATCAGGCAAAAACACAAGTAAGCGAAATTGAAAAGGCTAGGAAGGTGACAGAGTTAGAATTAATGGATAAGCAAAAAGCACTTAAGGAAACCGAGGATAGTTTAGTGCATATTCAGCAACTCACCCATGAACAGCAGATGCAGATTGATCTGCTGAATACCGAGAAAGAACTTCAGGAAGCCATAATACGTAATCAACGATTAATGCGTAATGTGTTTATCCTTATTATAGCTGGTGTATTAGTTATTGCTGCAATGATTTTATACAGCCTAAACCAGAAGAAAAAGGCAAATGCCATGCTATCGAAACAGAATAAGGAGATTGCACATAAGAATGGCCTAATTGAAGAGAAGAATAAGGATTTACAGCTTGCATTTGGAAAGATAGATAAACAGAATCGAGATATCACAAGCAGTCTTAACTATGCCCAGCGCATACAACATGCAATGCTCCCCACCGAGGAGAATTTTCGAAAGGTGATCCCCGATTCTTTCATATTGCTTAAACCCCGTGACATTGTTAGCGGAGATTTTTACTGGTTCACCGGTTTTGCCTCTGCAAAAATCCATAAGGAAAGGAAACGGGAGAACTTCCTCAAGCTACATAATGTGTGTGCCGATGAAAGTGGTTTTTTGATTACTGCTGTTGATTGTACTGGTCACGGTGTTCCCGGAGCGTTTATGAGCATGATTGGGTTTAACCTGCTTGAAAACATCACCCGAAATGGTAAGGTGATGCCGAACGAAATGCTTTACGACCTTCACGATTCCATTAGATATCTGCTAAAGCAGCAAAGCAGCGACAATCAGGATGGAATGGATATGGCTCTGTGCAATATTAGGGACAATGGACGTAAAGTTCTTTTTTCGGGGGCCAAAAATCCGCTGATCTTCATCTCCAATGGAGAAATTAATCACCTTAAAGGCGATCCAGTACCTATTGGAGGGTTACAAATTGAGGAAAGAAGGGAATTTACACTCCATACCATCGAAGTGGAACAACCTACAGCATTTTACATTTATTCCGATGGTTATCCCGACCAATTTGGGGGAAGTGATGGCAGAAAATATAGTACCCAGAAACTTAAAGAACTTCTTTTGGAAATTTACAAAAAACCCATGCAGGAGCAGAAGATTATTTTAGATCAAAAAATAACCGAATGGATGGGATCAAGGCGCCAAATTGATGACATACTGGTCATAGGTTTCCGAACCGGGATGGATGGAATTGACATTTAATATAATTTTAATAAGTTTGAACAAAAACAAAATTTGAATTTCATGAGGCTTTTTCTTACCCTTTTTTTAATTTTTATTTTTTTTGCTACTACCAAAGGGCAAGAGCAACTCCTACACGAACCTTCCCTTTACGTTGATAGTACTGGGCAGGTATTTACCCAATCGAAGCAACCCGCTTACTTCTTTGTATCGCCTGAAGCAAAACCAAATGAGCTGATGGCAATACCCAGTTCCGACCCCAACGCAACACCTATGTATTGGGATGGAGAGGGTGTTCATTACATTTCACATAAAGAAGCAAAAACCAATAAGACTATACTTTTTAGAATAGTTGCTGATGACACTCCACCAATTACTGATCTTGCATTTTCGGAAGGGGTAATCTTTGTAATGCGAAACAATTTCTATGTTGAATTAGGCGCAACTGCAATATCAAAATCAAGGGATGGAATGACTGCTGTACGGGAAACCTTTTACTCAATAGATGGAAGTCCATATCAATCCCTCGAGAAAGGATTTAAATTCTCAACTGAGGGGGTGTTCGCTGTTAAGCTGTATTCGATTGATATGGTAGGCAATGTTGAGGATCCGAAGGTTTTCAAAGTGATAACTTCAGCTGATGCTGTCATACAGATGGATAATATTTACTTCGATCTAAATAGTTCGAATCTCCGTAAGGAATCAGTTCGGGAAATTAACACACTAATTGATTTACTAAATGAATACCCAAATATAAATATTGAGCTAAGAGCTCATACCGACACTCGCGGAGAATCACGTTATAACATGGAACTTTCTCGTGCTCGAGCAAATTCAGTGGTGTCATATATGGTGAGCAAAGGCATTTCACATGAACGATTAATCGCAAAGGGATATGGCGATACCATTCCACTAAACGAATGCAAAAAGGGAGTTAGATGTTCAGAGGAAATGCACCGGCAGAATCGTCGGGTAGAATTTTTAATCATTAAAGTTAAGGACTAGAATAAGAAAAAAGTGTATGCAACAATATGGTAAAATAGCATTCCTGACAATAGCCTTAGCATTAATGTTCAGTTCTTCTTTTGCACAAGATACCGAAGGTTTTTATATTGATTCAACCGGTAAACTTTTTGTGAACCCAAATGCTCCTGTTTTTTTATACATGTCCCTCTCTCCCGATGGGAAGGATGCTGTTAGATTGAAGAGCATACAACCAGAGGGAAATCCCCTACAATGGGATGGCCATGGTCCTAAGTACTTATCGCATATTGATTTATACTTGGGAAGAAAAATAAAATTTGAACTCTTTGCCGATGGCAAACCACCAACCACCTCACCAAACTTTGATTCCAAAAAGGGGTTTCAAGAGGATGCCATTATATACTTATCGGGAACAAGTGTGCTTGAGATTAAGTCAACCGATGATGATTCTGGTGTTAGTAATAGTTTTTACTCGATCAATGGGGACAGTTTTTTGAAGTACGAAAAACCAATAATCCTAGAAAAGGAGGGGAAATATTTCATCCAATTCTACTCAATCGACAATGTGGGGAATAAAGAAGACGTTGGAGAAAGAACGCTATTCATTGACACATCACCCCCCGAAACCACACTGGAAATTGAAGGTCCAAGATACAACGATGTTGTATCGGCAAAGTCAAAGTTTATCCTTAGTGCCACTGATATTGTGGGAGTCCGAGAAACTTACTACTCCATAAACGATGGTAAAAAAACTCTGTACTCCAATCCTATCTCAATATCTCAACTACCACAGGGCGATTACACAATTAAATGGCACTCCATCGATATGGTGGGAAATACTGAAGAGCAAAAAACTTATTCATTCTTTGTTGACACTACTCCACCCATGGTTTTCGAAGAAATTGCTGGAAATACTTACATGATTGCGGGCAAAGAGTTCTCTTCAGGACGAAGTCAACTTCGTATAGTTGCAGTCGACAACAAAGCGGGAGTAAAAGAAATTCACTACTCAATAAACAACGATCCCTTCAAAATTTACGAAAAACCTATATATCTTTCCGATATCACGGGTGCTGTTACCATACGCTCATATGCCATTGATAATGTTGGGAATAAAGGCATGAGTAATGTTGAAGGACAACATTTTAGCATGCCCCAGGTGGACATAAGCGGCCCAAGCATCAGCTACTCTTTTACTGGCAGAAAGATTTCGCTTCGTGATACGGTTTGGATTAATCCAAGTACAAGGGTATCCATAACAGCATCCGACATGGGTTCAGGGCTAAACCGGCTTGATTACAAGCTGAATGATAACCCCAACCTACCCTACTCCGATCCATTCACAGTTGATCAAAACGGATACAACAGGATAAGCTGCACTGCATGGGACAATGTGGAAAACCTCAACATCCTGAATTTTGGTTTTGGGGTTGATGGAGTTGCTCCTGAAATATTCCATCATTTCTCGGTTCAACCACATCGGCACGATGTGATTAATGAGGAAACAATTCCTGTTTTCACAGCTGACTTACAGCTTTATCTGGCTGCCACCGACGATAAAACTGGTATTGATAAAATTTTGGTATCACTGAATGATGGAAAGGAAAGGATATACGTTCAACCACTTAGCGGTTTTAAAGCGGGACAACTCACCACCATTATTCTAAAAGCCATTGACAAGCTGGGGAATGAGTCTGAGAAATCTATTTCTTTTTGGGTTGAATAGAGATAAAGCGTGTATTGGAAATCGGGTTACAAATTCCCTCTCTTTACAAACGGTTCCACTGCCCTTTTGAATATCCCGTTTGTAAAGGCAATTGTCATTCCATAGTTTGAAACAGGTATACCTGCATCAATGGCTGGTTTTAGACGACTTTGAAGCTGCTTACGGGTAATAACGCACCCACCGCATTGAACCACCAGAGCATAATCCTTAATACTTCGGGGTAACTTATCAAGTCCGGTAACCACGTCAAAGTTCAATTTCTTACCCGTAAACTGGCTAAGCCAGCCAGGTATTTTGTAGCGTCCAATATCATCGCACGAAACGTGGTGGGTACAACTTTCCAGAATAAGCACCCTTTCGCCATCCTTTAGGTTAGCTATTCTTGGAGTTCCTTTGAGGTATTCCTCAAAATCGCCCTTCAGGCGGGCAAGGAGGATGCTGAAACTGGTAAGAGGAACATCTTCAGGAATCATATTATTTGCCTTGGCAAATATCTGGCTATCGGTAACTGCCAATGCCGGTTTGATACCGGTTTTCAGGAGGAATGACTCCACCTCTGTCTCCTTAAGCACTATTGAAACAGCACTATTGTCAAGCACATCGCGGATTACCTGAACCTGAGGTAGTATTAACCGCCCTGCGGGGGCTTCGGTGTCGATGGGTGTAATGAGTAGAACAATATCCCCCTCTCCAATCAAATCGCCCAAAAGGGTTGGATTCTGATACGATAATTCAGGGATAGATTCCTTAATGGCTTCGGTGAGTTCAGGTAAACCAACACCTTTGGTAGCAGACACCTCAACAATATTTGGATTATTGAAGGCTTTATTTATTGTATCTCTAAAAACGGATGTCATTGGCTCCACATCATGTTTATTGTGAACCACAACGAAAGGAGTGTTAGTCTTACTAAAATTTTCTACAAGCATTGTCTCGAATGAATCCATGTGGTTACCAGCCAAAACAAGTATGCCCAGATCAATATGCTTAATGGTCTCCAGAGTTTTTTCGATGCGAAGCATACCCAAATCACCAGAATCATCGATACCCGCAGTATCAATAAGGATAACCGGGCCAAAATCAAGTATCTCCAAAGATTTTTTAACCGGGTCGGTGGTTGTGCCAGCATGCTCCGACACAATAGCCACATTCTGACCTACTAACATATTGATCAGCGAACTTTTCCCATTATTCCGACGTCCGTATATACCTATGTGCGGCTTACTCTCCTTGCCTTTGGACATGATTTTACTTTTTTTTGCAAAGATAGAAAAATCAAAGAACCACATTGTGAGAAAAAGATTGCATAGCAATCAAAAAAATGAATATCTATTTATAATGCGAAAAGCTGTTGTACTGTTCAGGTATAAAAATACAGATTTTTATATTTGGTTAATGTCCTATGGACAAACACGAAGTGGGGTTTGGTTTTTTAATGATATTAAAGCCTGCCTACGAAAGGTAAGTCCTACGAGAAAAGTGATGCTTGGTGTTCAATAAAGTTTTAACCAGCTAATTTGCCCGTAGGGCAAAAACATCAATAGTAGGCAGAATTAAAAAAGTTAAAGCCCTTCCCCATAGGGGATTAACCAATGTAAGACATTTTAAAAAGATACAAGCATGTTCGTTATTATAGCATCATTTGTTCTACTGCATTGATTATCAAGAAATTTATCCTGATGCAAAAGCAGGTAATCATTAAAAAAATAAAAAAAAATAGAATCTTTCCTCTTGACAATTAAAATACCTTTTGCTTACCTTTGCAAGTACATTAAAAAGTAACCTAAAATCCAACTATTATTTTTATGAAAAAACTATTTTTTTATACAATTACCATTCTGTTAATCCTTTTCATTAATCCAATCGCCAATGCTCAGGTAAAGGGGTTGCTTCGTGATAAGGCCATTGAAAAGATTAAGCAAACTCAGGGGCATAAAGAGGAAGAGCCTATTGAGCCAGTACAACAGCAGGAAGAGGAACAGCAACAACCTGTTCATCAACAGAAAAAACCCGGATCATCGTTTTTGGAAAAGAAGATGATGAGCGCCATGGGACTAAACAACGTGGTGTACGAAAAGCAGTATAACTTCACATCGAGCATGATGATGGAGATAGAAACCGTTGACTCTCTTAACCAAAAAGACAAGGTGAATTACTCTACATTCTTCAGTCCTAATGACAAAAGTTTTGCTCTTGTTTTCGATAAGATTAACAGAGAAACAGGGCAGAAAGAAAAAAGTACAATAATCTTGGATGCCAAGAACTGGGCTATGCTAATCCTTGGCGAAAAGGATGGCGAGCGTAGCGGAATGGCCATGTACGTTGCTCCCGATTCTTCAGCAATTAACGATACTCCAACCGAAACAGAGCAATTCTCGGAAGATTTTGTACACCCCTGGTATACACCCACAGGACGGAGCAAAACCATTGCTGGCTTTAACTGCAAGGAATATACCTACAGCAACGAGGGTGGCAGCGTTGATCTTTGGGTAACCAACGACCAAAAGCTAAACTTCTCCAACGCCTATGGTTACATGAATGGCTTTCAGGCGTTAGCCTCCGGTGGCTGGGCTTACGGCATGGGAATGGTAATGGAAATGGTTTTCCGCGATGCCAACTCCAATGCAAGCACCCATATGCTGGTGAAGGAGATTATTCCCAACAAGTCAAAGTTTCTGGATATTTCCAACTACCAGATTATTGGCTTTGGAGGGGAGCAGAAGTAAACCAAAAAAATGAATCTAAATTTATTGGGGGTGCCTTAACAGGGCACTTTTTTTCATTTTTGGGGTTAGCAATATAGTATATCATACATATAATTAAGCAAAACCTAATGAGTTGGTTTGCCTTTTTTAAATACTTTTGCAGTTGATGTTAACCTAAACAGCTTGTCAAACACAAACCCTCATCATGTTTATCAGCAAGATTATATCATGGTACTCTACGAATATGATTAAGAAAACCATTGTTTTTGTTCTATTCCTTGTTGTCTTCGTAAACTTTTTCCACGGTCGCTACAACAAACCCGATGGAGTAATTCAGTGGGACATCAAATCTTACTACGCCTATCTACCTGCCACTTTTATTTACAAGGACCTTTCGCTTCAATTCCGACAGGACAACATTAAAAAGTTTGGGGATTTGATTTGGCCCATTGAAACCCCAATTGGCAAAAAGGCCATTATTACAACCATGGGGATGTCAATACTATATACCCCTTTCTTTTTTATTGCGCATACAGTGGCTCTTCTTACTCCCTATGAAACTGATGGATACAGTATACCATATAAATTTGCCCTTACCTTTAGCGCTCTTTTTTACCTTTGGCTTGGGTTGCACTTTCTAAGTAAAATTTTACGAAGACATTTCCAGGAAAAGGTTATTGCCTTCACCATTCTGGCAATTGGTATTGGAACAAATTTGTTTTACTATTCGACCTATGAGGCACCCATGACCCATGCCTACAACTTCGCATTAATAACTATTTTTACCTGGTACACAATAAGATTTTACGAAAATCCTACAATAAAACACATCCTGCTTTGTGGCTCACTGGCTGGTCTGATTACCCTTATTCGTCCAACCAACATTATAGTTCTTTTACTATTCTTCCTTTGGGACATTAAAAGCTGGACCTGCATTAAAAGTAGATTTTTTTACTTCATAAAGCATTTTCACTGGTTACTTCTAATGGCAGGGGCTTTTATCTTGATTTGGGTACCACAATTTATTTATTGGTATAATGTTTCCGGAACAATTTTCTACTTCTCCTACGGAGAAGCTGGCGGCAGCTTTTTCTTTAAAAATCCTCAAATTTTCAACATCCTGTTTAGCTATAAAAAGGGCTGGTTGGTTTTTACACCAATTATGATCTTCGCTCTTGGGGGAATGATATTGCTGCCCAAAAGGATACCCGGAGCTCTACCTTCAATTCTAATCTTTAAAATTTTAAACATATACATACTGGCATCGTGGTGGAGCTGGTGGTTTGGTGGGGGATTTGGGCTTCGTGCCTTTATCGATTCCTATGGAATACTCGCAATACCCTTTGCCTGCTTCGTCGATTTTAGCTTTAACCTAAAGTATAAGTGGAAAAGGATTGCCATTTTTTCTGTTCTAACGCTGCTTATTGGGTTTAACCAGTTTCAAACCCGGCAGTATGTAAATGCTGCCATCCATTGGTGGTGGATGAATAAGGAAGCCTACTGGGAAACCTTCCTAAAACTTAGACCAACTGCACGTTTTTGGGAGGTAGTAACACTTCCAGATTATGATGCTGCAAGAAAAGGTATATACAGAGAGATTAAACCTAATGTAACAAACAAAGCAGCTAATGCTGCTGAATGGAAGCATATCACTGAGGAATCGTTACTGGAATGGCTTTCCCTAAAAATTAAAAACGATACTGCCTACGAGAATTCTCTTAATAGGCTTTTATCAGTAAATGCTGACACCATGGAGGTGGTAAAGAAACTTGCACAGGAGAAGATTATTGAAAAGGGGGCAGACTTTTGGATTAGAAAAATGGGAATTGAACTCCTTGTTAAAGAGATTAAAGGGAAGCCTGACCTAATGAAGCAGATTGAGGAAAAAGCAGCTAAAAATAAAAATCCATTGGACTCACAGGTTCTATACGATGCCATTTGGATTTATAACCGGGAGACGAAAAAGAAATAACCAGATACTCTGGTTGCCATTAGGTGGAAATTGTTTTCACCCGGTTCCTTACATACGATACTCCTCCCAATAAACCTTGCAGTATCATTATAGTTGACATAAGAAAGGCTATTGAAAAAGCGTAATCGGCAGGAATTCCAATTTGAGGAAAAACTGCAACGGCGATGTACTCGCTAAGCCCGATGCCTCCCACGGAGATTGGGATGATCCTAGAAATCATTATAAAGAAAATAACTATAAAAAATGCCGCAATATTGAAATCAAATTTCTGTAAAAGAGAATAAGCAATACATAGATAAACAATTGCAATAAGCCCATGTCGAAATATAGCTATGGCAGTGTTGTAGGATATTTCCTTCCAATAACCTTCCCTTTTATCAAAATTTAAATTCCAAGACCTGAAAAAAGGATGAATCTTATGAAGGAGGTTTACAATGCTTTTAAAAATTTCCGGTCGGTTAAGCACTAGTAAAACAATTACCTCAACTACCAGAAGCGCAAGGATAATAAATTTAATCAAACTAATTACCTCTATCAGTGCGAGCAAGAGTATTGGCAGAATAACTATTGTGAGTCCAAAGGTGTAAATTAGCCTATCAAGCAAAACGACAAGGGAATTTTTCCAGTAGCTGGATCCGTATATGTTTTTGAAGGATTGAATTTTAAATGCATCGCCAAGCAAAGGGAAAATTAATGAGAAGAAAAAACCCTGTAACTTTATAGTTAGAATTTTAAACAGCTTAGTTTCAACTCCATAAAAACGGTATAGCGAGAGAATCCGATAACTGTTTATAATTAGATCGGCAAACAGCAGGAAAGGGATGATAAGCAAAGGCCAAAAGTAAATCCCTCTGGCAATTTCCTTCAGCTGGGATGTATCAATCTTCCTTAATGCCAAATACAAAAAAACGAAAGTGGCAACAATCTGAACTATCCATTTTATAACTTTTCGGCTCACAAAAAAGGGTTAGATGAAATTAATGATCAATTCGCAATTAAGGCATTACTTGTAAAGTCTTTCGTTATCCTGAATATCCATCCACATGGCAAAGAGTAAGGATTGAAGGGCGCTAACAACCAGAAAGACAAACATGATGGAGTTCAGGATTGGCCTTTCGCCAATGGTGTAACCCATAAAGTATTTTAAAATATTTATTGCAAAGGGTATGCTTGCAAAAAGGAGCACAAAACCCAAATTATACAAAATGAAAAGCGGATGAAAATCCTTGATAAAGTATTTAACCCAAATGCGCTTAAAGAATAACCTGAAGAGTAAGAATGAAATTCGGGGGATCACCTTGCGCACCCTCATCTTCGATTGCTCACCAATACGATAAACTGGTTTTATGGGAACCTCACGTATTGTACAGTAGGCAATGTTGAGCTTTACCAGCATGTCGTTGGGCATTCCGTACCGCTTGTAAATATCGTATAGCTTAATTGATTTCAAAGCATCCAGCGAGATGGCGGTGTAACCAGTTTGAGTGTCTGAAATTCGCCAGTACCCCGATGCGATTTTGGTAACCAGCGAAAGGATAGAATTGCCAAAAAACCTTGTACGCGGTATGTAAAGATTGGCGCTACCGTGAATCAAGCGGTTGCCCTTAACGTAATCGATACCCTCGTTAACCACAGGCAGGCAAATGGATTTCAGCTCAGCGGGGTCCATCTGCCCATCGCCAGCCATAACCGCAGTACAGTCGATATCGTGATCCTTACACCACTTATAGCCTCGGGCTATACTGCCCCCCACACCAGCATTCTTCAGGTTGGTTATCAGAATAATTCGGTCGGTATTCGACCCAGAATTGACTACCCTGAATGGAGTGAAAAAATCCATCTCCTTTCTGTTCATCTCCTCCAAAAAAACATCTGCCTGATTGTAGAATGTGGATTCAACTTTCTTTTTCTCTATGATCGTTTTTGAAATATTATGATGGGTGCTTAGGAAAGTTGAAACAACCCCCTCAGTGCCATCGGTTGAATTATCGTTGACAACGATAATACGATCCACAAAATCGGGCATGGTTTCAATCACCATCCCAATCTGTTTCTCCTCGTTGTATGCGGGGACCACTACGGCTACTGTTTTTCCTTCGAGCATAATTATGTATTATAAAATGGTTTTTCTTTTTCGGCTATTTTAATGTCATATTAAATTTCCCTTAATGAACATCAATATTCGATTCATCAATTATATAAAGGGGTCTTTTTCGAACATCGGTATTGATACGGCTTATATACTCACCAATAATCCCTATGGAAAGCAGCTGAACACCTCCAATAAACATGGAACTGATAATAAGTGAAGTCCAACCAGTTATAGTTTGATGAAGGATAAAGTGCGAATAAAGCGCGTAAAGAATCACGATGAGCGAGAAAAGCGAAATAATCAGCCCAAGATTGGTAACCATCCTAAGGGGTGAATTGGAGAAAGCGGTTATTCCATCCAGCGCGAAGCGTACCATTTTTCTTAATGGGTAACCCGTTTTACCGGCCATACGACTATCGCGCTCGTAATCAATAAATGTCTGCCTAAACCCCAGCCAAGCTATTTGACCTCTCAGAAACTTATGCTGCTCAGGCATCTGCCTTAAATACTCAACAACCTTGCGATCGATTATCCTAAAATCGCCAACATCAATGGGAATATCGATGGATGTGATTCTGTTCAGAATTCTATAGAATAATTTAGCAGTAAGCAGTTTAAACCACGTTTCACCTTTCCTCCTTGTTCTTCTGGCGTAAACCACCTCGTAACCCTCCTTGTATTTTTTGTATAGGGTTGGAATAAGTTCTGGCGGATCCTGCAGATCACCATCGATAATAACGACCGCTTGCCCCTTACAATGATCTAGCCCTGCCGAAACGGCTATTTGATGTCCAAAATTTCGGCTGAAGCTAATGAACTTAACCCGTTCATCCTTTTGCGATAATTCCTTTAGCTTTTCAAAGGTTGAATCACTACTACCATCATTTATGAATAGCAATTCGTAATTCCGGGTAAGTTGCATGACAGACAAAGTAAGCCTATCGCAAAGTTCAGCCAGAATGGCTTGCTCGTTATATAAGGGGATAATAACTGATAGTTCAATCATGGTTCTTCGTTCCGGTTATTTGGTAGAATACTACATCCTTGTTTGTCTTTATTACTTCGTATGTGTAATTCTCTGAGATGAAATTTTTTATATCGCTCTGCTGTGCAAAAACCTTTTCGTTAGGCTTCAGGTTTTTTGCATCTTTTCTCAATGAGATGTCAATCCCTTTGTCATTCATAACAGTAATATAGAAATAGTGATGAGGTGCATATCCTCCATGTAACAGGGTATAGCCGCTTAAATCTAACTTTCCCTTCAGGGCATCCTTAAGCAAATAGCCCATCCTATACTTATCTACCTCCCATGAAAACTCTTTGGGAGGATTCATTCTGCCAATTATATGACTAACAGGTTTTATGCTAACTAGAAAAAGGAAAATGTATGGAAGAACATTAATTCTTAGATTACTTCTAAAAAGTGAAATATTAACTAAGAATTGGAAGACAAAGTTGATGAAAATGGCTACAATCATAGCAAGGAAGGGGTACAAGGGCACTGCATACCACTGGAGCTTTGTTTTACCAAATGAGATAACCAAAAAGTAAAAAAGAACCAGAGAAACCAGATATATGGTAAGATTGCGGTACGCTGGGTTTTTATGAAATAATCCCACCAAAACGCCACAGGGTATCAGAATATACCAGTAAACAAGAAGGTGGTCAACAAGTAGCCGGTAATAGTACCAGAAACCACCCTTATGACCCTCGATCACCTCCACGTACCTTCCTCCCACCTCATTGTTCCAAACAACCTTAATGAAACCCGGATTCATACTCTCGCGGAGCAAATAGTAGCCAATGGCGAAGAATAAAAAAATCCCAAATCCTATGTATAAGTGCTTACTCTTAATAATGCTTACTAAATTTCTTTTAAAAACTGCGAACAGTGGAAGTACGGGAACGAAAAGCAATCCCGCAACACCTTTAGTCAGCACGCTTAGGGTTAAAGCGATAAAGGTAAAGTAGAGATATCTAGTCCTTTTTGTTTCAATGTAAATAAAGAAAAGCAGCGGGTAAAGTGTTGTGAATAAGGTGAGCAGTGAGTCATAGTCCCCTGTTCTGGTTGCATGGACGTGAATATAGCCCACAGTTGATGATAAAACAATACATGCAATTATTCCAAACCAGGGATCGTTTAGGTGTCTTGCAGAAAATATCAGCAGAAAAATGCAAATCAGGAAAGCGGCTATAGCTGCTGGTAGACGAATGGACAACTCGTTTACCCCAATAAGTTTCATAAACAACACTTGCAACCAAATCATCAGGGGTGGTTTTGTATTCCACATATCAGGTTTTTCCTCAAAATGGGTTACAATCAAATTGCCATTATTAAGCATCTCATATGCGTTTAAAGCGAGTCGGGCTTCATCAAAATTCCGGATAGGAAGAGTATCTAGGTGGCCAAATATTGGGAAATAGATTACTGCAAACAGCAAAAAGTACTTAATAATACTAATCGATTTAACCTTCATCTATTGAAGCCTATTAGAAAAAGTGACAATAATAATGAATTAATTACTATTAATGAGTTTTTTAAAGTTTTTCAAAAGTAATTAATTAAAATGAAGTCACAAGGAATGTGTATAAAACGAACCATTATCATAAACCTATTTAATCAAATTTGATAGTTTAATCCTGACAAAAAAATTATGATTTATAATTAATAAGTATAAATTTGCACTTAATTGGGATGTTGTGTTTTTATAAAACCTTATTTCTTCGATGAGATTTTCGAACCCCATTAGGAATGCATTAATTAGCTTACTGAGTCTAATAATTGTTACCGGATACTCTACTGCACAGATCAATTCCGATGGAATTCCCTTTATAACCAATTATTCGCCTCGTACTTATGCTGCCTCTGAACCCAATTGGTCAATTGCACAGGATCATCGGGGTGTGATGTACTTTGGCAATTCAAACTGCATTCTAGAATACGATGGCCATGTATGGAAAAAGATAGAGGTTCAAGGCCAAACTTACATCCTCTCCCTTGCCACTGGCCCTGACGGAACCATTTATGCCGGAGGAATCGATGATTTTGGACATTTGGTTGTTGACCAACAGGGGCAACTTATTTACGAGTCGCTGGCATTAATAATCGACGATAGCATTAGTATAACGCGCGTATGGAAGGTATACTCCGATAAGCAATATGTCTACTTCTGCACTTTACAGTACATTTTCATTTACAACCCAGAAACCAAAACCCTAGAATCAGTTGAATTACCAAAGGATAACTTTTGGAGTTTTCTGGTAAACGATCACCTTTATACAGGCAATCCCGATCTAGGGTTGCTATACCTCGAGAAAGGGAAACTACTTCAGGTTAATGGTGGGGATTTCTTTGTAAACAAGGATATCTTCACCATGCTTCCATGGGCAAGCGATACACTTCTCATTTCAACAGCCCAAACCGGATTATGTTTTCTCAATACCCAAACCGGGAAGGTTTCAGGTTTTAACTTTAACGCCAATGCAACAAGAACCAACAAGATTCTTCAGGATAACTCACTATA
This sequence comes from uncultured Rikenellaceae bacterium, assembly GCA_964509385.1. GTDB lineage: Bacteria > Bacteroidota > Bacteroidia > Bacteroidales > Tenuifilaceae > MWFE01. The sequence goes on from CAZDXY010000005.1 coordinate 24,362, forward strand.
CACGGGCGTTAAAATTGATGAAAACCACTTTGCCTTTGGAACCCATGTGGATGGGGTATTCATTATCAACAAGCAAGGGTGCATAGTTACACACCTCAATGAGCAATTAGGCCTACAAAGTGAAACCGTTTCAAACCTTTTCTTCGATCCTTCCAAATCGGGGGTACTTTGGATTACCCTAACCAACGGAATTTCCTCAGCCAATATCTCTTCTCCCATTAGAAAATTTTCGGGGGAATCTGGATTAAATGGTGCTTTACACAGCATAGTTAAACACAAACAGAACTACTATGCTTCAACAATGCTTGGCGTATATAAGTTGATTACTAAACCCGGGGAGAATACCATTTTCAAAGCAGTTTCAGGCATTTCAGCCGAACCTGTTTATTCTCTGCTCAACATTGTCACCTCCGATTCTAATGAAATACTTATTGCAGCTAGTGTTAGGGATATATATGAAATTAAAGATGAAAAGGCATTGCCTTTAAACACAAATGTTGAAACATACAAGCTACTCAAATCACAAACGGTTGACAACAGGGTGTATGTTGCCACTTCGCGTGGCATTAGGATCATTCTAATAAAGGATAACCGCCTAGATTTTGACAGTAAAGTATTTGCCCTTAATAACGAATCAATCACAAGAATTTATGAGGATAAGAAGGGTAATCTTTGGTGTAAGTCATTCTCAGGATTGCATCTTATCGATTCCAACGGATCACCTCTGGTATTACCAGAATCAATAAATGGAAAAATTGGCGACTTTTTCAGCTTCGATAATGAAATTTTCTTCAATACTAATGGTTTAATCTACAAATACAGCCATTCTGATCATGATTTTAAACTATACATTCCCCTAAATTCCCTTTTTAAGAACAAGAAAAAAAACCTGAAGGAGTTTTTCCCCTTGAACGATACGCTGGCATTGGCATACTTCAGCACCGACAATACTTCTCAGGCTGACTTATTAATAAAGAGAAAGGAAAAATGGATTAGCGATACTCTCTCCCTGCGGATTATCCCTCCCATGACAATTTACACTGCAGTAAAAGACTCTCCATACATTCTTGTCGGAGGACAAGATGGTCTTTTCATTCATAATAGGACAAGAGAAAAAGATTATTACCATCAATACGAATCCCTTATAAGGTCAATCACCATTGGAACCGACTCGGTTATTTTTAAAGGCGGTGATGGCTTTCTGACAAAAGGTTCGGGCGAAGCATCAAATGTTCAAATATTCACTTCTCCTTTAGAATTCAAGTACAACAACATCGCATTCGTTTTCTCAGCCAGCTTCTATGAAGACGAGGAGGACCTCCTCTTTCGATCTTATCTAGAGGGAAACGACCGCGATTGGTCACCCTGGCAAAACGACACCTATAGAAACTACACCAACCTTAAGCATGGAACCTATCGTTTTCATGTCAAAGCAAAAAACATGTATGGTGTAGAAAGCCAAATGGCAATTTTTGAATTCAGGATTCTACCCCCTTGGTATCTCACCTGGTGGGCTTACCTTTTATATGTTTTACTTGCTTTTATTATTATTCGCGTTACAGTTGCCCTATACACAAAGAAACTTCAGGAAGATAAGAAACGACTAGAAGCGATTGTTAGAGAACGAACCGCTGAAATTGTTGAGAAAAATAAGAGGATTGAACATCAAAACATTGCCATTACCGATTCAATTAGATACGCTAAAAGGATACAAACCGCTGTACTACCAGATAAGCAGACATCCAAACTCTTCGACTATTTTATCTACTTTGCCCCAAAAGATATTGTAAGTGGCGATTTTTACTGGATTCACCATTTTGAAAAGCAGAACCGACTTATTGTTGTAGCAGCTGATTGTACTGGACATGGAGTTCCAGGTGCTTTTATGAGCATGTTGGGTACCTCTTTCCTAAACGAAATTGTTGCTAAACTCGACGTAAATCACTCTGATTCTATCCTAAACCAGCTGCGAGAGTATGTTATAAATACTCTAAGCCAAGGTATCAAAGAGGGCAAAGAGGATGAAAGAAAAGATGGCATGGATTTGGCCCTAGCCTCCATTGATCTTAAAACCATAACACTGGAATTTTCAGGAGCCAATAACCCTTTAGTACTAATTCGCGATAATCAACTCCTCGAATACAAACCCGACAAGATGCCTATTGGTGCATATGTTAAGCAGGATGAGCCATTTAAAAGAACTGAAATTAAATTGAAAAATGGCGATGTTTTCTATCTCTTCTCCGATGGATTTGTTGACCAATTTGGTGGAGATGATGGTCGTAAGTACATGAAAAAGCAATTCAAGGATTTCCTGTTCTCAATCCATCATGAGCCCATGGAAACTCAAAAGGATTTTCTAAAAACCGAAATGGAAAAATGGATGGAGGGTTATGAACAAATCGATGACCAGCTAATTATTGGGATGAAAGTTGTTCTTTAATTATCACTTCTACATAAACTTTTCTCAAAATTATTTGCTTGCAAACATATTATTTTCTTAAATTGTTAAGAATATAATTTTTGCTTAAAATATGCTTCGGTTGGTTCAATTTTTGATAAATTTAATTCTTTTAATCGTTCTACTTTTTATTCACCTTTTGCTTTAGTTTACAATTTGTTGCATACATATTCTGTTTTAACATTATGTTTAAGTTACAATGCTTTCTTCAATTATCGCTATTGCTGAATTCATTTTTAATGAGCATAATATTCTTTTTTTACCCTGTAAATATAGAATCAACCTGTAAATATATCATTAACCTTAAAAAATCAACATTATGAAAAAAAATCTACTAACCTTGCTCTTCCTCAGCATGGGAATTTTTTATGTGCTGGGGCAAAGCCCGCTGGGCTTTAACTATCAGGCTGTAATTCGAAACTCCTCGGGTGAGATCGTTCCCAGCCATACGGTGGGCATTAAGATCAGCATTCTGCAGGGCAGCGTTACCGGTGATGAGGTATACTCCGAAACGTTCACCCCCGAGACCAATGGTTTCGGGCTTGTAAACCTCATCATTGGCTCAGGGGTAACTAAGTTCGGGGATTTCATCGAAATCGACTGGTCCTCAGGAGACTTTTTCATCAAGGTGGAACTCGACCTCAGCGGTGGCGAGTCCTACACCGAGATGGGCACCACTCAGCTACTCTCAGTTCCCTACGCCAACTATGCATTCTCGGGCAATCCGGGTGCATCCGCTTATCAGGTATGGTTGTCCCTCGGCAACGAGGGCTCCGAGGAGGACTTCATCAACTCCCTCACCGGACCTTCCGGCGATGCTGGTCCATCCGCTTACCAGATCTGGCTTGACCTCGGCAACGAAGGTACTGAGGAGGACTTCATCAACTCCCTTACCGGGCCCCAGGGCGATGCCGGACCCTCTGCCTATCAGGTATGGCTTGATCTGGGCAACGAGGGTACCGAGCAGGACTTCATCAACTCCATCTCAGGTACATCTTCATGGACAGATGCCGAAACGTCCGTCTCCACTTCCAAGCGCGTGGGCATCGGCACCGACGACCCTGTTGGCATGCTTGAGGTAGCCTCCGATGGCAAGTCCGATGAGGGCACACCCCTCTTCGAGGTCAAAAACTCGCAGGGAGAAACCGTTTTTGCCGTTTATGAGAACAGCGTAAAAGTATTCATCAACGAGGATGATGGAGAGGGCAAAACCGTGGGTGGTTTCGCCGTTTCGGGCCGTACCACCACCAAGGATGTACAGGATATCCTCGTGGTCACCCCCGAGAAAACTAGGGTATACGTCGATGAACCTGATGGCAAAACTGTGGGTGGGTTCGCCGTATCGGGGCGTACCACCACCAAGTCCGATGACAGCCTCTTCTTCCAGGTAACCCCGGGTCTAACCCAGGTGTTCGTAGACGAATCCTCCGAAAAGACCGTGGGTGGGTTCGCCGTGTCGGGGCGCACCACCACCAAGGGGGCTCAGGACATCTTCGTGGTTACCCCCGAAAAGACCAGAGTTTACGTGGATGAACCCGTTGGCAAAACTGTGGGAGGTTTCGCCGTATCAGGACGCACCACAACTAAATCAGACGACAGCCTTTTCTTCCAGGTTACTCCTGGCCTAACCCAGGTGTTCGTGGATGAGACCTCCGAAAAGACCGTGGGCGGTTTCGCCGTATCGGGTCGCACCACTACCAAGGGGGCTCAGGACATCTTCGTGGTTACCCCCGAAAAGACCAGAGTTTACGTGGATGAACCCGTTGGCAAAACTGTGGGAGGTTTCGCCGTATCAGGACGCACCACAACTAAATCAGACGACAGCCTTTTCTTCCAGGTTACTCCTGGCCTAACCCAGGTGTTCGTGGATGAGACCTCCGAAAAGACCGTGGGAGGTTTCGCCGTATCGGGTCGCACCACTACCAAGGGGGTCGAGGAAATACTCCACATCACCCCCGGATTCACACGTGTGTACGTAGGTGAGAGCACTGAAAAGACTGTGGGTGGATTTGCCGTATCGGGTCGCACCACCACCAAGGAGGGGGGCATATACGATGTGTTCAAGGTCTTCCCCGAGCGTACCGATGTATTCATCAAGCCTAGCCCCAGTAAAATGTTCCCTGACGGTTTTAGTATCTCTGCTTACAATGAATTCTTCGAGCCCACGGAACTCTTCAACGTCTCCGAGGAAGGTACCTTCATCAACACCGACCTAACCATCGTACCTAAGGTTAACACTACTGATCCTTACGATATAACCCAAACATCAGCAGTAGCTGGCGGTAATGTTCTGAATTATAATGGCTCTCAGATAATCAGCCGTGGAGTTGTATACAGCATTACCCCGGTACCTTCTGTCGATCTTGAAAGCCCAATACTACCTGAATCGGGAACTGTTTTTGAAATGTACGGTGGTTTCGGAGAATTTACCGTCTACCTCTCAGAACTTATTCCTGCAACAACATACTATGTAAGAGCTTTTGCCATCAATGAAGAAGGGCTTATAGGGTATGGTGAACAGAAATCATTCACAACGATTGCTCCATATACCCTCACCTTCATCGTTCTCGATGGAGAATTTAGTGAAATTAGCAATGCTACAATCACAATCCAGGAAATGGATAATCCAAATCCCATAATTAATCCGGTAGGAAATTATGTTTTCAATGTAATTGAAGGAGTTTACTTCTACAGCATTCAAGCACCTGGTTACTATGAATATGTTGGTGAAGAAGTTTATGTAGAAGGAAACACCACCGAAACTGTTATCCTTAGTCCTGCTCCTACTACAGTTACTTTCATTGTAAAAGATCAGGATGAAAACCCTGTAAGTGATGTAGAAATTGAGGCAACTGATGATATGTTTTATTACTACTATTACCAGACTACAAACCAATTGGGGATTGCAGTTATTAACCCTGAACCTAATTCTTATAATTATAATATTAATCCAATTTTTGGCTATGAAGTTCATGAAGGGGGAAGTTTTACTGTAAACAATGGGGATATTATTGAGATTCCTATCACGCTAACTGCATTACCGAAATATACCGTAACATTTAACGTGGTAAATGAATTCTTAGAACCTTCGGTAGGGGCAGAAATATATCTTTATTATGATGGGGAAAAGAAAGATGGAGCAAAGAATTATAACGAAACACTCTCTACCGATGAGTTTGGAGTAGCCGTCTTTGAGAATGTTGTCCAAAATGCAAACTATTCCTATGAAGTATATCATCCAATTGATGGATTTGAATACAATAATATATCAATTCTTGAGGATACTATTATTGAAGTTACCCTTATGGGTATAAAAGGTAATGAATTAGAGATAAAACCATCGTTGCCTAAAAATTAACACTAAATCAAATAATTAAATGGGCATGAAAAAAACAATTATATTCGCAATCCTTCTTTGCCTCAGTATAATTACTTGGGCGCAGGAAGCAGTGGTTTCCAGCGGTAATTTCCACAAGAATACCAGTGGGTCAATCAGCTGGGGCTTGGGAGAAACTGTAATTCAAACCTTTGTCGCTGGGGAGAACATTATTACACAAGGGTTTCAGCAAACAAGGCTAACCATTACTGCGGTAGAAGAGATCCCTGGATTGGATTTTACCATTATCGCCTATCCAAATCCGGCTCATGACTTTGTAAACCTTAAAATTGACCGGGAAGATTTTAAGGGTTTTCGCTATGAACTATTCGATCAGAATGGTCGTATCCTAAAACAAGGTATTTTCGAGAACAATCCTGTTCTAATTCCTTTTAGCGACAGGAATTCTGGAATTTACTTTTTAAGGGTTATTTCAAGTAACAACGAATTGAAAACCTTTAAGATAGTAAAACAATAGATATTGGTTGAGCTAATAAAAAAACTCGTTAGTTTCCTTACTAACGAGTTTTTTTATATAAGGTCGAACATAACTTCAAGCATATTCCCTTCCCCATCAACCAATGTTAACCTATGCTCACCCCCTCCAGGGTTTATGGCCATTCTATGAAACGATTTAGTTGTACCCAAGTATTCTTCATTAAGATGCCAATATATTATTGCATCATCATTTCTATGAGCTACTTCGAAAATTGCCTCGCTAAAGCTCCCATCAAGGTTCCTTGGAATGTGAAGTGTTGTTCTTTCAATTCGTGGGTATAGCAATGCCATTGGATTGGTAACCTTTGCTGGTTCACATCCTTTAAGGTAAGGGGGCAATTGCCTGTAATAAGGATTTTTACTTCTGTAGAACCACTCCATTGCCGGGGGAAGAACAAACCAAGATTCTGCTATCATTTGGCTAACGCTTGTGCATCTATCAGTAACTCTATGCGTTCGCTCCTGGTTTAAGTGGACAATCTGATGGTAAGGGCAATCAACTGTTTCCAATCCTTTTAAGGGTATCCAAAGGGTATCGACAGGATCACAAATATCTGAAGCCCTATGTCCGCTAAAGCGGCATATCGGAACCCTTGCCATATCATCGTTAGGAATATCAAACCAAGGAGAAGGCGGGAGTAGTTCAAAAATATCGAAAAGTATGGGTGCTGCAGCACTAACCCCTGTCAGGTTAGGACGACCTTCTCCGCTTGCATTTCCAACCCATACAGCCACTACATATTGAGGATTCAATCCAATTGCCCAAGCATCGCGATGGCCAAAACTTGTTCCCGTTTTCCATGCCACAGATCTCGATGAGGAAAAGTAACGCCATCCTGCCAACTCATCGGGACGAGAAACCTCCCGCATAGCTTCAAATGTGAAGTAAATTGCCGATGCATCAAGTATAGAATGAAACTGTAATGGATGACTCTTACCTTCCATTGGAAACTCAATATAGTTGGGTTGCCTGTAATCTCTCCTGCTGTATCTGCTCTCATATCTTCGAAAATGGTTAAGGGTTCGGGCCATACTGGCATAAACCCCTGCCAAATCCCAAAGTGTTGCCTCTGCACCTCCAAGTATCAGCGAAAGGCCGTAATTATCAGGTGATCGGTTAATGGTTGTTAACCCCAAACCACTAAGTAGATGATGAAAGGGTGTTACACCGTATTGCTGTAGCATTCTTACCACTGGTACATTTAATGAACGAGACAATGCACGGGACGCAGGAACAGCCCCATCGTACCCGGGGTAAAAATTTTTGGGAGTATAACCTCCAATCTGTGTTGGAATGTCAGGTATTAGGCTATTGGGTAAAATTATACCATCATTGAGCATCGCTGCATAGAGGAATGGTTTCAGAATACTCCCAGTGCTTCGGGACGAAGTGATTATGTCCACATCGCCTCCGTTCTCACTTTCAGGCATATTGCCAACATAGACAACAGCATTGCCTGTTTCCACATCAATAACCAAAACTGCAGCATTGTGGATTTGATTTCCCGTTAGCCGTTGCCTGTGTCGTTCAAGCACATTTACAGCACGTCTCTGTAAAAAAGTATTTAATGTTGTATATACACTTTCACCTCTTCTACCATCAATAATTGTTCTGGTTAAAAGATGTGGTGCTAGCTGTGGCAAAGGTTTAGGCTCTCCGGGCAGAGGCTCAAGCAATGATAAGCTATAGGTTATACTGTCAATGGTTCCATTGTTAAACAATTTGCCCAACAATCTATTACGTTTCTCTCGAAGCATTTCAGGGTTTCGTCCCGGGAATATGAGTGATGGTGCGTTGGGAAGCACAGCTAAAGCTGCAGTTTCAGCCCAACTTAAATCGAATGCTGAACGACCATAATACCTCCAGGCTGCTGCATCCAAACCTACCACATTGCCTCCAAATGGCGCATTCGAGGCATAAAGGGCAAGTATTTCCTCTTTGCTTAAATGCAACTCAAGCCGAATGGCTAACAACATTTCAACTACTTTTTCCAACATTGTGCGATTTCTTCCTTTGCGATGAAGACGAATTACCTGCATGGTAATGGTGCTACCCCCGCTTACTATTTTATTCTCACGGATATTTTGCCATGCAGCCCTTGCAACCGAAAATGGATTTACACCCGGATGCCAGTAAAAAAACCTATCCTCAAAGGCTACAACACATTTGGCATACCTTTGGGGAACTGAATCGACTCCAGGAAAACGATACTGGCCATCAGTGGCAATGGTAGCAGCCAGCAAATCGCCATTGGATGCGTAAAGGACCGTGCAGGTTGGTTCGGTAAATAGCCTATTAGGCAGAGAAAGAAAAAAGAAGGTAAGAAGCGAGAAACTCGCAATTACAATAATCCAATTAGCAAGGATTGTTTTCGATGAATTTTTAATTATACGTTTATATATCAATGGTATAAATATTTATATAGTTTTGAATGGTTGAGACTATTTAATCATATAACGAAGATACAGTTACACTGGATATTTCCAATTCAAAACATTTACCTTTGTAGAAAATTTTAAAAATAATGAGCATACTGCCCATTTCAAATTGGTTTAAAAGGAAAATTGATTCTCCTCTTATCATAGCGGGACCATGCAGCGCTGAAAATCGCCAACAGGTAATTGATACTGCTGTGGAGTTGGCAAAGCTCAACAGAGTGCATGTGCTAAGAGCTGGCGTTTGGAAGCCTCGATCTCGTCCAGGAAGTTTTCAGGGTGCGGGAAACGTTGCATTGGAATGGCTCGAAGAGGCAAAAAGTCAAACAGGTTTACTCTTAGCAGTTGAAGTTGCAACTCCCCAACATGTTGAAGTCGCGTTAAAGCACAATATTGATGTACTGTGGGTTGGTGCTCGTACATCATCTAACCCTTTTTCTGTGGATGAACTTGCCCATTCGCTGGCTGGGGTTGATGTTCCTATCTTGGTAAAGAACCCCGTAAACCCTGATATTGAATTGTGGCTAGGTATTATAGAAAGGTTCCTACAGGTTGGGATTAGCAAGTTGGGTGCAATTCACAGAGGTTTCTCACCTTTTCAACAGTCGGCATACCGCAACCTTCCCAAGTGGGAAGTGCCAATTGATCTAAAAAGCCATATGCCATCGTTGCCCATTATATGCGATCCCAGCCATATAGCCGGACGACCAGAACTAATAAAAGGTATTGCCCAAAAGGCATTAGATTTATCCATGGATGGATTAATGATTGAATCGCACATCAACCCCGGAGTAGCCCTTAGCGATGCCAAACAGCAATTAACTCCTACCGAACTCTCAATCTTAATTAATTCCTTAATCTTCCGAAAATTATCGTCTACAAATGCTGAATTTATAGATATTCTAGAATCTCTTAGGGAGAAAATAGATTCCATTGATCAGCAACTGCTGGAACTTCTTTGGCAAAGGATGGAACTGGTAAAACGCATTGGTGAGTATAAAAAGGATAATAACGTTGCCATTATGCAGCTACGACGTTGGGAAGAGATGATTAATTCACGGGTTGATTTTGGGAAATCATTAGGTCTTGATCAAGAGTATGTGAAAAACCTGCTTCGGTTGGTTCACAAGGAATCCATCCGTAAGCAGGCTGAAATCTTATCTCAAAACCGTGAATTAGAAGCGGAGTAGCTTTAATCCTTTAGTTCAGTAACATTATAGCTATAACCCTCCATCACCGGATTAGCTAAAATCTTTGAGCAAACTTCGTTTACTCTTTCCAGGGCTATCTCTTGCGTAGGGGCTTCTATCTCAAAGGTAATGTGCTTGCCAATCCTCACATTGGATATTTCGGTAAAACCTGTGTTATGCATTGTCATACCCACAGCTTTACCCTGAGGGTCAAGCAAGGCTTTAAGAGGCATTACGTTTATTTCGGCTTGGAATTTCATGCTGAATAAGTTTAATTTTTTCCTTAGGCAAAGTTACAAAAAAGTGTTTACTCAAAAAAAATATCAAAATTAACTGCTATACCTTATCCACTTCCACATCTCCTTCCACGTATGCTTCTTCCCGTAGAGCAAAATACCCACACGGTATATCTTGGCAGCAAGCCATGTAACAGCAATAAATGTCACAATAAGCAATGCCCCCGAGAGAGCTAATTCCCACGGTGGAACACCGTAAGGCAAACGGGTGATCATAATAATCGGTGAAGTGAAAGGGATCATTGAAAACCAAAACGTCATTGTTCCGTCGGGTGATCGAAGGCCACTAATCATTACAACAATGGCAATAATAAGCGGAATAGTAATGGGAAGAACCAACTGCTGAGTATCAGCTTCGTTGTCAACCGCTGATCCCACAGCGGCAAACATGGCTGCATAAAGCAGATAACCGCCAATAAAGAAGAAAATAAACCCACCAATGATAAGCACAAAATTCATGTTCGAAAGGGCGGTCATCATTTCTCCGGCAAAACTTTGTTCAGTAATACCTTCGGGGACTGCTTGTGCCATTCCCGGTTGATCCATCAGGCTTGAAACGCTCTCCTTTTGAGCCATAGCCTTTTCGGGTGATCCCATGAAAATTGCACTTGCGGCAGTTACCAGCCCAAAGGTTAGAACAATCCAAACAACAATCTGCAACAAGCTCACGGCAGCAATTCCTAAGATCTTGCCCATCATCAGCTGGAAAGGTTTTACCGAAGAGACAATAACCTCGATTATACGACTACTCTTCTCCTCAATCACCCCACGCATAACCTGGCTTCCGAAAAGGAATATCAGCATGTAAACCAAAAAGCTTAGAATATAGGCCATCCCAAAGGCCAATTCGGAGGAACTCTCCTTAGCCTCACCGTCTTTGGTCCATTTAATGGTTCTAACCCTAATGCTAGTTTTAATACTTTTTAGAATCTCCTCGAGGTTCTCGATGTCGTAAGTTTTCAGCTTTTGAGCTTCAATCTCATTCCTAATGGCTGAGGATATGTGCGATGTAATATCCATTGATGGCTGCTTATCGGAGTAAAGTATCACCGCATCGGGTGAACTTGCCACCATACGACCAATATATAACACAGCATAGTAATTCGATTCGCTAAACGATGATTGCAAATCGGGCACGGAAACCCCGTCGAGATATGTAAACTTCAGGTACTCCGTTTCAGTAATCTTACCCATAAAAAGACCTGAATCATCAATAACGGCAATATTCCTCTCCTTTTTATCCTCCATGGTGGCAATGATCATGGGAACTATCATTATCCCGGCAAAAAGCAAAGGGGTAAGAATTGTCATAATAATGAAAGATTTCTTCCTAACTCTGGTTAGAAACTCCCTCTCGATAACAAGTAATATTTTGTTCATAGCATTTGTTTTAAACTAATTAAGACTTTAGTCCATGTGCCTTGTTGTACTCCTGAACCACCTGAATAAAGATATCGTTCATGCTGGGAACAACCTGGTTAAATCCCATTATCTCTACAACAGGTAGAACAAGGCTTAACAGCCTGTTATCATTAGAATACTCATGTACTTTTATATGAGCCTTTACGAGTCCTGCCTCCTCACTATGATTTATCAACTCGTAGCTTGAGTTTAAACAATCGCTGACTTTTTGCACATCACCTTTGAAGGCTAGCTCAAAAACATTGCTTCCATATTGCTGTCTAACATTATCAATTTGACCGCTTAGGATATTTTTTGATTTGTTGATCAGGGTGATATGATCGCACATCTCCTCAACGCTTTCCATATTATGGGTTGAAAAAAGGATTGTAGCTCCCTTCTTCTTAAGATCAAGAATCTCGTTCTTAATTAAATTAGCGTTTATGGGATCAAAACCACTGAAGGGCTCATCGAATATCAACAACTTTGGTTCATGAATAATGGTTACCACAAACTGTATCTTCTGTGCCATTCCCTTGGAGAGTTCCTCGATCTTCTTGTTCCACCACCCCTGAATTTCCAATTTTTCGAACCAATACTTCAGCCTTTTCAATGCTTCGGGTCTACTCAAACCCTTTAGCCTTGCCAAATAAATAGCATGTTCGCCAACCTTCATTTTTTTGTAAAGGCCTCGTTCCTCGGGCAAATAACCAATGCTATAGATATCATCTGCCTTCATTGGCCGACCAAAACATTCCACCTCACCTTTGTCAGGTCCAGTGATTTGGTTGATAATCCGTATCAGGGTTGTCTTCCCGGCTCCGTTGGGTCCTAGTAATCCATAAATACTCCCTTCGGGGACTGAGATGCTTACATCGTCAAGCGCCAGATGGTTGGAGAAACGTTTTTCGATGTTCCTTGTTGTTAGTATGTTCATAGGTAAGAAATATGAATAAATGATTTATCAAGCAAAAATATGATAATTGATTATCATTGAATATGTGGAAGTGGTAAAAATTTATGATTTTGCATATATTAACTTATTTGAAGAGTCGATCAAATCTGAAGAAATTATGTGCATGTCAAGATTTTTGTACTCCTTTTCAAATACAATTTGATTTTTTCTTTCCTCTATGCTCTTATTGTATGACTTATCGTAATATGCCAGTAAGATCTCGGCCACTCTCCTGAAATTTTTCTTATCCAACTCATCCAATGCCAGCTTCGCATTCTGCCCTCCAAGCCTTTTGGAAATTCTCTCAATGGCAGATGTAAGATCATTCTTATCAAAACAGGCATATTCGGCAACCAGTCGGTTAAGTCGCTCCTGAAGGCAAAGATCAACCCTAAAGAGTGGGCTGCTTCGCATTTGCTTCCAAAGTGGCTCTGGAATAAATACCTTTCCAATACTCATGGACTCATCCTCCATCCATACAGGCTTTTCGATGTCAAAGTCTTTCAGTGCCCAAAAAAGGTCGTTGTGGAATTGTTCCGATGTTGGTTGTGGATTTTGCCCCAGTGCACCAAAGGATGACCCTTTATGGCTAGCCAAACTCTCCAGATCAACCACCTGTTGCCCTGATGCTTTCATATACCTCAGCAAATCAGATTTTCCACTTCCGGTAAAGCCTGTAAGAATTCTTATATCAAAGGTTTGCTCAAAAAATGAGAGTATATGGTTACGAAACCCTTTGTATCCATTTTCAAGGGTTATTGCTGGAGTATCGGCCGTATTCAACAGCCAGGCAAAGGTTGATGATCGCATTCCGCCCCGCCAACAATGAATAATAAGGTATTCTGTATACTTATACTTGCTTGCCTCACGAACAAAATCGGCCATTTTTGGCCCAACAATCTCAAGAGCACTGATCATCGCAACTTTCCGACCTTTCTGCTTATAAAGAGTACCCACTATGGCTCTTTCATCGTTTGAAAATATTGGAATATTCACCGAACCAGGTATATGTCCCGATTCGTATTCGGCAGGTGAACGAACATCAATTAGAACGTTCCCCTTGAGACGATCAATCAATTCATTGGGTTCAATGGAGTTCAAGGTTGAAGTATGAAGAAAAAATATTAATAAAAATGAAAACACAGAAGTGATGCAAAATTAGCTCTTTACTTTTTCAATTTAATCATTTCCTTCGAGTTTATTGGCTTACTATTTCAATTCAATCTTTGTAAAACAAGCATTCATTCTATCTATAAGGAAATTGCAGATCATTATATTGTTAAAAAGTTAAAAAAGTTTTGATAAAAAATGATAAGTTTGTATGTAGTCAAAAAAAACTCCAAACCTTTTAAATTTTTTCAGTTAGTATCAAGGTTTTTCATTTGAATAAACAAAAAACTTAATATGAGCCCACAGGATCTTGCTATTATTGTTATTGCCTCACTGGTTGGAATTGCTTACTTGTTAAAATTGAGAAGTTATGATATTTACGAAAAGGAACCCTTTCTCTTGCTTCTTATGGTAGCTGTTGTCGGGGGGATAATCTCCATAATTACATCATTGTTTCTGTATAAGTTTGTTGATGTACAACTAAATTTTATCGACGCCATTGTAAAGATTGGGCTCATTGAGGAGATATCCAAGCTGCTGGCACTTATGTTAATATTCTTTATTATCGACAAGAATTTCAACGAGATAGTTGATGGCATTATATACATCACGGCCATTTCGCTAGGCTTTGCCATAATCGAAAACATATTCTATGCTTTCAGCTCCGAGACGCCATTCATCGTTCTGTTTCAAAGGTCTATCTATTCAACCCTGGGTCATATTTCTTTTTCAGGGTATATGGGTATTGCATTCTATATCCATAAAAGGATACATAAAAACTATCTGGGAATAATGCTATCGGTAGTTATTGCTGCTCTGGCACATGGTCTATACGATGGAGTAATTTTCCATGAAGAATTGAATTTCCTTTTCAAAATAGTTTTTATTGGACTTGTTTTCCTTCAATTCTGGTTGCTAAAAACAACCTTAGGCTTTTCAAAATTTAGGGTTAACCTTGATGAAAATACTTTTAAACAGTCGGATAATACTCTTTTCCTTTATTGTTGCAAATGCGATAATAGTATTAAAAGCAAAGAACTCACTTTTTGGAAAATTAAGGCTGGGCATTGCAGCACCTGCAATAATATAGTTTTCAATTCCGAAAATCTGATCAAGCTTTTCCAATATTTTCGCCCGGTGCTGAATGCAAAAAAAATTTTGAAAAAATTACCTCAAAACAAAAGAATTATATCTCTTAACGACGGGGGTAGTATTCTCTTCAACACTAAACGGAGTGCCTTAAGTTCATACACAGTTGAACTAGGCCAATGGCTTAAAGAGAAAAATTGCAGTGATAGAAAGTCTATTCTGGATATGCCTTTCTTCGGATACTTCTTGAAAAATTTAGGACTGAAATACCTTATCGATCAAGCATAGTTTTGCATATAATACTAAATATGGAACTTGTTAAAGGACTTAAAACGCCTAAACAATATTTGCAAACAAGTAATCGTTTTGCATAAAAACTAAAACTATGAAATCCAAACTTTTAGTCATTATCATAACGGCCATTGCAACCGGTATTGTAATCTTGACCATAGGGTATTTTATACTGGGTTTAAACACAAAACCCAAAACAATCCTTTCGCTCGATTCGCCTGATAGAGCATATACGGCCTACGTTGTTGAAAACCCAGCGTTAGATCCTCCCTGTCAAAGCCTGTATATTGGTAAAAACGGAAGTAACGAATTCCGACTTGTGGCCAATTTACCGGAGGATATCGAGATATGCGATAGCATCTACTGGTCGCCCGATGGGATTACTGCTATATTTACTACCAACTGGCACATTTACATTACACATATCGAGGGTTTTAACACCAAAAAAATCAGCATTAATCCCGATTGGTGGAAAAGGATGGAAAAGGGAACCTACAGAAGTTCTGATCGTCATGTACAGATTGAGAGGCTCACCTTTGTCAACTCTGATACCATCCGCTACAAAACGAATTTAATGGATGCCCCGGGAATTATCTGCATTAACAATTTATAGCCGTTACCCCTTGGGTTTGATCTTCAGAGTTTGCCCCGGCACCAGCTTATCGTCGGAAAGGTTGTTTATGCGCTTAATATCGGTATGCGATACTCCCGGATATAGCCGTGCGATATCCCATAGCGTATCGCCGCGACGCACCTGATGGTAAATGTAATTTGCATCTGCTCCTGTAGGAGATATTTCCTGTGTGTAACCTAAGCGCTGGGCTGTTCGTTCGGGAACATAAATGATAAGCTTCTGACCAGTTCGTATTAAACTGCCTCTTATATTATTCCAACTTCGTAATTGGCTTACAGTAATCCCATGCCTTTCGGCAATGGTTCCCAGTACATCCCCTTCTTTTACCCGGTACTCTATTCTTCTGCTTCCTGTTGGCACATCGTGCTGATATGATGCTGTATATCTGGAGGGGTTTGCTAGGATATTACTATTAAAGAATAAGCTGTCCTTGTGAGCAAAGATTTCCCTTTCCCTGTCGATAAAGGGTCCAACATAGTCCAAAGGGAGTTTAAGCGGTTGCAGCTTAGTCTTTGCAGGAATTATATCGAGCTTATACTGAGGGTTTAAATCGCGTAATACCTTCATGGGTATATTCAACACTTCTGAAACTTGCTGAAGATGCAACATTCCTGAAACCATAAGGGTATCGGTTGTGGGGGGTAATACCATGGGAACCGGTCGAAGATTATGCTCTTTGTAGTATGTCATGGCATAGGTAGCTGCAATAA
This sequence comes from uncultured Rikenellaceae bacterium, assembly GCA_964509385.1. Lineage (GTDB taxonomy): Bacteria > Bacteroidota > Bacteroidia > Bacteroidales > Tenuifilaceae > MWFE01. Next base: position 40,809 of record CAZDXY010000005.1, read on the forward strand.
ATGCAGGCACATAGCCACGAGTTTCTCGTGGTAGGTAGTAGTATATATCCCAGTAGTTTCTCTTTCCGCCGGCACGACGGATAGCTTTGTTCACATTGCCCGGCCCGCAGTTGTAGGCTGCAATCACAAGGGTCCAATCGTTGAAGATTGAGTAAAGATCGCGGAGAAAACGGGCTGCTGCATGGCTGGAGGCAATAGGATCGCGTCGTTCATCAATAAAAGAGTTTATGGTAAGATTGTACATGCGACCTGTGCCATACATGAACTGCCAAATTCCTGTTGCTCCGGCACGGGATATCGCACGGGGATTAAGTGCCGACTCAATAACAGGTAAATATCGCAGTTCCTGCGGTAATTGGTATAAGTCCAAAATCTCCTCAAAAATGGGAAAGTAGTAGTCTGTCAATCCAATCATCACTTCTACCCTGTCGCGTTGCTTTTGTGTGTAAACGTTGATATAGTTGCGAACTATTCGGTTGAATGGCAATTCAATGGCTGAGTTTATGGCAGCCAATCGTTGAATGTAAACCGAGTCGGGAAAGTCGGGGATAATGCCAACGCTATCCTGCTCCACCACCATTACCAGGTTATTGGTGTCAATTGCTTGCTGAACATACCAAAGACTTAGAAGGCTATCGAGGTTACTTCCAAAACGTGCAATTATACTAACTCCTTCAAGGGTAGAATCACGAAGTACAGGAACAGTATCACGATTAACACTACCAATTACCAATGTACATGCTGCAAAAAAAGTTGAAATCAAACTTACAAACCGTTTCATCTATTAAAATGTTAAAAATCGATCTTTAAACGAACTCCAAAATTGGGTGCTGAACCCATTGATTGTGCAGAAATACCCCTATTAAAAACGGGTTCAATTCCCAGCGCTAAATTATCACTAATATCCCAATCAAAAAAGTGGGCATCCACATTAGCATCTATAATGTTTAAAACATAGAGGCCGGCTAAACCAATTATTGCCATATCGCGATTTCGGCGGTATAAATCTCTTCGCCAAATAAGTTCTTCTTTAGGGACCTGTCCGCCGTAAACGTCTTCCTGATTTGGATCAATAAGTTGCTCGTATGCAGTTTTGAAGAAAACGAATCCCCTCTGGTTAAAATCGACTATATAGTACAACGATGCAATTCCACCATAAACCACTGGCACTTTCCAAAGTTTTTGATTGTAAACCTGTCCCATTCCCGGAACTAATGCAGAAAGTATAGTGGCAGTAGCTGGTGAATGTTTACCCTTTGTCTTAACGATAAGAGCATCGGCTACACTTGCAAGGTAAAAAGCCGCAGCACCTGCATAATATGCATTTCGTTCAATTCTGTATAATGTCCATTCCTTTTCATAACTCTCCCCACCTTCGGGAGTAAAAAGGGTGGATTGGTACTCGTTCCTAATCCTCCTGTAATTATTGTTAGCATTGACTCCAAGGTATATCATCGAACCCATTCCTGCATAAAAAACAGGTATTTTCCAGTACTGCTTATTAATAACCTGACCCGAGCCGGGTAATACTTGCGAAGCAAGCCAAACCTGTTTGCTATTAAGTGAATCGAGATGAAAGGGTTTCGATGCATTAGTATTTGAAGACAGGACAATGCAAAGGAGAGCTATCAGTAAGTGATGCCCTTTTGAAAGTATGTTAAAATGATGAAGTGCCCTCAAAGCTGGGTTTTCTTTTTGGGTATGAAAACGTGTAAATGGGAAAAATGTTACTCGTTAAACCGACTAAATTTATTCATTAACTCTTCCAGTTCACCTTGAGTTCTATAGGAAATAACTATTTTACCATCTCCTTTTCGTCCTGGTTTAATATCGGCTCCCCAACCAAAAAGGTCATTGAGTTTTTTCTTGTATTCTAAAATACCCTCATTATCCTTGATTTCTGGCTCATTGTTTGGTTCTTCCTCTTTTACATTTCCTTTCTGTAAAAGTTTTCGGGCCATCATTTCGGTTTGTCTAACTGATAGTTCGCCTTTGATTATCTTACGGAAAATCTTCAATTGCTCTATTGGGTTTTCAATGCTTACAAGTGTCCTGGCATGACCCATGCTCAATCTCCTCTCTTTTATGCCCATTTGGATTTCAGCAGGTAATTTAAGCAATCGTAAATAATTTGAAATGGTTGACCTTTTCTTTCCAACCCTGTCGGAAAGACTATCGTGAGTAAGGAAGCATTCGTCAATTAATCGTTGATAGCTTATTGCTACTTCTATGGCATCAAGATCTTCACGTTGAATATTCTCCACCAATGCCATTTCAAGCATTCCCTGATCGTTGGCCGTGCGAATGTAAGCGGGAACAGTGGTTAAACCTACCAATTTAGCAGCCCTAAGTCTTCTTTCACCAGAAATAAGCTGGTATTCTCCGTTCACAAGTCTAACGGTAAGGGGTTGAATTATTCCTAACTGTTTTATTGAAGCTGCTAACTCACCAAGAGCTTCCTCGTCGAATGAAGAACGAGGCTGAAAGGGATTGCCCTTAATCTTCTCAATTTCTATTTCGCTTACCAAATCATTGGATTGGCGTTCTTCCCTACGTTCTGCTCTGGATATTGAGGATTCTGCATCCTCGATAAGCGCCCCAAGCCCTCTTCCCAAAGCCATTTTCTTTGCCATGGTCAATTTAATAGTTCGTGATATTTTTTATACTACTCTTTGTTCAGCTCCGGCCATCTCAGTTTTATTGTTCTTTTGCAGTAATTCCCTGGCAAGATTTAAATGGTTTGCTGATCCACTGGAAGCTGCATCATACAGAATAACAGGCTTTCCATAACTTGGAGCTTCACTAAGCTTGATGTTTCTCTGAATTATTGTATCAAACACCATCTGCTGAAAATGCTTTTTAACCTCATCGACCACTTGATTGGACAACCTTAACCTTGAATCGTACATCGTTAGAAGGAAACCTTCTATTTGCAGCTCAGGATTCAATCGGGTTTGAATAATTTTAATGGTATTCAAAAGTTTACCAAGCCCTTCGAGTGCAAAGTACTCACACTGTACAGGTATTATTACAGAATCGGCAGCAGTAAGTGCATTCACTGTGATAAGACCTAAAGATGGAGAGCAATCGATAAGGATAAAATCGTAATCATCTTTAACCTTTTCGATAACTGTCTTGAGCATCTTCTCCCTATTGGGCATATTAAGCATCTCTATCTCTGCGCCAACCAAATCAATATGCGAAGGAATTAGGTCAAGCCCATCAATTTCGCTCTTAAGTATAATATCGCGAGGATTTACTTCTTCTATTAAACACTCATAGATGCTGGTTTTTATATTACGGAGATCAAATCCAGATCCCGAAGTGGCATTTGCCTGGGGGTCGGCATCGATAAGGAGTACTTTTTGCTCAAGTACAGCCAAACTGGCTGCTAAATTAATGGCGGTGGTGGTCTTTCCTACCCCACCCTTTTGGTTTGCAAGTGATATTACTTTTCCCATACTTCTTTTATTAAATCCTGCATGTTTTATCAAAAGTTACAAAGATACCCTGAATGGCATTTATCTAGGATTCTTCCTTGTTTTGAATATAAACAATCGGGGGTAACTTACTAACAAGTTATTAACAACTATGAAGATTTCCCTTTGGCAAAATTAGCAATTCTTTTGCAATTAAAACCTTTTTTGCATTGTGTCAAAGTGATGTTTTATATAAACGGTCAAATGCAGAGTTCAATCAAAAAAATATATTACAAAAATAAGTTAATTGTATATTTGCCCAAATAAATAGCAATTGTGTTGGAAGAGAAAAGTAAATGGTTTGCCATTGTTAACCCAAAGGCTGGTTTTGGCAAAGTAAAAAAAGAATGGCCAACAATTCAAAAGCACCTTATTGATGAGGGTGTTGTTTTTGATTTCATGGTTACCGAACGAAAGTACCATGCCGTTGAATTGACCGTTTCGGCAATTAACCGAGGATATAAAAAGATTCTGTGTATTGGCGGCGATGGCACTCTTAACGAAATCGTTAATGGAATTTTTATCCAAACAAAATACCCTCAAACCGATGTATTAATTGGAACCATTGGTATTGGTAAATGCAATATCTTCGAAAGGATGTACGCAATGCCTAAATCTTATAAAGGGATTGCGGCTGCTATAAAGGAAGAAAAGTATTTTATGCAGGATATTGGGGTGGTTCAATTCTTCGAATCAAGAATCAGGCATACACGCTATTTTGCCAATTCCGGAGGAATTGGATTTGAAGCAGAGCTAAACTTTAACTCCAACATGCTAAAGGAAAGCGGGCGGAAAATAAGGATACATTTCCTTTTCAGCATTTTAAAATCGCTGATTCGGTACAGGAAAAGTATGGTAAAAGTTCAAATTGACGATTTTAACCTGAGCGGTAAATTTTTTAGCATATTGGTAAGAATTGTAACCTACAATAAAGAAGCGATACTAGCAACACCCAATGCTAATCCCGACGAGGCGATGTTTGACATTGCAATTATCAATAACATACGCAGATGGCAAGTGATTCGGAATTTACAAAGGCTATCCGATAGTTCCATTCAAAATCACCCCAAAATATCCCGATACAAGGGCAAAAAGGTAACCATCTCATCAAAACCTCACGTCAACCTTGTGGTTGATGGGGAATCACTGGGTAGTTCACCGTTTTCTTTCTCAATTCTCCCTAAAAGCATTAAGGTACTGGTTGGTTCTGACTTCAAGGGAGTTAACCAATAAATCATTACATGGGATCCACATCTATAGAGGTAACGACACCTCCAAAGGGTTTGTAGCTATATATCCTACCTATCTCCTCCTGAATGGACTCCTTAGCCTTAGGCAAAGGGAGATTCCTCTCAAGTTTTATCAGAATGTCCTCTATGTAAAGGTTTTGAATCTTGCTGATCAATGGCTCCTCGGGGCCCAAAACTCTTTCTTTGAATCGTGATCGCAGGTTGGTAGCCAGTTGATTTGCAGCAACCTGTAAGGTTTTAATATTTCGATGCTTAAGGGATATTCGTATCAGTCTGTAGTATGGCGGGTAATGAAAGTCTTTTCGTTGCAATAATTGCTCCTTGAAGAGCAGCTCGTAGCTGCTTGAAACCACATGCTTTATTATGGGATGATCAGGATTTGTTGTTTGAATATAAACCTTTCCCCGCTTAAACTTTCTGCCTGCTCTACCACTAACCTGTGCCATTAGCTGGTAACTACGCTCGTGAGCTCTAAAATCAGGGAAATTGAGCATATTATCAGAATTAAGAATTCCAACTAAACTTACCCTATCGAAATCCAACCCCTTGGTAACCATCTGCGTACCAACCAGAATGTCAATTTTTCCTAGCTCAAAATCCGAAATAATTCTCTCGTATGAATTCCGCGAACGGGTGGTATCGAGGTCCATCCGCTCGATAACAGCCGATGGAAAGAAAAGAGCCAACTCATCCTCCACCTTCTCTGTCCCAAAACCCTTGGTGGTTAGCTTTGCGCTACCACAAGCCAGGCAGGAGGACAAGTTGGGTATGGTGTAACTACAGTAATGGCATACCAGTTGGTTGCTTTTTTTATGAAAGGTTAAGCTCACGGCGCAATGCTTGCACTGTGGAACCCATGCGCACTCCTCGCATTCAATAAAAGGGGAATATCCCCTGCGATTCTGAAATAGGATTACCTGCTCTCCCCTGCCAAGAGTCTCCTCAATGGCTTCCAGTAGCTGAGGTGAGAAGATCGATTTCATCAACTTCTTTTTTCGAGCGATCAACGTGTCGACCAGTACAATTTCGGGTAGCTCAATCTCCTTGTATCGCTGAGTAATGGTGGCAAAGCCATACTTACCCACCTGTGCATTGTAGTACGATTCCAACGAGGGGGTTGCCGTGCCCAACAACACCTTAGCCTGCTTCATTGATGCCAATACTATTGCCGAATCGCGGGCATGGTAACGGGGTGCTGGGTTAAACTGCTTAAAGGTATTCTCATGTTCCTCATCAACTATAACCAAACCCAAGCGTTTGAAAGGCAAAAATATTGACGATCGAACACCGAGAATAATGTCGTAAGAAGGTTTCGATGGATCATTACCATCGTTCAGAAGGCTCTGGTACACCTCAACCCGCTGGTTATCGCTGAACTTGCTATGGTATATCCCAACCCGATTGCCAAAGAAACGCTTGAGGCGATTGATTATCTGTGCTGTAAGTGCAATTTCGGGGAGTAGATACAACACCTGCTTACCATTCGCAATCTGCTCCCTAATCAGCTTGATGTAAATCTCGGTCTTCCCGCTGGATGTAACGCCGTGAAGGAGCACAACCTGCTTCTCCAGAAACTCATAGTTAATCCTTTTCAGGGTTACTTCCTGCACTTCTGTTAGCACTAGGCAGTCTCCGCATTCATCTTTATCAGATTCCAGCCTAGATACCTCTTGCTTTTCGGCTTCGAAAATGCTCTTATTGATCAATGCCTGAAAAACCGATTCGGTAACATCGGCTTTTGCCATCAACTCCTTTTTAATTACCCAACCCGTAAAGGTCGATTGGGTCTGTACCGTTAGCGAGAGGAACGCCATCAGCAACTTCTGCTGAGCCTGCGCCCGCTTCAACTCGCTGAAGGTTCGATTGATATCCTCATCGTTTTTGAGGCGTGAATGTATCCTGACAAATACCTCGTACTTTGGGGTAAACGGTGATTCGATGGATTCGTAAACCGATAACAACCCCTTATCGAGCAACGATTTAATGGCACCTATAGGATTAGAGATACTAGTTATAGCCACAAGTTTCTGAATGGAAAGGCTTTTACCATCATCCATCAAGCCAAGGATCAGCGACTCCGAATCGGATAGGGGTATGGATTGATCTGCTTCTTCATCGATCCTCACCAGGGTTTCGCTCTCCATTTTTAACCCCGAAGGCAAGGCTGCCTTCATCACCTCGCCCAGCGAGCACATGTAGTAACCAGCCATCCACTCCCAGAATTTAAACTGCACCTCCGATACCAATGGCTCATCGTCGATAATCTGAAGTATATCCTTGGTTTGGTACACCTCGGGTGCAACACTATGCACCCTGAAAACAATGGCCGAATACAACTTCTTCTTGCCAAACTGCACAACCACCCTTGCGCCAGGCACCACTTGCATTTCCATTTCCGAAGGGATGGAATAAGTGTAAAGCCTAGCTAAGGCTAAAGGAAGAATAACATCGACAAAAAGGGGGCTCTGCATAAAAAACTTCATTCGTTTAAGGACTCGCTAATGTAGGAAAGTTTAAGAGGATAAAAAAGAATTTATTAAAGCGCAGCTAATCTATTCCAATTCTGAAACTTTTAAACTCCTTTTATGGTTGATGCCACCGCCTCCATCAGCCAGCGAGGGGTTGAGGTTGCTCCGCAAATACCTACACTTTCAACACCATCAAACCATTGGGCTTCAATTTCGGCTGGACTACTTATAAAGTATGTGTTGGGGTTGACCAATTTGCACACCTCGAAGAGCATTCGGCCATTGGAGCTGTTTTTGCCGCTTACAAAAAGGATCAAATTATGCCTTGCAGCGAAGCATTCAATCTCAGCCTTTCTGTTGGATACCTGCCCACAGATAGAGTTATGGCTTTTGAAATGGAGAAGGGTTTCTACCTTTTGATCCTCCATCCTTTTTCTTATTTCATCAATAATCCTCTGATAATCCTCAACACTTTTAGTGGTCTGCGCAAAGAGCTCGATGGGCTTCGAAAAATCGAGTTTATCCAGTTCATCCATAGTTTCAATGACAATGGCATTGCCCTTGGTTTGCCCAACAAGCCCTATCACCTCAGCATGTCCTCTTTTACCATAAATTACAACCTGTCCTCCCATGCGCAGCATTCTTTGCCATCCTTCGCGCAGCTTTATCTGCAGCTTTAAAACAACAGGGCACGATGCGTCGATAACGGTAACACCCTGATCCAATGCTTCCCTATACGTTTCGGGAGGCTCGCCATGGGCTCGGAGCAGCACTTTTTCTTCGGTTAAACTCTTTAAATCATCATGCGAAATCGTAATCAATCCTATGGATTTTAGCCTCTCAATCTCTTCGCTGTTATGAACAATATCGCCCAGACAGTAAAGAGTTTCGTTTTGCGTAAGCTCAGCCTCGGCCTGCGAAATGGCATTCACTACCCCAAAACAAAATCCCGAACGGCTATCGATTTCAACCTTCATGGTAAGGTTTGTGTTATTTAGATGAAGAAGCTAATCTCCAATTTTACTTCTGATAATCTGCTCAACCCATTCCATCTGCTTGGGAATGGTCATATACGAGTTATCCAGCACAATGGCATCATCGGCCTTTTTTAGGGGTGCCACATCGCGCGATTGGTCAATACGATCGCGCTCCTGCACATTCTTCAAAACCTCTTCAAAGGTTACGTTTTGGCCCTTCTCAACTAACTCCTTTAACCTTCGTTGCGCCCTGATCTCGGGGCTGGCAGTCATAAATATTTTAAGCTCAGCGTTTGGGAAAACAACGGTTCCAATATCGCGGCCATCCATTACAATTCCCTTACTTTTTCCCATCTCCTGCTGCTGACGTGTCATCTTTTGCCGTACCATTGCAATTGTTGAAACGGGGCTAACCAGATTCGAAACCTCCAGTGTGCGGATATCCTCCTCTACTACTTTATTGTTAAGGGTTGTAAGCCAACCCTCGCCTCGTGGATTTGGGGTAAAACCAACCGTAATATCTTCGAGGAGTTTTGGCAATGATTGCAGATCAATTCCCGTCTCAGAGGCAATTCCAGCTTGAATGCATGCAAGCGTTACAGCCCTGTACATCGCACCACTATCGATGTATAGATAACCGAGATTTTTAGCTATCGCCTTGGCAAATGTGCTCTTCCCGCAGGAAGAGTGCCCATCGATGGCAATTATGATTTTTTTAGTCATTTGCTCATTCTATGGAAACAGTACTGTATGATTAACCAACCAAATCGAACTTGGTTCAACAAAGGTACTTAAAAAATGGGTAACGATTAAAGGTTGTTCTTAATGAACAATTCATCGAGATTGGCACTTACGGAAAAATGGTTGGATGCTCCAACAAGGTGATAGGTTGCCCGGCTATAGCTGATATGATATTTTTTAATTTTTATTCCAATACCCCAGCTAAATCCAACCATTGCAACCCTTTCTTCAATTTTCAGTTCATTACGTCGTTGATAGTTATAACCACCCCTTAGGTAGAAATTACGCACTGGGACAAACTCAACTCCAACAATTACATGGCTGATAAACTCTTTTCCAACTCGTTCAAAAAGGGTTGATCTACCTTCCTGCTCATCACCAAAAAACGTGTAAGTTTCCTTTTCACGCTCATAGTAAAGATCAAATGTTTGAAGTTGCTGAAAGTTTACGACAAACCTAAAGGGAGCATGACGGAGTTTCTGGCTAAAGCCTGCCACCAGCTCAAAGGGAAGGGGTTCCCATGTTTCAGGGGTATAGGGTTTAAGCATCGTTCCCACATTTCGGGCAACGATGCCTGCCGAGAAAAGGTGTTCCCGACTTAAATATACAGCCCCAATATCAGCTGCAAGGCCAAATGAACGATACCTTTCCAAATGAGAGAAAACAGGTTTTAAGTTAACTCCTATGGTAAAAAGACTATCGAAAGTTCGGGAATACATAATATTTAGGGCCATATCATAACCAGTAAAACTACCAGTAATCTGACCTGTTGGATCAGCTTCAATAAAGCGTCCATAACTTACATGCTGCATACCAATCCCAAAAGTTCCTAAACCCTCATAATGCCTTGCATAGGAGACAAAACCGTACCTAATATCTGCAAAGTATCCTACATAGGATAAAGCCAGCTGATTATGGAGGTCCTGGTTTAAGTGGGCTGGATTATTAAGGGTTACTCCCATATCGCTCTCATCGAGAGCAACTACCTTGCTTCCTAGTGCTGCGCTTCGTGGGGTAATGGAAAGGTTTAAAAAACTGTATGCACCACTTCCACCTACCTGAGCACTAGTTTCAACTGAAAACAGGAAGAAAAAAAACAAAAAAAATAAAATGCGATGAACCATGGCTAACACTTATGAAAGAAAAGACTTTTTGCAATTGGCAATTTACTATTACGATTCTTTAACAAAACTAAATTAATAAAGGTTTATTGCAAAATGAAAACAATAAACTTTATCCTGCTTAATTCATAAACTTTGTGCTTTCTTAGTGACTTAGTAGCAAATGTTTTTCCGCCACAAAGACACCAAGACCCTAATTTTCACTAAGATGTATTTATTTATGAATTAATCAGGCTATACAGCTTATCAAACAAAAGAATTTCTAGAGTCGTTCTCATACTAAAAAAAAGGTTAAGTTGTTATTTTTAAAAAAGTTCGTTGTTTAAATAATTATTACCTTTGCTGTCCTATTAAAAAAGGAGTAAAAATTTAGTAAGTGGTACACAAAAGGGAAACGGTATTATTTATAGTAAATCCGGTTGCCGGATCAGATAGCAAGAGACTGATTCCCGAAAGGATAGAAAAATCGATTGATTCAAATCGGTTTACTCCGGCCATTGTTTACAGCAAAAATCCTGGAGATGCCACAAAAATTGCAAAAGAGCATTACGATAAGGGCATTCGAAAGATCATTGCCGTGGGTGGCGATGGAACAGTGAACGAAGTAGCCAAAGTTTTAATTAATACAAATTCTACACTAGGTATTATTCCTTTAGGTTCTGGCAATGGATTAGCCAGACACCTAAAGATTCCCTTTAAACTAAAACATGCGGTTAACTTAATAAACCGGGATCGAATAGCCATGCTAGACTTCGGCTTAATTAATCAAACCCCATTTTTCTGCACCGCTGGAGTTGGGTTTGATGCTATGGTTGGATATAAGTTTGCACACCTCGAAGAGCGTGGATTTGCCAGCTATGTAAAAACTACCATAAAGGAATTTTTTCGCTATCAACCTCAAACCTATACCCTTCGTAATAATGGGCAAACCACAACCAAAGAAGCTTTCCTTATAACCGTTGCCAATGCATCGCAGTTTGGTAACAACGCCTACATTGCCCCAAATGCTGATGTTGCTGATGGCATGCTTGATGTCACCATTATTTCTCCTTTCCCAAAGTATTTATCCCCTTCGTTTGGGATTAAACTTTTCAACAGAAAACTTGGAAGAAGTCGGTATGTTGAGATGTTCCGTATAAAGCAACTTGGCATTGAAAGGCAGGAATCTGGTTATGTACATTTTGATGGCGAGCCAATATCCATGGAAAAAAACCTAACATTTCAGGTTAAGCCAATGGGGCTTAATGTGCTGATACCTTGAAAAGACCATTCCCTGATTGCTCAACTATAGACATTCTGCTATTTTGTACCCTTTACATTCACTGTATTGAATGGAGATTTCGATTTAATTCGCTCAATCACACCATACACAACCGGACAAATCTCAACATTTTTCAAAGTTATACTTAGTATCTGATGCATCCGCTTCCTGTCAGTATGAGGATACTCGCGGCATGCCTTAGGACGATAATCGTATATCATACACAAATTGTCAGGTTGAAGAAATGGGCATGGTGCTGTACAAAAGACGTAGTCACCATCTGTATCCATCTCAAGATATTTTTCAACAATAGCCGAAGGCTTTTCTCTTAAACCTTTTGCCATTCTCTCCACATCGTGAAATGTAATGATTGGGCTGATCGTTTTACAGCAATTTGCACAGGTAGTACAATCGAAATTTTCAAACTCTTCCTTATGTGCCTCATGGAAAAGCTTATCAAGAAACTCTGGTTTTATCCTCTTTAACTTCTTGAAAAATTGCTTATTTTCTGCGTTTTGAGAATCTGCCAGCTCTTTTAGTCGTTGAGATGAAAAGGGTTTGCTCATAATTTTCCGTTAGCTACCCACGAAAACAGCCCCTTACGAACCTGCGAAAGGAAAAGACCTACTACAACCACAATAATTCCAGCTATTTTAACAGGGGTTATTACCTCTCCAAGTAGATAGTAAGCAAATATTGCTGTAAGAACAGGAATTGTATTAGTGAAAACATTTGCACGAGTAACTCCCAGGTTTTTAATGGCATAGGTAAAAAACACAAAGGCAAAGGTGGATGCAAATATTCCCAATTTAAGCAAAGAAAAAACAACCTCTCTTGTGGGGATAATAGTAACAAATTCGTTGAAGTCCAGAATAAAAAAAAGCGGAAGGAAGAAGAATATACCCAATGTATTCTGATATGTAACAATGGAGAACACATTGTAACGAGCACTAAGCCTTTTTATCAACAGGGCATATCCTATTGCAGCAATTACTGCAAGAAAAAGGTAAGCAACTCCTATTGGACTGACATTGTCCAAATCAAATCCCTGATGAAAGATTACAATGGCAACACCCAGAAAAGAAACCAATAATCCAATAAAGTTCATAAAGGTTATCCGTTCTTTCAGCACTAAATATGCTGCTAATGGTGTCAATAACGGTATAATTGAAATAATTACTGAAGCAACTGTTGAAAGCACCAGATTTACACCGTAACTCTCGCCTAAAAAGTATAAAAATGGCTGAAAAAATGTAAGTACAAGAAAAAATTTCAAATCCGACAAATGCAACTTATTCAACTTGCCAAGGGAAAGTGTAACAACGAAAAGCAAGATGCTTGAAATGATCAGCCTCATAAGAACCAGAGATACCGGACGGTAAAGAATCAACACCTCCTTGTACCAAATAAACGATAACGCCCAGAATACCATGGCAAACATGGCACTCGCATAAACTTTAAAGTTCTTAGCCCTCATTTTAAAATTTATGATTAAAAAACCTTCAGTAAATCAACAAAAATTAAACATAAAGCGTTTCCAAAACTCGGCGAAGATACTTGAATTTTTGAGTAAAAAATAGTTGGGAAAAAATTATTTCCCCCAAATCATTAAGCGTTCATATCTTTTGCTATTTTTACCGTAAATATTCAAAGCCACATGGAAGAGCTTATTCGGTTTAGGCAGGAGCTACATCGTTACCCCGAACTTTCGGGGCATGAGAGAGCTACTGGAAAGCGTATTCGTTTCTTCCTCAACAGGTATCGTCCCGATATTCTTTACACTGGCATCGCCGGAGAAGGTATGGCGGCAATCTTTAATGGCAACGAATCCGGTCCGACTTTGGTCTTTCGGTGTGACCTTGATGCACTTCCCATTCAAGAAACCATTAATCGTCCATACAAATCAACCGTGCCGGGTGTTTCACATGCGTGCGGACATGATGGGCATATTACTATGGTTACAGGGCTTTCTAAAGTCATAATCGAAAACCCATTAAAAAGAGGTAAAGTGGTTCTCCTTTATCAACCTGAAGAGGAGAATGGGCAGGGTGCAATCAAATCCATTAGAAAATTAAGAGAGCATAACATTATCCCGGACTATGCCTTTGCCATACACAATATGCCCAAGTACCCAATTGGGAGTATCATAACTAGTAGAAATTCTTTCGCAGCTGCATCCAAGGGCATTATTGTAAAACTATTTGGCGTTAGCTCTCATGCAGCATTCCCTGAAAATGGGGTAAATCCATCGTTGGCCATTGCCGAAATCATTCAAGGCTTAGATAAATTGAATAGCAGTAAAGACTTTTCTGATTTCACTTTGATAACAATTATCCATCTCAAGGTGGGAGTAGTTGCTTTTGGCACCTCTCCTGGTTACGGCGAAATGATGGCTACTCTCAGGGCATTTAATGATTCGGACATGAAGATCCTAACCGAAAATTCTCTGGATCTTATCCGTAGGATTGGGAATAAGCATAACCTTGTGGTTGAGACTTCCTTCGACGATGACTTCCCAGCAACAGTAAACGATTCAAAGCTTACTGATGTCGTGGAGAAACTAGCCAAAGAAAATGGCAATCAGGTTATAGAAATTGTTGAACCCAACCGGTGGTCTGAAGATTTCGCACAGTTTACTGTTCGTGGACCTGCCATTCTCATTGGCTTGGGTGTTGGAGAAAATATGCCCGACCTACACAGCCCTGAATATGATTTTCCGGATGAGGCTATACCGCACGGCATAAAGATTTACGATTCGATTATTAGCCATTTCTTAAGGTAGCCCTATTGCCTTAAAAACAGGCCTATTCATACTAATCAATAATTCATACTTTTTAAGGATTCTTATTTCCCAATTATCTTCTATATTTTACTACTTTTGCATTTTAAGGAAAAACTTTTAGCATGAAAAGAGTTAAACTTTGGGACAAAGAATTCGAGATCAGCTATCCTGCTCATGAGATAAAAAAGGACATTGAGAATTTAGCCAATGTAATAAATAAGGACTTATCCAATGAATCTATGCCACTTTTCGTGAGCGTTCTCAATGGATCTTTCATTTTTACTGCGGATTTTATCCGTCTAATCGAATTTCCTTGCGAAGTATCATTCGTAAAGCTAACATCCTACCAGGGAACCGAAACAACAGGAACTGTAAACCAGTTAATTGGCCTTACTGAAAAAATTGAGGATAGAACTGTAATTATTCTCGAAGATATTGTAGATACTGGTATTACCCTTGGAAAACTTATTGAAACATTAGAGCGTCATAAGCCAAAATCCATAAAAATTGCAACCCTTCTTTTTAAACCCGAAGCATATAAGGGTAGTTTAAACATTGATTATGTTGGAAAAAAAATTCCTAACGATTTTATTGTGGGCTATGGTCTCGATTACAATGGACTGGGTAGAAATTTAGCCGATATTTATACCCTAGTATAGCTGTTTATTGTGTTACTAACCTTATCTAAATCATCATGCTCAACATTGTACTATTCGGACCCCCTGGGGCAGGCAAAGGAACACAATCGGAAAAGATTATTGAGAAGTACAGCCTGATGCACCTTTCAACAGGTGATATACTTCGAAATGCCATTGAAAAACAAACCTCACTTGGAATAGAAGCCAAAAAGTACATGGATAAGGGCGAACTGGTTCCCGATGAAGTGGTTATCGGAATAATTGGCCGTCGCCTTGATGAATATCGTGATAAAACCCAAGGTTTTATTTTCGATGGATTTCCTCGAACAAACAACCAGGCTGAAGAATTGGACAAGATGCTTGATGAAAAAGACCTATCCATCACTCAACTCATTGCCCTTGAAGTAGACTATAACGAACTGGTAAACAGGCTGCTAAAAAGAGGTCAGATTAGTGGACGCACCGATGACCAGGACATCGAGGTTATCAAAAACAGGATCAACGTTTATAACGAAAATACCCGCAACGTAATGGATTATTACAAAGCACAGAATAAGTACAGCGGGATTGATGGCATGGGAACCATTGATCAAATTTTTGAAAGAATCTGTAAAGCAATCAATGTCCATTTAAAATAATTTTAAATTCTACTGAATTTCTAGAATGTCCTCATCCAACTTTGTTGACTACGTAAAGATTTTTTGCCGTTCCGGCAATGGAGGTGCTGGCAGTGCTCACCTTAGGCGCGAAAAGTTTGTACCCAAAGGTGGACCCGATGGTGGCGATGGTGGTCGGGGTGGACATGTTTACCTAAAGGGCAATGACCAGCTATGGACTCTTATCCACCTCAAATACCAACGGCACATATTTGCTGGTCATGGCGAAGCAGGTAGCAGAAGTCGCAGCACAGGAGCCGATGGACAGGATGTTACCATTGAAGTGCCCATTGGAACTGTGGCTAAAAACCCCGAAACGGGTGAGCAACTCTGCGAAATAACTCAGCATGATCAGGTTGTAACGCTTATGCAGGGTGGGCGTGGCGGGTTGGGTAACTGGCATTTTAAATCGGCAACAATGCAAACCCCCAGGTTTGCACAGCCCGGAGAAGTTGGAACCGAAGGGTGGGTAATCCTTGAACTCAAAATTCTGGCCGACATAGGCCTGGTAGGATTCCCAAATGCGGGTAAATCGACCTTGCTCTCTACCATCACGGCAGCAAAACCCAAAATTGCCGATTACCCATTCACAACCCTGGTCCCAAATATTGGCATTGTTCCCTACCGCGATCATCGATCATTTGTGGTGGCTGATATCCCTGGGATAATTGAAGGGGCTCACGAAGGCAAGGGATTGGGTTTGAGATTTTTGCGTCATATCGAACGTAACCCAGTACTGCTATTCATGATCCCTGTTGATAGCCCCAACATAAGGAACGAGTACAATACCCTGCTCAATGAGCTTGAGCAGTACAATCCCGAACTCATGGATAAACGCAGACTTCTTGCCCTTACCAAATGCGATTTAATTGATAACGAGCTGAAAAAGGAAATGGAAAAGGATTTACCAAATATTCCGTACCTATTTATTTCATCGGTTACCAACCAAGGAATTGAGCTGCTTAAGGATAGAATCTGGGAAGAGATAAATCGTTATTAATACGAATTAACTATTTTGTTAAAAATCTGTCAAGAAAAATAATTCTTAAACAATGATTGAATTCCTTTCAAATATCGACACAAAACTATTCCTGCTCCTAAACGGTTTTAACTCTCCTTTTTGGGACACAGTAATGTGGCATATTTCAGGGAAACTTACATGGGTTCCACTTTACCTGCTACTTGTTTTTTTTATTGCCAAAAAGTACGGTTGGAGAACCCTTTGGATATTGCTTGCCATTGCCTTGGTTGTTGCTGCATCCGATCAACTTTCTGTTCATCTGTTCAAAAATGTTTTCGAACGCCTTAGACCTTGCCATAATCCTGATTTAAAGGATTTGGTGCATGTAGTTAACAGATGTGGAGGTAAATATGGTTTTGTTTCATCCCACGCAGCCAACACTTTTGGCGTTGCTGTGTTTTTGCTTATGCTTTTCAAAAAGCATTGGTTTAGCTTTGCCATTCTTTTCTGGGCAGCATTGGTGTCGTACAGTCGTATTTACCTTGGGGTTCACTATCTAGCAGATGTAATTGTTGGGGGGATGCTGGGTGCTGCCATTGGTTTTGGCATTTGGAAACTCTTACTGCTGATCAACAAAATTTTTAACAGAGCTATCCTAAAACCTACCAAAAGATAGGTACACCATGCTGTGCATCAATTCATCGTCCCACGATACTTACTTCAACATTGCCAGTGAAGAGTACCTGCTGAAACGGTTCACCGATGATATCTTTTTGCTATACCGCAATTTACCCTCTGTGATAGTTGGGAAACATCAGAACACACTGGCGGAGATCGACATGAAATTTGTAACCAAAAATGGAATAAGAGTAGTACGACGACTATCGGGTGGTGGTGCTGTTTACCACGATATGGGAAACCTTAACTTTACCTTTATCAGGAATGGCTCAGAGGGAAAACTTGTCGATTTCAGGGGCTTCACACAACCCATTGTTTCAGCTCTTGCAACCATTGGCATTCAGGCAAAGTTCGAAGGGCATAACAGCCTTACCGTTAACGGTAAAAAAGTATCGGGCAACGCCGAGCATGTTTTCAAGAATAGGGTTATGCACCATGGCACCCTGCTTTTTTCAACCAACCTTGTCCATTTATCCAGAATTCTTTACGTGGATGAAAACCGGTACAACGATAAAGCCGTTAAATCGGTAAGAGCCAATGTGACAAACATTAGCGAACATCTGGCAAAATCGATGACCATTGAGAATTTTACCAAAAATATCTGGGAGTTCGTGATTAAAAGCAATGCCAACGCTAATGAATATGTTCTTTCCGAAGATGATCATACACAAATTCAAAAGCTCTGCAAAGAAAAGTATACCAACTGGGAGTGGAATTTTGGATACTCGCCCAAATACTCCCTTAAAAGAGATATAAAATCTTTATCTGGCAATCTATCCATTTCTCTGAAAATTGATAAAGGCAAAATAACGTATGTGGAAATTACTGACTCCAACTTACCCGAAAATATTGAAATCAGCATAAAAAAATCATTAATTGGTTGCGATCACGAGGCAAATAACCTGTGGCAAGCGTTACAAAAAAGTACATTAGATACTGAATTGAAAAAAACTATTCTGGAAGGTATCGTGTAATTTTATTTACTCTATCAACATCGAATAAATTTTAAGTTCTTCCCCCATAACATTATACCCATTGCAAATGTACTTCCATCCATATCTCTCATAGAAGTTAACCAAATCCGTAGAAAGGTATAATTTGCTGAATCCTTTAGCCTTTGTCTCTTTTATTCCATGAAACAAAAGCTCTTTTGCAATGCCCGTTCCACGTTTATCCTCTTCAACATAAAGGCATGCAAGCCATGGCGATAAATCCTGACGACTAATCAGATCATTCACAATAAGCGCATAAGAACCTATAATTACTCCATTTTCTAAGGCAATGTAGAATTTGGGAAGTGGGTTTTTATCATCCAGCGAGTTTTCGATGCAATTTTTGTAAAAACTGTAATTAAAATCATCTCCCCAGCGTTTCCAGAAATAGGATATAGCATCTATAAGTAAATCCTTGCGTTTTGATAGTTCAGCTATTTGCATATTCATTTTACATTGAAATATGCCGTCTAATTCTCAGGGTCGATGCGGAAGAAAACTTTTTCTGTCAATATCAAATCAAACGACTCGGGGCTAAGCACTGATGCAACCCTAAAGGTTGTGTCGAGAAAGAATAAACACTCCAATTCTATTTGTTCTCCAGCCAGATCTACCGATTGAAATTTATGTAGCATAATATAGCCCAAAAGATCACCCAAATTACTATTGAGAAGAGTTTTCAAACTATCCAACTTTTCTGTATTACCTTCCTCTTTGCTCACTACTTCCTCCTGCTCAATCATGGACATTAGCTGAAGTGTTCGGTCACTCTTCTCATATCGGGCATTAATGTCGCCAAATACAATAGGCTTGTAATGGGGATATTCATTGTTTTCGAACATCCAACTTTTTATGGCATCCTCAGCTTTTTGCTGTTTTGATGGGGTAAATTCACTGCTATCCTGCTTCGATCTCTTACAGGAAAAAAGCCCTGAAATTATAATGAGGCAAAGGATTAACAGGAATGATTTTTTCGCTTTCATAATGCACAATATTAATTGAAGGCAAGATACTAAAAAGCCAACTAAAAAAGCACTTCAAAATCAACAAAAATGAAATCCCGATTGGTAATTTAATACTCAATCGGGATTTTTTATGCTTAGTTGAATTTCCTATTTCTTAATCATCTCTGCAAAATACTTGTAGAAAAGTGGAATTGTTTCAATTCCTTTAAAGAACATGTCGAGCTGGAAATTCTCGTTGGGAGAGTGAATGGCATCGGACTCCAGGCCAAATCCCAAAAGAATAGATTTTAGTCCAAGTTTCTCCTCAAATGTGCTGATAATTGGTATGCTTCCACCACTACGGTAAGGTATAGGTTTCTTTCCAAATGTTTCTTCCATGGCTTTGTTCGCTGCCTGATAGGCAGGAATGTTTGTAGGCGAAACGTATCCTTGTCCTCCATGAAGCGGTGTCACCTTCACCTTAACGAATGGGGGAGCAATGGCCTCGAAATGCTTCTGAAAGAGCTCGGCAATTTTATGATGTTCCTGATTTGGAACCAAACGCATGGATATTTTTGCCGATGCCTTCGATGGCAGAACTGTTTTTGCTCCTTCGCCAATGTATCCGCTCCAAATACCATTCACGTCGAGGGTTGGACGAATACCAACTCGCTCAAGGGTTGTATATCCCTTCTCTCCCCATATTTCAGCAATATCAAGAGCTTTTTTATAATTATCAAGGCTGAATGGAGCCTTATTCATCTCAGCACGTTCTGCAGGATCTACATCCAGCACATCGTCGTAAAATCCTGGAATAGTGATATGGTTATTCTCATCGTGCATGGAGGCTATCATCTTGGCAAGAATATTTGCTGGGTTGGCAACAGCGCCGCCAAAAAGACCCGAGTGAAGATCACGATTGGGTCCGGTAACCTCAACCTCAACATAGGCTAATCCCCTGAGTCCGGTTGTAATGGAAGGTTCGGTTTTGCCAAGCAGCGATGTATCGGAAACAAGGATTATATCAGCTTTTAGCATGTCCTTATTATTATCGAGCCATTTGCCAAGATTGGCAGAGCCAATTTCTTCCTCTCCCTCAATCATGAACTTAACGTTGCAGGGAAGTGTGTTGGTTTTCATCATCAGCTCGAAAGCCTTGGCATGCATAAATCCTTGTCCCTTATCGTCGTCGGCCCCACGGGCAAAGATTTTTCCTTCCCTAATTACCGGTTCAAAAGGTTTTGTCTCCCAAAGCTCAATAGGATCAACCGGCATCACATCATAGTGTGCGTATACCAATACGGTGGGTGCTTTTGGGTCAATGATCTTCTCGCCATAAACCACAGGATGACCATCGGTGGGCATAACCTCTGCCTTATCGGCTCCAGCCTTCAGTATCTGATCTCTCCAGTATTCAGCACACTTAACCATATCGGGTTTATGATCAGCAATTGAGCTGATCGAAGGAATTCTAAGCATTCCGAACAGCTCCTCAAGGAATCGATCCTTGTTGTCTTCAATGTACTTCTTAATGTAATCCATAACTATTATTTTGGTTTATAATTTTCTAGCCACAATGATAGCAATAAAAAGAAAAACATCCTAATTGAATCAGCAAGCACATGCCCAACAACATCTAACCTGGTAAACTAAGCAAGGGAAATGTCTTAATAATCTTACTCACCTTTGTCTTTGACTTCACCCTCCTCATCAAGCTTTTGCTTTTCGATGAGAATAGCAGCCTCCTCCATCTCTTCAAAGAATTTTTGGCCAAACGCTCTGGCAATGGCTTCCCTGAGAAATTTGTAAACAGGAATTCCCTCTTTAACCCCAAGAACTCTGGCGGGTTCACAAATACTCCACTGATCATAGTTAATGGCTGTAAACGTGGAGTATTTCTTCACTCTGATTGGGTAAAGATGGCACGAAATGGGTTTGCGGAATTTCACTTTGCCATCGAGCCAAGCTTTTTCGATGGCGCAAAAAGTGATACCATCAACATCAATGGAGTATGCACATTCCTCTCCATTGATAAGAGGGGTAACCATATCACCATCAAAATCTTTTATGGCAACCCCCTGCTTTTTAATTGACTTTTGTCCAGAGGGCTTAAGGTAGGGTTCAATGATTTGAATTTCGCTCTCAAGCATTTTTATCTCCTCTGGCTCAAGGGGAGCTCCCGATTGTCCAAAAACACAACAATTGCCAAGGCACTGGGGTAGATCGCAGCAAAAATGTTTCTCGAAAACATCGAAGCTGATAAGCTTATCGTCAATTTGAAGCATAATCAAATGTGCAGGTTTTCCAGTATTTTATTCCCCCGCAGGTTATATTAGTTATACACAAAGAATTCTTCCTGTCATTTCGCTGGGAATTGGCAATCCCATAATGCTGAGGATGGTTGGAGCCACATCGGCAAGTATTCCATTCTCTATCCTCTTGTAACTATCGCTTACCAAGATGATGGGAACAGGATTCAGCGAATGGGCTGTATTGGGCGATCCATCGGGATTAACTGCATAATCGGCATTTCCATGATCGGCAATAATTACCACTGTATACCCATTTTTTTTAGCAGTATTTACCACCTCTCCAACACAGCCATCAACCGCCTTTACTGCAGTTTCAATGGCACTGTAAATCCCTGTGTGTCCCACCATATCGCCATTGGCGAAGTTGAGGCAAATAAAATCGTGGGTACCATTATTAAGCTCTCCCAAAATGGCATCCTTCACCTCAAAGGCACTCATCTCGGGTTTCAAATCGTAGGTTGCCACCTTGGGTGAAGGGATTAGGATTCGGCTCTCATTGTTGAACACCTCTTCCCGACCACCTGAAAAGAAAAAGGTAACATGGGCATACTTTTCGGTCTCAGCAATCCTAAGCTGTTTGAGTCCTGCCGATGATACAACTTCACCCAAGGTATTAATCAGATTATCTTTTTCGTATGCCACGTTTACCCCTTTAAATGTATCATCGTACCGGGTAAGCGTAACGTAATGCAGAGGAATGGTATTCATTCCATGCTCTGGCATGTCCTTTTGGGTTAAAGCAATGGTAATTTCCCTTAGTCGATCGGTGCGGAAATTGAAGCAGATCACCACATCGTTCTCCTTAATTATGCCAACAGGTTTACCATTTTCATCAACCTTTACAATGGGTTTGATAAACTCATCGGTAATGCCTTGGGCATAGGATTCTTCCATGGACTTAGTAATGCTTGCAGTGGCTTTTCCAATGCCATTCACCATTAAATCGTATCCCACCTTTACCCGTTCCCAGCGCTTGTCACGGTCCATGGTGTAATACCGGCCTATCAATGAGGCAATAGTACCATTACTCTTTGCAAGATGATTCTCAAGGTTACGGACGAAACCCAATCCACTCTGGGGATCAGTATCGCGACCATCGGTAAGGGCATGTATAAATACCTTGTTTAACCCATAGTCCTTGGTCATATCGCAGAGCTTGTAAAGATGAGTATCCATGGAGTGCACCCCGCCATCGGAAACCAAACCAATAAAATGAAGCGAAACGCCCTTTTCACGGGCATGGTTAAATGCATTTGAAAGAACAGGGTTACTGTCAATTTGCCCCTCTTTGATCTCCTTGTTAATCCGCACCAAGTCCTGATATACAACACGACCTGCACCAATGTTTAGGTGTCCCACCTCGGAATTGCCCATTTGCCCATCGGGCAAGCCCACATTCTCGCCACAGGTAAGCAGCTGCGCATTGGGATATTTCATTCTAAGGGTATTCATATTCTCGGGCTTGGTGGTGGCAATCACATCACTCCGGTCGCCCTTGCCTATGCCCCATCCATCGAGGATCATCAGAAGTACTTTGTTTTTGATTTTCATATAGTTATTATCACTTTTGTACGGTATAATACAAACAGATTCACACTAAAAATGTTTCATTGTAAATGGATGCAAAGGTATAGATTTTTGGAATTGTTTTTTAATACTACATTTACAAACAAGCGGTTTATATTTCGAATTGAATTACTGTTAATAGCTGTTTCCCTGCCTGCCGAAGGGATGGCACGCAGGCAGGTTTGACATATTGAACACAGCCAAACCACCCCGACCCGCACAGGCTGATGCGTTGTGAATTGCTTTCAGATTGTATCTTTGACTTATTGAACACAGCTTGGCGTTAAATTCTGACTGCTCAGGATAAGTTGTGAATTGCTTTCAGATTGTATCTTTGACTTATTGAACACAGCCGAGCAAGCATCTAACCTTTCTATCCTTTCGTTGTGAATTGCTTTCAGATTGTATCTTTGACTTATTGAACACAGCCTATTACAACTCCT
>CAZDXY010000006.1:0-7692 GCA_964509385.1 uncultured Rikenellaceae bacterium
ATTTCAAGCTTAGATTCTTCAGAAAATCTTTTATCATACAAAGCGGTTGTCCTAGATACTCTTTTCGAAAATTATTATGAAGATTATCGAACCAATTTCTTGCATAAAGAAGTTGATTTAAAAACGAATTTCCCTTCGAAAAAAGATACATCAAAATACCTTATCGACGATGATAGATTATTGCGAATTGTTGATGCTCTGATTAGAAATGCTTTTAAACACACAAAAGAAGGTTACGTTGAAATGGGTTATGTAATGGCAGAATCGGAACTACTGCAATTTTGGGTAAAAGATACTGGCAAGGGATTTAATAATGAGGTGGTTAAGTTGGTTAACCAATATTTTGAAAACCCAACCCAAATTTTTTCAAAAAAAATTGGGTTTGGATTATCTATCATTAAGAGTCTGGTTCTAAAAATGAGAGGTAACCTAAAGGTTGAAAGTATTGAAAAATCGGGGTCTTGTTTCTTTGTAAATATTCCCATTATACCAATCGAAAACTTAAGAGTTAAAAACGAAACCCTTAAAAAATTCGAAGAACTCTTACCAAAAAATTTAATTCAAAGAATTTATGGTAAGACAGTCTTAATTTCAGATAAACACCCCAATAATTATGTTCTCATCAAAACATTAGTCAACGGAACTGGATGTAATTTAATTTACTCTGAAAGCCATAATAAGACAATTGATATTTGCCTTGGTTATCCAAAAATCGATATGGTAATCATGGGAATGAGTGTAATTTCAAATTACGAAATGGATACAGCAAAAACCATCCAAAATTCAAGGCCGTTGCTTCCCATCATTGCCTATGTAACTTTCGGTTTTGAACATAAGGAAAAATACATTGAATCGGGTTTTTGCGATGTAATACAACGTCCTTTACCACAAGTACAACTAGTCGCAAAAATTATCGAACACATATAGGCATATTCTAAACTCAACAACCACATTAATCTAAAAGGGTAATCTGGCCATTGGCACTGTATCGTGTTCAGCAAAATCACCTTTCAAAAACTTGTAATAACCTGCAATGGCTATCATAGCAGCATTATCAGTTGTAAATTTAAACTCAGGAACATACACATTCCATCCCAACTGCTCTCCTGTTCTGTTTAAAGTATTCCTGAGCTCTGAATTAGCTGCCACACCGCCTGCTAATGTAATCTCATTAATTCCAGTTTGTGTTGATGCTAAAATGAGTTTATTAATAAGAATATCAACAATAGTTCTCTGTAGTGAGGCACAAAGATCATCCTTCCTATTTTCGATAAAACTACTGTCATCTCTAATCTTATCCCGAAGAAAATAAAGAAATGAGGTCTTTAGACCGCTGAAGCTAAAATCGAGCCCTTTTGGAAGTGGTTTTGCAAACTGAAATGCTTCTGGATTACCCATTTTGGCAAGTTTGTCCACAATAGGACCTCCTGGATAGTCCATTCCCATTAATTTTGCGCATTTGTCAAAAGCCTCACCTGCTGCATCATCTATAGTTTTACCAATAATCTCCATATTCAAATAATCACGTACCACGACAAGTTGAGTATGTCCACCTGAAACAAGTAAACATAAAAATGGAAATTTGGGGAATTGACTAGATATTTCAGTTCTTATAAAATGAGAAAGAATATGGCCCTGTAGGTGATTCACCTCAATAAGTGGAATTTTTTGGGCAAGAGCAAATCCCTTGGCAAATGATGACCCAACCAAAAGCGATCCCAATAAACCAGGTCCTTTTGTGAAAGCTACTGCTGTAATATCATTGGGGGTTTTTGATGCTAATTTCAATGCTCTATCAACAACAGGAATAATATTCGCTTGATGCGCTCTCGAAGCAAGTTCTGGAACAACTCCACCATACTCCTTGTGAATCTGCTGATTACAAATTAAATTTGACAGCAATAATCCATCTTCAATTACAGCAGCAGAAGTATCATCGCATGAGGATTCTATCCCAAGAATTACTATACTCATCTACAAATTATTATCAATTCGACAAAAATTCAAAAATTATTACCAAAAAATATTAAACATATCCTTTGTATTTAACTAAATTCGGGCATTTTTAGCGAATGGCATAGTTTATGATATGCAGCATACTAAATATGTAAAACTTTCGGGAGGCAAAGGTATCAAAAAAGCGATTAAAATAATCCTTATTGTTGTACTGGTATTTCTATCAATACCCACTACTATTTGGTTTATAATTCAAAACAACCAAGTACAAACCTGGCTTGTGACAAAGGCCTCCCAAATCATCGAAGAAAAAATTGAGACGAAAGTATTTATTGAAAAGGTTGATTTTCGTCCTTTTAACCGTCTGCTACTTCGTAATGTTTTTATTGCAGATCTAAAACAAGATACTCTATTTGCGGCAGAAACCGTAACTGTTAACCTTATGCGATTTAGTGGTAAAAAGAAAATCATTAATTTATACAGGGTTACAACAGAAAATGCCCAAATACACTTAAATACGGACAGCCTCGGAGTGATGAATCTTTCTGCACTAATTCAATCTTTGAGAAAAGATACAATAAAAGAACCGAGCGATCCATTTTTAATTAATATTCGACACGCACGATTAAAATCAACCATTTTTGCCATGAAACACGAAATGGCTGATAGTGTTGAATCTGGTATAAACTTTCAGGATTTGTATATAACAAATGCTAACCTGGATATAAATTACATCAATATAATTGGTGATACAATAAGCTTTACCATTGCCGATATGGATTTTTTTGAAAAAAGTGGTTTTTTAGTCGAAAGGTTCAGATCAGATGTGAGTTTTAGCAGTCAGCATATGAATTTTGAGAAACTACGATTAATCGCAATGGGTACTAATTTAAGTCTCCCCTATCTAAGAATGAGCTATAACGACTGGGAAGCTATGGGTAATTTTGTGGAAGAAGTTCGCTTAAATGGGGTTTTAGACAAATCGATACTCAATACAAAATTTCTTTCATCGTTTGCGTCAGGACTAAAAGATTTTGATTTAACCCTTTCCATTGCCAGTTCATTCAGGGGGCCGGTAAGCGATATAAGGCTTAGAGATTTGGACATAAGCACTGGTAATAATACAAACCTAAACGCCAATATAAATATTACCGGATTACCCGACATTAATAACTCGCTCCTTATTGTTGACATCAAAGGATTCACTACAGAAATTTCTGATATTGAGGCAATAAAAAATCCCAGCACAAATAAATCATTAATTGACTTACCCGAAATTTTAATGGTTTTTGAGAAATTATCATATTCTGGAAATTTCACTGGATTTCTATCTGACTTTGTAGCCTATGGCACTTTAAATTCTTCAATTGGAAATATATCCATGGACATCTCCATAAAACCGAACCAGCAAAAAACAACAAACTTTAGTGGTGAGATTTCTGCAAATGGATTTGACCTCGGAAAATTAACTGAAAATCAATTACTCGGACGCACTAGTTTAAAAGCGAACATTAAAGGAAGTACAGATCATAGCAATAACATAGAAGCATTAACTGATGCTACTATTTACTCCATTGAAGCCAATGAATATGAATATAATAACATAAAAATATCAGGAAACTTAACAAATAAAACATATGTTGGAACTGTGTTTCTTGATGATCCAAACTTAAAGTTGAATTTCATGGGAAAAGTTGATTTTTCTGATACTATTCCTGTTTTTGACTTCTCTGCATTTGTTCCAAAAATTGATCTGGTCAAACTTAACCTGAATAAAACTGATAGTATTTCACAAGCTTCATTTCTACTAACCTCAAAGTTTTCAGGAAGTAATCTTGATAATAGCCAGGGCGAGGTAAAAGTGCTAAACTGTGTTTACAGAAATCAAAATGGTGAGATTAAGACTTCCGATATTACCATAATAGCAAATAATACTGTTGATAGCAAGTTAATTTCCTTAAAAACTGAGTTTGCAGAAGGTGAATTAAGGGGAAAATATAACTATGCCAATATTTTCTCTTCACTCAACCTATTAATCTATCGTTATATTCCAGCACTTAGCCCCGACAACAAAAAGCCTGATATTATGCCTTCGGGAGTAGAAAATCCCGAATACAATGATTATATCATCAAACTTCGCTTGCGAAAAACACAAAAATTGTTTGATGTTATATCACCTGGTTTCAGAATTGCAGAGAATACCAACGTTTTTGGAATTTACAACCCTGATTTACAATCGCTTACCCTAAAAGTTATGATTCCCGAACTGGTAGTGGGGGGTAACTTAATTAAGAATATATCCATTGATGGTCAAACATACGACACCACTTTTGTTGCAAGTATTAGCACACCTTCATTACAAATTGGTGAAACACATATCCGAAATATCAATATAACAACAACAACCAATGAGAACGATATATTTGCAAGACTTTCGTGGGATAACAGAACTCAAATAAAAAATCAGGGCTCAATAAACGCAATAACTCATTTTGAATACTCAACAAAACAGGCTGATAGATGGATTAGATTTCAGTTTCAACCCTCACAATTTTTCCTTAACGATACCCTATGGAGTATCAATCCCTCCGAAATTATTATTGATTCTTCTCATGTTGCAATTTATGATTTTGAACTGGTTAACAGAAATCAAAATTTAAAGGTAAGAGGGAATATTTCTTCGAACCCTAAGGATTCAGTTGTTATAGAACTCAATAATATTGATATTTCAAATATTAATATATACACTAAAGATATGGGATACCAATTCGGAGGGAGAATTGAAGGTTATGCCATGGTAAACAATATAATGGAAAAACCTCTTTTCTACTCCGATTTAATTCTTAACAATCTATATATAAATAAACAGGAAGTCGGAAAATTAGTTTTTACAAGCCAATGGTTTGCCGATGCAAAGAAGTTAAGTATTAATGCAATAAATTCTCTTTATAACGAAACAACTTTTAGAGCTTTTGGAGATATATACCCAGAAACTAAAAACCTTAACTTTAAGGTTAATATCAATCGAATACTGTTAAATCATTTTGAACCAATTCTTGATGGCAATTTGCTCGATATTGAAGGATCACTTTCAGGAAATATTACAGTTGTAGGTTCTCTAGATAAGCCCATAGTTAATGGTATGCTCTCAATGAATAATGCAGGAATGACAGTGGATTTCTCAAGAACCCGCTATAGAATATCGGATGCAATTTACTTTGACAATAGTAACATTTTCTTCCGGGGTTTTAAAATTCAAGATGTGAACAACCGTACAGCTACACTGAATGGATCCATTCAAACCGATTACTTTAAAAATATTAACCTTGACCTTAACATTACACCCAACAATTTCCAGTTTCTTAACACCACTGAAAGGGATAATGAGCTCTTTTATGGGATAGTTTATGCAACAGGGCTTGCAAGAGTTTGGGGATCTCCCAGCAGTTTAAATGTGGATGCATCTGTGCGAACCGAACCCAGAACTGCCATTTTCCTTCCCTTATCATCATCGAGCGATGTAGCAGAAAGCGATTTCATCTCTTTCGTCAACCGAAGTTCAGACATTATTATCATTGAAGATATTATTGGAATTGAGGAAACACCAAAAGCCAATTTAGCCATAAACTTAAATCTTGAAGTAACCCCTGAGGCTGAAGCCCAAATCATTATTGATAAGCAACTTGGCGATATAATCAAGGCCAATGGTTCGGGTAACTTGAAAATGGAAGTAAACCCAAGTAAGGATATATTTAACATGTTTGGTGAATATATCATTGAAAAAGGAGACTACCTGTTTACTCTTCAGGGAGTAATCAATAAACGATTAAGAATTGGAGAAGGTAGTACCATCAACTGGAACGGAGAAGTTGATGATGCCAATATGGATATTAAAGCTATATATTCGCTTAGAACATCTCTAAAACCACTTTTTCCTTCACAACAGGATGAGAAATTCAATAAAAGGTTACCGGTTGATTGCCAAATATTCCTTACCGGAAAGCTAATGGAACCTAATATTGAATTCAACATTGATTTACCTGGTGCCGATAGTGAAACCAAAGCACAAGTTCAGAGTATACTCAATACAGAAGAAAATATGAGTATGCAATTTCTTTCTCTACTGGTGATCAACAGCTTTATTGATCCCTCTGGAGGTGATAGTCAAGCAGGAGGCCAATTCAGTCAGGGGCTTGCATCTACAGCAAGCGAAATGCTTTCAAATCAGCTTAGCAATTGGCTTTCACAATGGAGTAACACTTTCGATATAGGATTGAACTATCGCCCGGGCGATCCTGCTGCCGAATTAAGCTCCAACGAAGTGGAATTGGCAGTATCAACACAACTATTCAACGATAGGGTTACAATTAATGGAAACGTGGATATGGGTACCCAAACCTCAAGTAGTCCAATTGCTGGAGACTTCAACATCGATGTTAAAATTGTTCCCTCCGGCAAAATACGACTTAAAGCGTTTGCCCGATCAAACGATGATGTACTCTACGGAAGCACGCAATCACCCTTCACTACTGGTGCTGGTGTAATGTACCGCGAAGATTTTAACTCTTTGAACGAATTATGGCGTCGATACTTGAATATTTTTAAGCCTAAACAAACCCCGTCGCAAGAGAATGATTTTCCAATACCTGATTATGATTCGTTCCTTATTCCAGTTGATACCCTAAAGAATGATGAAATTGCTTTTCTAGGAATAAAATAGTTGGATTACATTTGCGTTTTTTTATTAACTTCGACCAGTTTTTCACTAAATAAAATTACTATTATGCACCTTCTTCAGGTAGATATTGCCTCTCAGGCTTTAAACAATCAACCTACTGAAATTACCCTTAATTTCTGGGAACTTGCCTTAAAGGGAGGATGGATTATGATCCCCATTGTGCTTCTATGGTTTATAGCTGTTTACCTTTTCATAGAGCGATATTGGGCTATAAAAAAAGCGGCACGTGAAGATATCAACTTCATGAACCGAATAAAGGAATACATTCACGATGACAAGATCGAATCAGCAATTGCCTTATGCCAGGCACAGAATACACCAGTTGCAAGAATGATAGAGAAAGGCATTCAGCGAATTGGTCGCCCTTTGTCCGATGTTAATGCTGCAATAGAAAATGTGGGAAACCTTGAGATATCCAAACTCGAAGGAAGTCTCCCAACCCTAGCCACCATTTCGGGTGGTGCACCCATGATTGGATTCTTGGGCACTGTTATAGGAATGATAAGGGCTTTTTATGATATGTCCATGGCTGGGAACAACATCGATGTGGGACTTTTATCTAATGGTATTTACACTGCCATGGTAACTACCGTTGCAGGTTTGATTGTAGGTATTGCTGCCTACTTTGGGTATAATATTTTAGTTGCAAAAGTTGAAAAAGTGGTATTTACCATGGAGGCCAATACCACTGAATTCATGGATCTTCTCAACGAACCTGTTTAAATTTTATAAATAAAAATAAAATGGCACTAAAGCGAGGATCGAAGGTTAACCCAAATTTTAGCATGTCGTCTATGACTGACATTGTATTCCTCCTGCTCATTTTCTTCATGGTAACATCAACGCTAATTGCTCCCAATGCCTTAAAACTACTGCTTCCTCAAAGCGATAGTCAAACTCCATCGAAGCCCATAACATCGGTGAGCATAACCGAGGATTTACGTTTTTACATTGAGCAAACACCCATATCTTTCTACGATTTAGAACCCCTGTTGGCA
>CAZDXY010000006.1:7805-59593 GCA_964509385.1 uncultured Rikenellaceae bacterium
TGCAAAGGACAACCATTACAAATTGATCTTAGCAACTCAGCCTTTAAAGTAAAAAGAGTAGAGTCATGTCTAACAAAACCAAAGGGATACTCGGTTCATTTCTTGTGCACATTACAATTATTGTGCTGCTGATAATCTTTGGTTTCTCAACCCCCCTCCCCTTACCCGATGAGGAAGGAATTCTCATTAATTTTGGCACCGATGAAATGGGAATGGGAATCACCGAACCCCGTCCATCCCCACGAGAAGTATCACAGCCAGCAAGCCCTGCATCGAACGAAAGAGTAGAAGAATCTCCGTTGACACAAAATTACGAAGAAGCTCCTTCAATCCCTCCCACCAAACCCAAACCAACTCCTGAAAAACCCAAGGAGACAAAGCAGCAGGAGACCCCAACTCAGCAAGAGCAAACCCAACCCGAAGAGGTGAAACCCCGTGAGGTTGACAGAAGAACATTATTCCCCGGTCAAAAAACCGATGGCGACGATACTGGCGAAGGTGATGGCAACGTTAAGGGAAACCAGGGTGACCCCGATGGTTCTACCGAATCTGGCAACCGTACCGGTGGCACTGAGGGAGGTGGCGATGGTATTAGCTTTAGCCTTGGGACCAGAAATGCTCTTTCGTTACCCCACCCCGATTACCCCAAACAGAAGAGCGGACGAGTTGTGGTTGAGGTTACCGTTGACAGAAATGGAATTGTAACTAAGGCTGTTCCGGGAGTAAGGGGTTCAACAACCCTTGATAGTGATCTTTTAAAAGCCGCTGAAACTGCTGCGCTTCGTGCCAGATTTGATGTAAGCCCGGGAGCACCTGCATTCCAAACCGGAACGATCACTTACGTGTTTAAACTTCAGCAGTAATTCTTCACGATATTAGAAGAATAGCAATTTCACTGCAAAACCAAAAACGGTTATAAGCAGCACCCAACGGATAAATTTCGATCCCTTTTTTACGGCTACCCGTGTAGCAATCCAGGCCCCAAGCATACTCCCCAGACCCAGTATAAGACCAATCTGATAATTAATCTGATTGTTATAAATAAAAACAACAATAGCAGCTACAGTATATACTAAAACAATAAGCACTTTAATGGCATTCCCTTTCAGCAAATCGAAACCTGCTCCAAGCACCAAGCCTGCAAGCAAGAAAAAACCAACCCCTGCCTGAATGAAACCACCATAAAAACCTATACCAAAAAAGATAATTATCTGCATTATGCTGGGCTTTGCCTTCACCAAACCTGCATGTTCCTTTATCCACTGCTCGGGTTTAAAGAGGATTATAAAAAACATGAAGATGAGCAATCCACCTATGATTCTATTCATAAGCAGATCGTTAAGATTAACTGCCATTGCTGCGCCAATAAAGGATCCAATGGTTGCAGGTATTGTTAACCATATTCCCTCTTTCCACTCAAACACCTTTTTTTGCTTAAAACCACCAACAGCAACCAAACTCTGAAGTAAAATACCTATCCTATTTGTACCGTTGGCTACATTGGCAGGTAATCCAAGAAAAATAAGCAAGGGTAATGTAATCAACGAGCCACTACCTGCAAGAGTATTAATAAATCCGGCAAAAACTCCTGCAACAATAACCAAAACATACATCCAAATATCAATATCCATATAAATACTTTTAAAAACTATTTGCCAAAGATATGGGTAAAAGTGAAATGATCAACCCGGCTTTTATTCTGTGATAATTAAAACCATTCTAAATATTACCATATTTACATATTGGTGATTGGTATACACCAAAAGTTAATTAGATTTGAGTGTTTTAAAAAAATAATAACATGGAAAAGAGTATAAAAGGAACCAAAACTGAAAAGAACCTGCTTAAATCCTTTGCAGGTGAATCGCAGGCAAAAAATCGTTATACATTCTTTGCGAAGCAAGCGATTAAGGATGGATATCAACAAATTGCTGAACTTTTCATGCAAACTGCAATGCAAGAAGAGCAACATGCAAAGGTGTTCTTCAAGTTTTTAGAGGGAGGAATGGTTGAGATCACCGCATCGTACCCAGCGGGAGTGATTGGCACAACTGCTGAAAACCTTAAGGCTGCCGCCATGGGCGAGCATGAAGAATGGGCCGATTTGTACCCACACTTTGCCGAGGTGGCCGAAAAGGAAGGTTTCAAACAAGTTGCAACCGCCTTTAAGATGATTGCAAAGGTTGAAAAGGATCACGAAGAGCGTTACCTGAAATTGCTAAAGAATATTGAGGAGGGAAAAGTTTTTGAGAAGGACGAGGAGGTAGTTTGGGTGTGTCGCAAGTGCGGTTATCACCACAAGGGTAAAAAAGCCCTCAAGAACTGTCCTGCTTGTCAGCATCCCATGGAATACTTTGAGGTGCTGGCCGAAAATTATTAGGAATATCGAACAAGGATTTAAGATTTTCGATTTATGAAGTTGGGAAAACCGTAATCACTTACTAAATCTTTAACTTTTTCATGAACGAAGTGAATTATCCTTGCTTCTTTTATTAGTGAATTTCTATTTACCGAAAGAAATATAATTATTTATAGTACAATCTATTGACATTTGCATCCATATGTTTTACCTTTGGTTAAAAACATATGGATGCACTATTTAATATTAACCCATTTGAACTAACCATAAATCCTAGGTTCTTTTTTTTCTTGGGGTTTACCTTGCAATAGCAATTGCATACTTCGAGGAATACCGTAAAGGGTTGCCTTTTACAAAGTGGACTCTCGTGATTTCACTAAGTTTACTATTCTCACTAATCGCATCAAAATTTATTAAGTACTCATATTCTGATTGGTTATCGCTCTTATCATTATCGGCATGGCCAAATAATTATGGCATTTCAAATTTTGCTTTCAGAAGGCAACTATTAGTATATAGTGGAATGTTCGAGAGCATTAGCCTAAGTATGCGATCAGAATTTTCTTGAAGGTGCGTACGGGCTGCTAATTAGCTCTATGCCTTTTCTTTTAGCAACAACGTTATTTGGTTCTTGTTTTTAATTAAACCTAAAGCCAATTACTATGAAAATCCTAACTTCGTTTTTTTCGCTCCTTTTTGTTTCTCTCATTGCACTATCTCAAGTAGAAGAAGGTCAATCGCTTTTCAAGATAGAAACTCGCGATGGCAATAAATTTGTAGGCACTATAGTGCTGGAAGATAGTTTGAAGATTATTATTAAAACCGAACTTCTAAGCGAACTTACTATTAACAGAAGCTCTATTCTGAGAATTAAAGAAATTGATTTTAAGAATTATTCATATTGGATTGATGCTGGTGCCGGGTATTACTATTCAACAAATGAATCGGATGGCTTATCGTATAACTTCAGTGCAAATTTGATTAATAATAGGACACTTTACAAGATAAGGTTCTTGTATCAGGAAGAATTTAATATGTTTGGACCAACACCATCAGAAAAATTTTATTGTTCAGGAATAATGCTTGGAAAAGGATTTATGTGGGAAAAGGTAAGATTACAGTTATCTGGTGGATTAGGAATAACAGGAGGAATTAAGCGTGGAAAATACTTGTATTCTAGTTCTAGTTGGTTTCATATTGGTGATCGAAGATATTATGAAGAGGAAAGATTTTTCTCACCTTCAATTCCTTTGGAAATTGATTTTATAATAAAACCGCTTAATTATTTGGGATTGGGAGTTGTATTCTTTGCGGAATTGAATTCAAAGAGACCAATGTTTGGTTTTGTTTTAAAATTAAGTATAGGAAAATTAAGTTAAGATAGCTTTTACAGAGATTGCACATATATTGATGTTTAAGTTATTAATTCTTCATTTCTTCTCTAAATCAGCATATTTTATTATGGAATAGTATGAAGCCCTAACTCTCAAACGTTTAATAATTGCAAACTTTGGTTTGTATAATAATTTTTCTTTGTATAAGTAATTAAATCCTCTTAAAGATATTTATAGAAAAAATGCGGGTCGAAAACCCGCATCATTAGTTTTATGCGATTATTTAAATCTACTTCTTCACCTTTATCGTGCATCCAATCGCCTTGGTTTCAGTTACAGCAGGCTTCTTCCCTGCGATTAGCGCATCGATGGCGTTCTCTAAGAACTTCTCCTTTACCTGTGAAGCATCCTTGTAGTTATCGTCTATTGTACCAATATACTCTACAATTAAGTCTCCTCCCTTTTTGTTTAGCAGGTAAACGTGGGGCGTCCGGGTTGCACCGTAAACCGGATATACCTTTTGACCATCATCAAAGAGATAAGCAAAGGGAAATTTTTTCTCATTGGCCCTTTCAATCATCTTCTCGTAGCTATCCTGTGGCTGAGCAGCAGGATCGTTGGGATTGATTGCAATTACTGGATAGCCTTTTGAAGCATACTTATTATGCAAATCAATCATTCTATCCTCATATGCAATAATATATGGGCAGTGGTTACAGGAAAAAATAATCACAAAACCTTTGGCATCGACGTAATCGGCCAAGGATACCATTTTGCCATCAACGTTCTTCAAGCGAAAGTCGGCGGCTTTATTTCCAATCTTATAGCCTTGAGAAAAGGCAATGGTAATGGTTGCAACCATTACAAGCAGTGTAAACAAAAATCTTTTCATAGCATTTTAGTTTTTTATTAATTATTGTTATTGAAAATTATCGATGATTTCTTTGAGTTCCTCATAGGAGAACTCTTTCTCGTAAAATTCTCTCTTATTCCTGTTGTAGATAAGGGTTGCTGGAATGGCACCTGTCCATGTTGGGTCAACCTCGTTGATCCAATAGTTCGAGTTAGGATCATCAAGCATGATCACCTTCGATTTGATGTTATTATCGTTAATAAAAGGGATCAGCCTGGAATCGTAATGGTTTGGAAAGTCTAGATTAACAAGAATTACTGATAATTTTTCATTGGCATAATCAGCATTAAGCTTCTCAAAATATGGTATCTCCTTTATGCAAGGGGCACACCAAGTAGCCCAAAAATTAATGACATAGGTTGTATCATTCTGCTTGGTAAGTGCAGGTCTGAAACCTTCAAAATCAATTACTGGAACAACAAGTTTTTCATCTTTAACCTGAACTGAAGAAGAGCATGATACTAAAAAGAACATACCGGAAAATACGACCAGAAAAAACTTCACAAACTTGATTTTCATAATATCTCAAAATAATAAACAATTACAACTTCAAAAAAATTGCATGCTTAAATGGATAACGTTTTAATAATATTAATGTTCATTATTACTCTTCATTAACGAAACAAAAAGATTTAACTTTTGTTTTGAGTGTGAAATATTTAAAATATATTTGAATGTTTTTTTAAATATTTCTCCCCTATTTGTTGAATTAATATTAAACTTAATTTTTGGAATAATGAACACGATTAAATCATTTGCAATTGCAATTCTGATTTCTCTATTAATTGGTGGTTGCACATCAGTACCAGTTCCTCCCATTGCTGAAAAGAAGCCTCAAGAATTGGTAATGTTTGGAGATACTCGAATAGATCCATATTTCTGGATGAACCAACGTGATGCAGAGGAGGTGTTGGCATATCTTAATGCTGAAAACGCTTATACTCAGGAGGTATTGAAAAAAACCGAAGCCTTGCAGGAAAAGCTCTTTATCGAAATCAAATCAAGGATCAAGGAGCAGGATGAGTCAGTTCCCTACTTTGAAAATGGATATTTTTATTACAACAGATATGAAGAGGGAAAAGAATACCCAATATACTGTCGCAAGAAAGAAAGCATTGATGCAGATGAGGAGATCATGCTTGATGTTAATCAACTGGCAGAAGGATACAGTTACTATTCTGCCGTTGGGATTAATGTTTCACCAAATAACAACATACTTGCCTATGGCGTTGATACTGTTAGCAGAAGGCAATACACCATTTACTTTAAGGACTTAGCCACTGGGAAACTCCTTGATACCAAAATATCCACAACTACAGGATCAGTAGCTTGGGCAAACGACAATAAAACAGTATTTTACACTGTAATTGATAATTCTTTACGACCCTATAGAATTTACAGGCATTCGCTTGATGAAACCACGGCTAAAAATGATGTCTTGGTATATGAAGAGAGGGATGAAACCTTTAGAGCATTCACATATAAATCTAAATCCAAAGCATTTATATATTTTGGATCGGGAAGTACAATGTCAACAGAGTTTAGCTACCTTGATGCCAATAATCCCTACGGAAAAATCAAACTCATTCAACCCCGTGAAAGAGGTTTAGAATACTTTGTAACTCACTATGGAGATAAGTTTTACATTACTACAAACCTTAATGCAACCAATTTTCAGCTAATGGAAACACCAGTTTCAAAGCCTGGTAAATCGAACTGGAAAGTGGTAATCCCTCATCGGGATGATGTGCTCCTTTCAGGAGCAGAAATTTTCAAAAATCACATGGTGGTTGACGAGCGTATTGGTGGGCTAAAGCAGCTTCGAATAATCAACATGAATACAAAAGAGGAACACTACCTCGACTTTGGTGAGGAGGCATACACAGCCATGATTTCAATAAATCCTGAATATGATACTCCTTTGCTAAGGTATTCATACACCTCTCTAACCACTCCCTTCTCAACATACGATTACAACATGGATACACGAGAAAAAATCCTAAAAAAGCAGAGCGAAGTTTTAGGTGATTTCTCCTCCGAAAACTACGAAGCAAAAAGGCACTGGGTGATTGCTGAAGATGGCACATCCGTTCCAATCTCGCTAGTATACCGAAAAGGAATTGAATTAAACGGAAATAATCCTGCTTTAATCTATGCATATGGATCCTATGGTTCTTCTACTGATCCATATTTTAGCCCATCAAGATTAAGCTTATTGGACAGAGGATTTGTATTTGCCATTGCTCATGTTCGCGGTGGTCAAGAGTTGGGACGACAATGGTATGAAGATGGAAAACTGCTCAAGAAAATGAATACCTACACCGATTTCATTGCCTGCTCGCAATATTTAATTGATAATAAATACACAAACCCCGATAAACTCTTTGCAATGGGTGGAAGTGCAGGCGGATTACTTATGGGTGTAATTGCCAACCTAAGACCCGACCTTTACAAAGGAATTATAGCTCAGGTTCCATTTGTTGATGTTGTTACCACCATGCTCGACACTTCGATACCTCTAACCACCAGTGAATATGACGAGTGGGGTAACCCCAATGATTCCATATACTATTTCTACATGAAATCCTACTCTCCCTACGATCAGGTAAAGCCACAATACTATACCAACATGTTAATAACTACTGGTTATCACGATTCTCAGGTGCAATACTTTGAACCAGCAAAATGGGTGGCAAAACTAAGGGATCAAAAAATCGATGACAATTTAGTTTTATTCAAAACAGACATGG
This sequence comes from uncultured Rikenellaceae bacterium, assembly GCA_964509385.1. Lineage (GTDB taxonomy): Bacteria > Bacteroidota > Bacteroidia > Bacteroidales > Tenuifilaceae > MWFE01. Next base: position 15,162 of record CAZDXY010000006.1, read on the forward strand.
ATGCCGGACATGGAGGTGCTTCAGGTCGCTTTAAGTCATTGAAAGAAGTTGCATTTGAGTATGCATTTATGTTAAAACTTTTAGGAATAAAAGAGTAAAATAAAATTATCCCTCAAAAAAGACCTTTTAATTACAAAAGGTCTTTTTTTGTGGAGGTTAGTTTAAAAAAATCATTAGAAACTAAGGGAGTTCGCCGTCGTTACCCTTAATAATAGTTGATACCTTTGAAATTGAATAAGCAGTGAAATACCCAATGGCATCGTTACTTAAATTTGTACGTGGGTTTGCCGGGGGCCCGCTAAAAAGAGGAACCGATGGCCTAGATGCTGTTTGCACTTCAATAAGATATTTATAATAGTCCTCAGTAATTCCACAAAAACCAACTGTTATCGTATCGCCAATACTAAAGCCTTCTTCACCAAACACGTAGTATACTACAACCCCATTTGTATAGCTACCATTGAAGAAAGAATCATCGGTATAGTTGATATTCTGCAATGAATCAGAATGTAATTCTCCATTTTGGTAAACTAAAAATTTGTAGTAATCATTGGTTTCCGGAGGGTCCTGTGCAAAAGCTTGCACAACCCAACCCCGCCATAGGGGTTGATAAAATACTCTTATTGAATCGGGATCGGCAACCGGTTTCATTTCGCAGGTAGCTTGATAGCTCGTAAGGTTTCCATCACTTAACAAATCAACATTATCAACAAAAAGAGTATAGTTTCTTCCTGTAATCCCATAAACGTTGGGCTCTGTATAATAATTTCCTGGTTGCTCAATGTCTTCAAAAAGCGGATAGTCAATTTCCCCATCAAAAATTCTAACATTTGCATTGGAAATACCCTCCGAAGGAGTGTTTTTGAAGTAATCTCCTGTTCTTGTTATGGTAATCCTGTGAGCAGTTGTATCTGTAGTTATTTGTCCAAAAATCACACAGCGAGTATATGTTCCATCCAATTCAATATCAATCCTTTCTGTACATGAAAAGGTTACTAGTACCAAAACTATTAATCCTAACTTTCTTAGCATCTTATTATAATTTTTCATCATAATCTGAATTTACTTAAAACTTAAAATTGTAAGTTAATGCTGGAAGAATTGAGAAAAGGTATGTTTTCTCAGCATAAGTGATGTTAGGGTTGTCCTTATCACTCACAAAGTTTATTGCCCATGCATTCTTTCTTCTGTAAGCATTATAAATTGATAAATTCCATTCGCCCTGCCATTTCTTTGAAGAATTTACATTAGGTCTATAGGTTAAAGCCAAATCGAGCCTATGATAATCGGGGTAACGGTATGAGTTACGTTGGGTATAAAGAGGGATAATAACGCCCATTATTTCGTACCTGCCTGCTGGAAATGTAGCAGGAACACCGGTTGAGTAAACCCAATTTCCCGAGATGGATACTTTAGGGCTTATCTCGTAATTCATTACTATTGAAATATCATGGGGCTTATCGTAAAAAGCAGGATATGGTTTACCATAATTGACTTCAGGTACTGTAATAAAGACCCTCGAATAGGTATAACTTACCCATCCGTTTAGTTTTCCTCTGTTTAAATTAACCATAGTTTCAAAACCGTAAGCTTCGGCACTGCCAACCCGTAATTCACCCTCCAGCTTATCGTTGAGAAGAATATTGGCAAACTCCTTGAAATCAACAACATTCTTTACGGTTTTGTAGTAAAGTTCAAATGAAGTTTCAATGGAATGATCCAGAAAATTCCTGAAATAACCCATTGCCCATTGGTTTGACAATTGAGGTTTTACATTTGGCGAAGCAGAAAACCATATGTCCAAAGGTGTTCCTGCAGCCGAGTTTGAAGCTTGCTGGATATACTGAACAGTGCGAGAGTAGCTGGCCTTAACCGAATTCTTTTCATTAAATGCGTAAACCATTCCCAGTCGAGGTTCGATATTTGAGTATGTATTGTAAATCTCACCCCTATTATATTCCGAATAACCAACTACCTCAAAATCATCGTCGAAATCGTAAACTTTTGCTTTTCCAACATTCTGTATGGCAGAAAATCGTAAACCATACTTTAAAGTAAGATTTTTAGAAATACTCTGCTCATTCTGAGCATAAATGCCATGTTCCAAGCTGTAATTATCAGGCATAAAGATTTGCCCAATAATTGAATTATCTCCTATCCCCTTTGCCCTACCTGGACTTATGTAGTGATAAGTAGACTGAATGCCAAACTTTAAATTATTCTGGCTATTCAAAAAGTAGTTAAAATCAAGTTTAACGCTATAATCCTCCATTTCCGATTTCCAAATAAAAGAAGTGGGTTCGCCCGATTCGGCTCCAAGGTAATAATCGTATCTACTGTAAATTACAGATGTGTTTAAAAATAGTTTTGAGCCAAACAGATGGTTCCATCGAAAAGTAAGGGTCTGATTGCCAAATCCAAATTGGGCAAAATCGTTTTTGAAAATGTCGCGCCCAAAGTAACCCGAAAAGAATAAACGATCATTATCACTTAGCCTATGGCTAAGTTTCATGTTCATATCGTAAAAGAAAAGCCGATTATCCCTGACACTCTCGTTGGCAGCAAATGGTAAAAAAACATCTGCATATGTCCTTCTTCCTGAAACAATGAATGAGGTATTCTCACTCATAATGGGACCTTCAAGGGTTAATCGACTTGAAATCGTCCCTATTCCTCCAGTTGCAGTAAATTCCTTAGAATTACCATCCTTCATCCGAACATCCAGCAATGATGCTAATCTCCCGCCACTGGAAGCAGGAATATCACCCTTATAAAGCTTTACATCCTTAATGGCATCGTTATTGAAGACAGAGAAGAATCCCATTAAATGGGACGCGTTGTAAACCGTTGCCTCATCCAATAGGATAAGGTTATGATCCATTGCCCCTCCCCTAACGCTAAACCCCGAAGTACCCTCTGAGGTACTTTGAACACCCGGAAGCAATTGGATTGATTTGATAACATCCACCTCTCCCATAAAGGCAGGCATTCGTTGTATGGTTTTTATATCAAGTCGAGCCACGCTCATTTCAGCCCGTGTAATATTTGCATTGGGCTTTTCGCTTGAAATAACCACCTCCTCTAAAAGGGTAGTTTGCTCCTTTAGCTCAATTGATAACGTTAAATTCTGATTAAGAGTAACTTTCTTTTCAACAGAGGAGTAACCCACAAACGAAAATATTAATGTATAATCGCCTGGTGTAATGCTAATTGAATAGAATCCATACGCATTTGTTGCTGTGCCAATTCCTAACTCCCTTATTAGCACAGTGGCTCCAATTAATTCCTCTCCATTAGAAGCATCTTTTATATAACCGTTAATACTATACCTTAATACAGCATTAGAATCAGCTAAAGATATTACACTTGAATATACTACTACAAGTATAGTTAATAAGGTTATTATCAACCTTTTCATATAGAATTTGAAAAAATATTTTTAATTATTATTTAAGATTGAAGCGTAATAACAATTAGTCGTGGTCAATTGTTCTGTTTTTTCTATTTCTACCATTTAGTCTCGGTCCAAAACTCCCAAAATGTAATTTTATTGATGCAACTGGACTAGAAAACTGCCCTGATTCAAAAAGTCGTTTCGATTCTCCATCGATGTTGGTATACAAATCTTTATCAACACCAATAACCTGGCGATATCCAAGGCTCATTCCAATTTTGAACCATCGTGCAATATTAAGCTCAATGTCCATTTCGGGGGTTACTACAGCCACCCAATCGCTATGATGCTCATCGAAAGCAGAAAATTCAAGATCTTTATCAAAAAGTCCGATTTTTCCAGTTCCCAACCTCAAATTAGTTCCCAGGTGCCAAAGATTATTGGGCTTATGAATGTACCCCATCCAAATTCCACCGTGATGAAAACGTATGCGATTGCAGACGAACTTTGGATCCATAGGATTTGTATCAGGGTTGTGTTCAGTAGGGTATATATCTTCCCGTAAATGCTTGGATTGAATATCCTGGTTGTAAATTCCTAGAAAGTATTTGTAGTCAAAGAGAAATGCACCACCTGAACCCGATGAATATGCATATTCACCGTCCATTACTGAAAATTCGCTATGGGTATTACCAAAACCCGAAAGTTTTACCTTTTTAAGATCTATTAGGTATTCTGGTTCTACTGTTTGTTGAGCATTAACAATTTGAATTGAAAAAATGAAGCATAGAAGCAATATCAAATTAAGATTGAGTTTTTTCATTGTTAAAAATTTTCATTTGAATTATTTCGATTTGGTTTTTAACCAGTTATCGTGAATTATATAATATTAAATTATTATTAGAAACTACCAAATTTTAGCGATACAGAACCAGTTAGTGTATTAAATGCATTTGATGAAACGTCAGGCAATTCGACACCATGTGCATAACGGTAGCTTAACCCTATGGCCAATCGCATGAACCTTATCACGTTAAGTTCGATTTCTAATCCTGGTTCAATTACGAAAAAAGCTTTGTTACAAATGATATGATTATTCAAATTATAATCCTGAGTGTTAATATAACGTTCATCTGTGAATTGTAAACCTCCAGCACCAATCAGAAGCGGAAATGAAATATGAACAACCTTATAGGGTTTAAGAATATACTCAAGTTGTAATCCACCATATCCACCTTCAAGATATACATCGTTATAGGTTGAGTCTTTGAAGGTAATACTTGAAAAATAAGGAGAGTTTACAATTCCGTATCCGGCACCACCAATGGAAAAAACATGATTGAAAATAGCACCTCCACGTCCACCCACAAGCCAAATATCCTTGCCATCAAACTGAGAAAATCCAACCCGTGGACCACCATATCCTCCCACAATAACAGGTTCGTTTCCAAAGAGTGTTTGCATCTTTTCATCGTCATTCCCCTGAGCGTAAATAAATGAACTGGATGCAATAATAAAAAAGACAGTTAAAAATAGTTTTGGTTTCATTACGATTTAGGTATTAGTTTGACAAATAAATCAGCGTTGGATTTCAAATCTAGTGCCAAAACCACTTTAGAATCATGTAAATTAATAAACAAAACATTAAACCCTAATATGGCATAAACATCACTATATCGTTTGCATATTATTTCATTTGGGTATAATGTTTTCCAAATTGCTGTTTCATTTTTTTTAATAATTTTGTAAGTTCAGAAAAAAGTGTTGTTAATATAATATAAATCAATATAAATCAACTTAAAACAAATTACGATGTCGAATGTAAAACGTGTTTACACCTTTGGGAATAAGACTGCCGAAGGAAAAGCAGACATGAAAAATCTGCTGGGAGGTAAGGGCGCAAACCTTGCTGAGATGTGTTTGTTGGGACTTCCAGTACCTGCTGGTTTCACTATCACCACTGATACTTGCAACGAGTACTATAAAAACAACAACCAGCTTCCAGCTGAACTTCTTCCTGAGATATGGAAAGCCATGGAATTTGTTGAGAAAGCCATGGGAATGAAGTATGGAGATAGTGAGAATCCTTTACTTATGAGTTGTCGCTCAGGTGCTCGCAGCTCCATGCCCGGAATGATGGACACCGTTCTTAACATTGGATTATGTTCAGCAACAATTCCTGGAATTATCAAAAAAACCAATAACCCTCGTTTTGTTTGGGACTCGTACCGCAGGCTTATCATGATGTACGCCGATGTGGTAATGGAAAAAGCCGAAGGCTTAGAACCCGCTGGTGGAACTGGAATTCGTAAGCAACTCGATGAGATGCTTGATGAGTACAAGCACAAGAAAGGCGTTAGCTCCGATACAGAACTCACAGCAGATGATCTAAAAATTATTGCCGATGAATTTAAGAAACGGGTTAAAGAATCGCTAGGTAAAGAATTTCCCGATGATGCAAAATCCCAGCTACTTGGTAGCATTATGGCTGTTTTCAAGAGTTGGAATGGAAAGAAAGCCGTTTCGTACCGTCGTATCGAAGGTATTCCCGACGATTGGGGAACCGCCGTTAACGTTCAGGCTATGGTATTCGGAAACATGGGCGATACTTCTGCTACAGGTGTTGCCTTTACCCGTAACCCTGCCACCGGCGACAATATCTTCTATGGCGAATGGCTTATCAACGCTCAGGGAGAGGATGTGGTTGCTGGTATTCGTACTCCAAACCCCTTGAACGACGACACCAAAAATGAGCAAAACAAGCACCTCCATAGCATGGAGGATCTTATGCCTAATACTTACAAAGAGTTAGATGACATTCGTTTACGCCTTGAAAAAGCGTTTACCGATATGCTCGATATTGAGTTCACCATTCAGGAAGGAAAACTTTACATGCTTCAGTGCCGTGCAGGGAAACGTACTGGTACCGCTGCTTTAAACATGGCAATGGACATGCTTCACGAGAAGCTAATTGACGAGAAGAAAGCTGTGATGCGTGTTGACCCTTCACAATTAGATGAGCTACTCCACCCAATTGTAAACCCCAACGCCGAGAAGAAAGTTGATCCTATAGTAAAAGGACTTCCTGCTGGCCCTGGTGCTGCAGTCGGCAAGGTGGTCTTCACAGCCGAAGACGCTGTAGCATGGCATCGTAAAGGCGAAAAGGTTATCCTTCTTCGCGAAGAAACTAACCCTGAAGACGTCGAAGGAATGCGGGCTGCCGAAGGTATTCTTACCGCCCGTGGAGGTATGACATCACATGCTGCACTTGTTGCTCGTGGATGGGGAAAATGCTGTATTGTGGGTGCAGGGGGAATTCACGTGAATGCTACTGCTAAAACTGCAAAAATTCCAGCAAACGGAATCGTTATCAAAGAAGGAGATGTTATTACCCTAAACGGAACAAAAGGCCACGTTTATACTGGTGCCCTTGAACTTATGGATTCCACCGAGAACCCAAGGTTCAGAGAATTTATGACATTAGTTGACAAGTACCGCGTACTAGGTGTGCGTACCAATGCTGATACTCCCGCTGACTCAAAAGTTGCCCGCGATTACGGTGCCGAGGGAATTGGACTTTTCCGAACAGAGCATATGTTCTATGGTGAAGGATCTGATAAACCTCTATTTCTTCTTCGTAAAATGATTCTCAGCTCTGATGTTAAAGAACGTCGTGCTGCTTTGGATGAACTATTTCACTTTGTGAAGAAGGATTACAAGAGCACCATGGAGGTAATGGATGGGCTTCCCGTAACCGTACGTTTGCTCGATCCTCCTCTACATGAGTTTGTTCCACAAAGTGCCGAAAAGCAGGCAGAACTTGCAAAAGCCCTTGGCATTAAACCTGAGGATGTTGCAAAACGTGGTGAGGCACTTCATGAGTCGAACCCCATGATGGGACACCGTGGAGTTCGACTTGGTATTACCTTCCCCGAGGTTACCGAGATGCAGGTTCGTGCTTTGTTCGAAGCTACAGCCGAACTGCTCAAGGAAGGCAAAAAGCCAATGCCAGAAATCATGGTTCCCGTTACCTGCGATGTGAAAGAGCTGGACGAAACCAAGATTGTGGTTGATATGGTTTACGGTGAGGTTTGTGCAAAATTTGGACTAAAAGAGATTAAGTACCTCTACGGAACCATGATTGAAATACCCCGTGCTGCACTACTAAGTAATGAAATGGCAAAATCTGCACAGTTCTTCTCGTTTGGAACAAACGACCTTACCCAGATGACCTATGGCTTTAGCCGCGATGATATCGGAGGCTTTATGCACGATTATATAGACAAAAAGATTCTTGCCGCAGATCCATTCCAAACCATCGATCAGCATGGTGTTGGACAACTTATTCAGTACTCTGTTGAGCGTGGACGTGCTACCCGCAGCGACCTAAAAATTGGTATTTGTGGTGAGCAAGGTGGCGATCCTGCTTCAGTTGAGTTCTGCTTTAAATCTGGACTTAACTACGTTAGCTGCTCACCCTACAGGGTACCCATTGCAAGACTTGCAGCTGCACAAGCTTCAATAAAAGCTGGTAAGTAAGCATTTGAATTAAATAGAAGCAAAAAGAGGCTGCCTCAAAAGGGCAGCCTCTTGGTTTTAAAATTGTTTTTTTTTACCCCGATGGCCTTCCATCGGCGAAATTATTATTTACAGAACTATTAAGGTTATTGCGATTTATGCTTTGCATTATTAATATGTTATCTTCAATTAATATTGAGTAATTTTAAGAATTACAATAAAGAAATTCGTGAATTAGACTTGCAGTTTTTCATTTATTTAAATTCAAATTGTTGAATGTTGGGTAAACTTTATGCCACATCTATTTGTTTTAATCAGAATAATTAATTTGTTTATTAATGAATAATAATTCCCAAAGTAAAGTATATGCCAATCAAACATGGGTTGAAGTGGTCTCGAAATACAATTTTCCTGACAATCCCAAAAGCTGGTGGCAGATAATTAACTCCGTTGGTCCATATTTTTTACTATGGATTGCAATGTACTACAGTTTAAACATTTCCTACTGGATTACCTTACTCCTATCAATTTTTGCAGCAGGTTTCTTAGTACGAATTTTCATCATTTTTCACGATTGTGGTCATGGCTCTTTCTTCAAATCGGATCTTTTAAGCCGATTAGTTGGCATCCCTTTGGGATTGATTGTTTTTACTCCATACCATCGGTGGCACCGCGATCACAAAGAGCACCACTCTACTGTTGGAAATCTTGATAAAAGGGGTATTGGAGATGTGAAAACCCTCACAGTAGAAGAGTATAAAAGCTTATCAAAATGGGGTAAATTCAACTATCAGTTCTATCGTCATCCTCTTTTTCTTCTTCTTATTGCACCAATACTGCTGTTTCTAATTCAGCATCGAATTCCAAAAAAATATATGAACACCAAACAGCATATCTACATTCAACTGTCGAATATTGCAATAGCTTTAGGAGTTTTCCTAATAATTTGGATAATTGGGCTAAAAGCATACCTTCTTATACAACTTCCCGTAATATATTTGGCTTCGATTGCCGGAGTATGGCTGTTTTACGTGCAACATCAGTTTGAACATGTGGTTTGGAAAAGACAAGCGGAATGGGACTACAAAAAAATTGCCCTAGAGGGTAGTTCGTATTACAAGTTGCCGCAAATACTCCAGTGGTTTAGTGGCAATATTGGTTTCCATCACATTCATCACCTGAGCCCAAGAATTCCCAATTACAAACTGGAATTGTGCCATAATGATAATCCTATCTTTCAGAATATCAAACCAGTAACTTTATGCTCCAGCTTCAAATCGCTACGGCTTAGGCTTTGGGATGAGCAAAAAAAGAAGATTGTTGGTTTTAAAGAATGTTTATAAAAAACAAATTTTTGATCCTGACAAAGAATTTCCAAACAAATCTTTAATTCTATCGAATCATTTCCAGTAATTTTTGCCTATCGATAATTGTAATTTCGCGACGATTAACAGTAAGGATGCCCTCGTCCTGCATCTCAGCAAAAACTCTAGCCAGCGATGGGCGTGTAACGCCAAAAAACTCCGCCAACTCCTGATGCGATTTTGGAAGTATAATGGTTGTTCTGGTCTCGCTTTTTGCAATCGATAACAGGTAATGCGCCACTTTTTCCTTAATGGTTTTGAACGACAGAAACCAAAGTTTATTGGTGAGAAAATGGGCACGGTTCGAAACAGCTTTTAGAAAATTGGTCAAGAATATTTCGTTGGATTGCATCAAACGCAGAACATCGGCTCTGGAGATAAAAAGGATCTTGCAATCTGTGAGAGCTACAACATCAACAGGAAATCGATTAATATTGCCGAACATCACTGCATGGGCCAATGGTTGAGAGGCTTGTATCTCTTCAATCTTTAAAATTTTTCCGGTAAAATCAACCATCTCGCCTTTTACCACACCCTCAATTACAATGCATAGGTTCTTCATCTCCTCTCCTCGCTGGGCAATGGTTTGTCCCTTTGAGAAGGACTTAACTGAGTAAGAGATGCGGCTGAATACACTCTCCAACTCATCTGAACTTATCCCAACAAACCGTATCGCTTAAAGATTTTTTTGCTGATTTACAAGAGACTGTAAAAAAAAGTTATAAGTATTACAAATCTTAGCATGTTCAGAATATTAGATAATTGCTTTAAAAAGAAAAGGCTCAGTTTCCCTTCATATTAGAGAAATACTGAGCCTTACCCCTCCAGCGCTCTATTTAGTATAACCCACTATTCTGGTTTTTCAAGATTGTAAATTGATTGCACTTGAGCAGCAGTAAGCACGGTGTTGTACATTCTAACTTCATCCATTTTGCCATGGAAGAATCCACCCCAAGCAAGAGGAATAATAAGATCCTCGCCGTAGTTAGAGTCATCAGCAGCGTATTCGTCAGAGTCTCTACCGAACACTAAATCATTTGGCCGAGAAACAGCAGTACCTGGAGTATTATCCCACACCTGAGTTTCTGTTCCATTTACGTAGAATACCATATTACCAACACCAAAAGTAACAGTTACATGATACCAAGTGTTTATCTCCAAAGGAGGATCGGTATCTCTATCGTAAATACCATCGGAAGTGGCAATGGTAAAGAATGCCTTATTCACTGACTGTAATTGGAATTTGTAGCCATTCCAGGAGTGCATTCCAATAAACCTGTTATTCTCAAGGATTTCGGCAGCATTCACCCAAAGGGCGATTGAGATGTTTTGAGGACACAATGCAGGGTTGTTGGGGATTTTTACATAAGCTCCCTGATCAAAGGATAGGGCTTTGCCTTCATTTCCGTATCGGTCGGTCGTCCATGCTGGAAGTCCTCCGCCCCATGTATCAGCACCACTCATTAGGGTTCCATGGAAACTGTTTCCAGAGAAATCAGTCAGCGTAGTGCCAGTAGCATCGTCAAAGGTCCAGTGACCAACGAGTGCTTCTGGAGCAATTGCTTCAACAACTCTTGAGTTGTACACATCAATTGCGGCTTGTAAAGCAATAACCGTGTTGTCAACTTCTGTTTGCGTTGCATTAGCATCTTCATAAACAACTTTTGCAACATCAATTACCGTTTGAAGATCAGCTTTTGAACCAGGCATATACTGACCTTCAGCAGTACCTTCTTCGGTGCTCTCGATAAGTCCCTCGGCTACTTGAATTTTTGTAGCCAATTCGGTCTTATCAACTTTCACGTCATCATCATCATCCTTACAGGAGTTTAATGTTATTAAACTACCTGCAATCAGAGTAATCATTAAAACTTGTAACCATTTAAACTTTTTCATGCGATTTTGATTTAGGTTAGAAAAATTAGTTAATTATTTGGTTATTAATATCAACCTCGTTTTGAGGTATTGGAAAGAATCGGTGCTGTTCATAGTTAAAATTGGTGTTTGAAAGTTTTTGCTCTGCATAAGCTTTTCCGTAGCGCATCAGATCGTAGAATCGGTGAAATTCAAAGCCAAGCTCTACACGTCGTTCGTTGCGAATAATATCTCGTAATACTTGCTGATCGGTTGTTCCTATATCGGCTAACAACCCATCGGGAATAGTGCCGTAACCCTCAAGCGATTCATCGTGTAAAAAACTTTCCCTAGCCCGCCTTCTCACTTCATTAAGGGGATCCAAAGCTAAAGTGCTTTGACCAGATTCGTTTAGAGCCTCAGCTTTAATCAGCAAAATTTCGGCATATCTCATGAATACATAATTAAGGTCTCCATTCCCCTTTATCCCTGCAGGAATTTCTGAGAGTGGTTGTAAATGCTTTTTTTGGATGTAACCTGTGGGTGACCATGCAGGATTAAATTCGTTGCCATTTATCCATGTAGTACCTTCGCGCCCTAGGGTGTAATCGAGCCTTGGATCGTAAACCTCATCCTGATTTTTTTCAAATGCGTTAACAAAATCCTGCGTGGGTACGTTGAAAAAGTACCCGTTTTCGGGTTGAGGAGCAAACCACTGATTGAGCACATTGCCCAAAAAGGGATCTTGCCCTGATAGATGCTGAATCTCAAATACGGATTCCGAGTTATTCTGTGTGGCTACTTTAAAATTATGGTTGTATACTGGCATTAATGAGTATCGACCTAAAAGCTCAAAATCATTGATAACCTGTAAACATTCTGTATGTTTCTCCTGAAAAAGGTAAACTTTGGCGAGCAAACCCAATGCAGCACCCTTTGTAGCTCTTCCATATTGGGTAGTTGTCTCGGGTAATTTTTCGGCAGCTTGTAATAAATCTGCTTCAATTTGCTCATAAATTTTTGCAACTGAAGATACAGGTACATGCAAATCGTCAGCAGTAAGCGCAGGTTTTGTCTTAAGGGGAATCTCCCCAAAAATGTTTACCAAATGAAAGTAGTAGTAAGCCCTCAAAAACTTGGCCTCGGCCACAACAGATTCCTTAATGGCAGAGCTTACGTTTGGCCCCAAACGGTTAATAACATCATTTGAGCGAGAAATGCCCTCATAGTAACGCTGCCAAATATATTCCAAAAAGCCATTGTCGCGGGTGTAAGTAAACTGCTCGATGAACTCAATCTCGCTCTGATCGCCTGGGATGCCTCCCTTAATTGCATCGTCCGATGCAACATCGCCAAAAACCCAAAGAGGGTTTCTTATGCTAGTGAAACTAATGGGCTGGTAGGCAGCAGTTAGCGCAAGCTGAGCATGTTCATTGGTGTTGAAGAATGTGGTACTTGTGTATATCCCCTGCATTTCTTCATCCAAGAAGTTGGTGCATCCCATAAAAACGATTGTGGATGCTATAAGTATTCGGAATATTCGCTTCATTGCTTCAATAATTATTTCTGGTTCACTAATACTGTTCATTATTTAGAAAAATATCTGTATCCCAAAATTGTAGGATACTGCAAGAGGGTATGTTCCCCAATCGATACCAGCGGCTGCATCACCCTCTCCCTTAGAGTTATCGCTTGTTGTCATTTCGGGATCAAGACCCGGGTATTTTGTAAAGGTGAGCAGGTTGTGTGCTAGGAAAAAAACCCTCGCATTCTCCATTGACATACGGTTGATCCATTTGTTAGGTAATGAGTATCCAAGCTGTAAGTTTTTCAAACGCAGGTACGATCCGTTTTCCAAGAATCGCGTTGATGGTCTTGTGTTATTCGCTTTAGCACTCCACGATGCACGGGGCTGGGTATTACTGGTACCTTCACCAGTCCATCGTTCATCATAATACCGCGAGGTAACATTGAAAGGGCGATAGAACCCTTCGATATCGGTGGCCACTTGGTAATAGATTTTGTGACCAAAATCGCCCTGCCAGAAAAGAGAGAAATCGAAGTTTTTATAACTTGCTGCCATTTGAAATCCTGTTGAAAACTTGGGTATTGCACTGCCAACATGAACGCGATCGAGCTCATTGATGTAACCATCCTTATTCTGATCGAGGTAACGAATATCGCCTGGGCGAATATTTGGTCCCTGATATGCGCTGGTTATTATGTTTATGTTATTCTGAAAAATTCCATCCATCTCGTAAAGGAAGAATGAGCCTACAGGATATCCCACCTCGGTTCGGGTTGCATATACCCCATTGTCAATGCGTCCTCCTACTATAGGGCCTGAAAGGCTTAATACTTCATTATGGAGATATGAGAAATTACCGTTAAACTCAAATCCCACTTCTCCAAATTTGTCCCGGTAACCTAATTCAACCTCAATGCCTTGATTTAAAATCTCGCCATTGTTTACCCAAGCTGGGCTTGCATACCCAGCCGAGGGTGGAATTGGTTCTTTCACAAGCATATTAGCAGTAACTTTTCGGTAGAAATCGATTTCGAGCGAAAGACGATTCTGTAGTACAGATACATCCAACCCAATATCAAGTTGGGTGCTAGTTTCCCATTTTAAATTCTTATTTCCCAACAACGAGATTGCATATCCATTGGCCATTACCCCGCCAAAAGGGTAATTAAAGTTGGGTGAAATTTGATCGGAATAGGCGTAATTCCCAACTTCTTGGTTTCCAATCGCCCCATAGCCCGCCCTTAGCTTAAGCATACTAAAGAAATCGTTGTCCTTCAAAAAGTTCTCCTGATCGATGCGCCAGGCTCCGGATACGCTGTAGAAGGTACCCCATCGATTCTCTGGGCTGAATCGAGATGAACCGTCCCTTCTTAAAGTGAATGAAACCAAATATTTACGATTGTAAATGTAGTTAACCCTACCGAATACCGATAGCAATGCATTTGCCCAATTACCTTCTGAAACAACAATGCTACCAAGCCCGTTTCCAAGGAACACAAGCTTATCATCCTGATCGGGAAAGTTTCTTTGACTTGCATTATTTGAATACCCGTTGTTCCTAATGGCTTCGGTTCCAATCATTGCTGATAAGCTATGCTTTTCAGCAAAATCTTTATTGTACGATAATACATTACTAGCGGTGAGGGATTGGAAGAATCCTGATGATATCTGCAATGAATTGGGATTGTTTATCCTTAGGTTGGTTCCCCAGTTCTCGTTGAATCGGCGCTGATTAAAATCGGATTTATCCATACCTAGGGTTGAGGTAAAATGTAGTTGAGGTAGTAGTTGAATTTGAGCATTAACATCGCCAAATAATCGGTTTTGCTGAATATTGTTATTCATCTTATTGGCTAAACCCACAGGGCTGTATCCATCGCCAAAAAATTGTTGGTTCTCGGGTAAATCAACGTATTCTCCATTCTCATTGTAAATGGGTATTGGGGGAGTACGGAATAAGGCGTACCGAACTACGCTTCCGCCATTTCCACCATAGCCATCACCGCTACTTCCAATAATATCGTTATCGCTTGTTGAAATGTTTATGTTAGTTCCAAGACGAACAAATCTGTTTACCTTGCTATTCAAGCTCACCCGACCAGAGTACCTGTCGTAATGCGATCCTATAATAATCCCGTCCTGCCCAAAGAAGTTGCCTGAGATTAAGTAGGTGAGTTCATCGGAACCTCCGCTTACCGATATAGTTTGGTTATGGATAAAACCTCTTCGAAAAATTGCTTCCAAATGATTAACATCTGGCAGGGTTGCTGCCAACTCGGTGCTTATTAATGGACGAAGTAAAATTGGATTATCAATAAAAGCGTTATCGTTGTTGGCTGCCTCGTTGTACATTTCTATGTACTGATCGCGATTTGTCATGGGGGTAAGTGGTCCATGCTGCTGAAAACCAACCTGCGAGCTAAGTTCAACCCTTGCCCTCCCTTTTGAACCCTTTCGGGTTGTAATTAGGATAACACCATTGTTAGCTCTTGCACCATAAATTGCTGCTGAGGCTGCATCTTTTAGAATGCTGATGGATTCAATGTCATTGGGCGATAAAACGCTTAGGGCATCAACTGTGGGGACACCATCAACAATGTAAAGTGGATCGTTACTGCTATTTATCGAGCCAACACCTCTTATCCTAACGCTAACTCCCTCACCAGGCATTCCTGTATTGTGAGTTATGTTAACTCCAGAAGCACGCCCTTGCAAAGCTTGGTCAATTCCTGCAACTGGAATGGCTTTTATATCACTAGCATCTACTCTTGATACCGACCCCGTTAGGTCAACCTTACGCTGAACGCCATAACCAACTACAACCAACTCATCCAAAAGTAGCGATTCCTCTTTTAGTATAACGTTGATAACCGTTTTGTCGCCAATAGTAATAGTTTGGATTTCATAGCCTACGTAGCTAAATACAAGAATAGGATCTTTTATATCTGATGGAATGCTAATCTCATAATCACCATCAATATCTGTTGAGGTTCCATGAGTTGTACCTGCAATAACAATGGTAACACTAGGCAACCCAACACCTTGACCGTCAACAACTTTTCCTTTAACCCTTTCTGAATGGGATTGTCCATTAATGAACAAGGGCAGAAACATTAATACTGCAAGAATTCTAATGTTATAACTCATAAATGTTTTCATTAATCTTTATTTTTTTTTACCTGCTTAACTAAACATTGATTAAAAAGAATCATTTCACAAGCATCAACTATTTAAATGACACTACAATGCCATTAGCATAAACCTTCCTGTCTTGTCTTTCAAGCTTAGCCCCTTCGGGTATTTCGACAATTAGCCTAGCTTTTCGCCCTGGTACATTCAATATCGTTACGTCAGTTACATTTTCGGCTAAAACCACTTTGCTAATCATGTCGTATAGATAGATGGGCTTACCATTATAAAAATATTCAACATCCATTGTTTGATCGTATGGATTGTAAATCAAATACGTTGGGTAGGCCTTATCCCTGAAAAAGTCGGTAGCCAAGCAGTTAAGCTTAAGTATTCTCTCCACGTTGGTTTTACTAATAATGGCACCAAAGATTCCGACATGAGCTGAACCGTAAAGGCTAAACTGCGAAACAGCTGGATTCCCCTCAATCCAGAGCGGGCCATCGCCAAGGGCAACCGGCGAAACGCCTTTGAGAGATGGTATATCATACCTGTCCACCTTTTTTAACCCTTCGTAGGCAATCACATTGCGAGTGATCTGTTTTTTTTCTGGGATTGTTTGGTGAGTATCGGGAATTTCGTTGGGGTAAAACAAGCGGGCAGCGTTGGCAGCATTAAGCATCCATTTGCCAATTGTTTCGGCATATTCGGGCGCATACCTAACCATTGGAACCAATGGCCATGCCATATCAAAGGTGTTCATTAGAAAGGCGTATCCCCCATCGTGCGCCCAGCTGCCCTGCAAACCATGAACATCAAACTCACCCCATCGCTCGTTAATAATTCCCCAGCCAAAACGACCATCCTGAGCGTTGCAGCCATCAAAGGTCCAGTCGAGGATAAGATGGAAATCGAAGTTTGTACCATGCTGTGCGTTGAGGCGTGCTGCAACGTATGCCCCAAAGGGCATTAAAACCTCGTAAAAACGGCTCTCATTTTGCGATAGTAATGCATCTATTGCCGATTTTGCTCCGTGCAAATACCTTTCATCGCCAAACTTTTGGTAAGCTGATAGCAATACCCATGCATGACCTGCTGCTGCGTCCTGCTGATATGGAATGTGACTTTGCGTTCCCTCCATTTTTGAGTAATCGAAAAAGGAGTAGTTGTAGTTTCTGTTAAGCGTTGAATCAGCTTTAAAAAATTGTTCAGCTACCACTAACATCAAGCTATCATTTCCTTCAACATCAGAGAATACATCTGCTAGGGCATAAAAAAGTAAGTTTGGGAAAACATCGTACCACCAGTCTCGGGCATAACCTCCTCCTAAACCTCCAACTTTTGGGGAGGTATTGTTCATGAAAATATTCCAGCTGTTCCCTGAATTAAAATAATTCTGACTCATTTTCACGTAGTCGAACCCATTCTGGCTGGTTTTATCTATGCCCACTAATCCTGCACCCAAAATTGCACCAAGGCTATTAATGGCTTCGTGAAACTCGCCACCGTTGACATTCTTCCCCTGCCTAACATCACCAATAGCGGTGAACAGCCCAAAGGTTTGCTGAGGGATGTTTCGGAGGCTATCATCCAACCAGATAAAGGGCAGGTATTCACCTTTGAGCTCATGATTGAAGACATACTCATCGAAACTGACGGCTACCTCTTTCCAGTAGAGCATTTTAAAGGGTTCGGGGAGGTTTGGCATGGTTTGCACCCTGCTAATATGAATTTGTTCTATTTCTCTATGATGATCACAGGAAAAAAACATCATGGTGAGCAGTATAATTGAACCGAAAGTTTTACTCTTCATTTTCATTGGTTTTGTTTCATGATAAATACCTTCTAAGATGAATTAAACTGCGAGTTTTGGTGCATCTAACCCTGGGTTATCCTTTCGCACCTCCTCAATTGTACTATTTACATGCCTAATAATATTCTTTGCCAACGGAATGGATGCCAACTGAATAAGGGCAACTATTACTAAAGAGTATCTAAGAGCAACCTCTTCCGACACATAGAAAGCGAGAGCAATAAAAAGAACCAAGCCGAAGAAACGACCAAGGTATAAACCAAACTCGTGGTTGAAAATATACGCAAACTCACTGCGGTTCTCCTTCACCGATAAAACATCAATAACCCTCATCTGAATTGGGAAATATGCAATATCGTGCAGGGGCATGAACAAAACCTTACAAAGCACAAAAACAATAACCCCCAATGCCGAGAAGAGTAGCTGGTTTGTTAATGCGCCGACAAAGAATATGGTCATACCCGCTGCGAATATGTATATTCTATGCTTGGGCTTGGTGGTGCGGCCTAAAACGTAAAGCATAATTGCGGTAATAATTCCGCTAATGCTCTGAATGGTGCCAAGCGATCCCTCATCGCCAACCAATCGCATGATTAGAATTGCTGGTGCTGTAACTAGATACCCTTGTACCATCCCTTTTAGGGAGGCCAAACCAAGCATCTTGTTCCATAGGCGGTCAAATTTCCAGTAAAGAAATTTTTTGTGCTTGGGATTCCTAAACTTTTCTTGGTGAATTACAATGCTTGCAAGAATGGTTAACGCCAAAACTACTCCCGTTACAACTTGGTATGCTCCAACAATATTCCCACCAAACCAGCCAAGGTTTTCGCTGCGAATTATGAACCAACCCACCGCTGCTGGCACAACAATAAATGTTAGGGTGTAGAAGAATGTTTCAACACCGTAATAGTAATTACGATTCTTATCGTTGGTGGTATCTAGGGTTAAGAAATCGCGATTTGCCCAGAAGAAACCGAATGAAGCCCCCATAATAAAACCTGCAATTGAAACTCCCACCATGCTCATGCGGTTAAGGGTCATCATAAAAATCATTGAAACTCCGCTTAGAAGCATCCCAAAACTATATAGATGGGATATGTTGATTTTATTAAGTAAAAACCCATTAATCATAAACGTAAAGGGAATTCCAGTGTAAACACAAAGCTGATAAACCGCAACCATTGAAGGGTTATTTGAACTACGCATAATGTAGGCCCCAACAAATATGTCAATCACTGGCAATACAAAAGCATATATCATGTTGGTTATTAACACCAGGCGCATATCCCTGGGCATTGACATGAAATAGTGAAATTCAGCAGTAAGTTTGTTTTTCATTGATGTATTGTTATCAAAAAGAAGTAACTACACTATATTATACTAGCTAATCAGCGATTCAACTATGGTTTTTACTGATAGCTCTGCTCCACAGATCACCTCATCGCTTGCACCATAATAAATTGTAATGGTATCGCCATTTACAATGTGACCATTTGTGAAGATTACGTTTCCAAAGAAGCCCGTTTTCTCATAATCCATAATGGGTTCCATGATGGGTTCGTGGCTACGCGCAATAACTCTCGAAGGATCATTCTTATCAAGTAGCAAGGCTCCAAGGCAATAACGATTATCGTTGTTGGCGCCATGATATATTTCTAGCCATCCCTCGGCTGTTTCAATTGGAGCTGCTCCAGCACCAATTCTAGCGCTATCCCACATACCTGGTCGTGTAACCGCAACACACTTATGATTTCCCCAATGGTATAAATCGGGCGATTGAGCCAGCCAGATATAGTTACCTCCCAGCTCGGGGCTACTGGGCCTATGTAAGGCATAATACTTACCGTTGATTTTCTTGTCAAAAATGGCGCAGTCCTTATTGTGTGGAGGGAAAATCATTCCTCTACGATCAAAATTTACCCAGTCCTTTGTAAACATGTATCCCACACCAACCGCCACTTCCGAAACCATTGTATAGGTTAGATGGTATCCATCAGCCATTTTTGTCACCCTACAATCCTCTATGCCAAATGATTCTAATGAACCGCATCCATTAATGGGTGCAAATGATGAATCCTCAAAAAAGCTTTTACCATCCTCACTACATAGAAGACGTAAGTGCGAAAGGGTGGTTAAATAGTTTTTACCATCGTACTCTATTACCCTTGGATCGTCTGCCTTTAGCTTTGGGTCATCTTTACTGAAAGTAAGAATTTCGATTTCCCCCTTATCACTAAAAACAGGTACTTTGATTGATTCCTGATCTTGCCTTGTGCGTTCTGCAACTCGGCATAACAGCCAGATTTTATCTTTGAATTGAAATACCCCAGGATTCAATAGGCACTCAATATTCATACCCTCAATGCTAGGGCTTATATCAGAAGGTCTTAGAATTGGATTCTCTTTAAATCTATTTGCAATATCCATGAAATTAAAGCTTTGTTAGTATTACTTCCCCAAATTTAGGGTAATCAGTCCTCAAACGTGTGCACTCTGTTTTCAAAAATGTATATGATTTTCTCAAAATCCATATTTTAAGGTGAAATTACCTTGAGATTACCAAACGGGTTGCTAAAACTCCTCTACTTGAGAAAACCTTTACGAAATACATTCCGGTAAGTAAACTAGATGGTATGCTAATAGTTTTTGGGATTAACCCATTCTCAGCCAAGCTGTAACGATAATTTACCATTAAAGTACCCCTTAAATCGAATATTTGATAGATTACATAATCTATTCCTTTCGAATCAAAATGGAGATTTAGCGTGTTATGATTCAACGGATTGGGGTATACGATCAGATTATTTGCAACAAAAATCTGCTCAATACTTGGTACAGCAAGCAGAAAGTTTTCATTCACCTGATTGGGACTTAACGGAAAGTTGAAGATGCTAACCAAAGCCATATCTCCTTTAAAATTATAATTATTGTTTCCGGGTAGGTTCTGCCCCATCACAGCATTTACGGGAGATTGGTTAATGGTTCCAGAATGATTTGTAAACGCATCCAACTCTCCATTTATCCACATCTCTAAATCCACACCGCTGTATATCGCCACTAAATGGTACCAAGAATTTGGTTCAATAGCTGTTTCTGAATCTAAATCGACTATCCCATCGGTGGAATTAACGGTAAAACGAAACCTACCATTGGTAACCGATATTTTATACCTATGCTCCCAGCTACCATGCGATATGGGGTGCTGTTCGTTAGCCGTTAACTCATCAACCTTAATGAACATCGCTAATGACATTGAATTCGAAAAGTTTAACAATTCCGAAGAAGGGAGAAGAATATTGGCTGATGTGCCATTGAAACGCGCAGCGTAATTGGTGTTCCCATTCATATCTTGAGTCCAGGTAATTCCACCTCCTGCAGTACCGTGCAAATTGTTGCCACTAGCATCATCAGCATTCCCTCTTAGAGGGTAGAAAGCTACTCTATCTCCCTCAGGATCATCAGCAAAGTTGCGAACTATAATGCGAACACTATCCGATTCAATTAGCCCATCGGGATTGCTTACTTTACATGATATATAGTAATACCCCTCCTGTGAGGGCGCAGCAAAACTCACTACCTCCCCTTCTCCCTCAAATGTTCCTGATTGCGCTGACCAAGTATATGCCAATGGTTCATTATAATAATCCTCTGCCTCACAGTAAATTTCAATTACCTCACCTGGCCTACACTTTCTGGGAGAGGCCTTAATTCCAAGTATTTGCGGTGGGTAAGGGATCTTCTCCACCACTTTAATACCAATCGATAAGGAATCAGAAAGTCCATCCTCATTGGTAACCTTACAAGCTACGTAGTAAATCCCTTCCTCGTTTGGGGCAGTGTATACAATACTGCTCTCAGCGTTCTCTGTTGAGCTATTATAAAACCATTTATACAACAACTCTTGATTATTCTGATCGGTTGCGGTACAGTATACAACAGTGGTGTTTCCCATCACTAAAATTGTATCAGCACTGGCAAGGGCCTTAATCCGTGGTGGAGTGCCTCCAGCAGGCATGCCATTGTCGAAATCAATAATAACCTCATTGGCAAGGGTTTGCTTTCCGCTTATAGCTATTTCTGCATCCTGAGGAACAAGAACCAGCATGGCAACACTGTTCGCTGGCAAGCTAAATGATGACGTGGAAACCTGAGATTCCAGAATAAACTCTTTCTCGATAACATCATATAGCTTAAAAGAGCCTGATGGAAGGAATATATCAACAAAATGTGTTTCCTCGTGAGGATTGTAGTAAAGAAAGGTGGGGTAAGCATCTTGCCTATAAAAATCTGTTTTAAGCAAATCAATTTGTAGAATCCCCTCAATGTTTGTTGTGTCAATAATGCTTGCTAGCATTCCCACGTGTGACGAGCTGTAGAGCATTAGGTTGGTTTGAGCCCAACCACCCTCAATAGCATCGCCTGTGGCAAAAGGGCTATACCCATGTTTAACTTCTTTAAGGGCTTCATACGCGATATAAGATTCAGCATCGTAGTCTTGCGCCCATTGAGCATTATCCTGCTGATTTTGGGGTAAAAATGAAGGGTAAAAAAGTCTTGAGGCATTTGCCATGTTTAATACCCATTTTGCAATACTTTTTGAGAATCTATAATCATAACGTAATAAGGGCACCAAGGCGGTGGCCTGCTGAAAGCCATTCATCATAAAGGCATAATCGTTTCCACTATCGTTAGCTTCGCCAATAAGCCCAGAGCAATCGTACCCACCCCAATTTCCCACAATGGCGCCCCAGCCCCGCAAATCACCTCGATTAAAACACCAGTTGAGCATCTTTTCAACATCGTAATTAGTTCCGATTTCGGCATTCATTCGTGCAGCAGTGTACACTCCGTAAGGTAATTGCAGCTCGTAGGATGGGTTCTCGTTCCAATCCGATAAGAATTCCAAAGCCCACTCCGCTCCTTTTAAGAACTCAATATTTCCAGTTGTACCATATGCGTTGTATAGAATCCAAGCAATGGCACCAGCAGCTTCGGGTTGCTTCACACCTTGATCTAAAGGAGTCATGCTCTCCATGCTCCAGGCACGATAGTTCATGTATGGTACTGTCCATGGGGTATCTGAAGCACCCATCGCCCTTATGGCTGTAAGCCATTGGTTAGCCATTATACCTATCTGCTCTTCAAACTCCACAATATCAGGGTAAAGATACTTGAGCTGCATAAAAAAGACATTGGGCATTGTTTCGTACCACCAATCGTAACCCGAACTCGTTACAGGATGATTTAAATAAATGTTTTCCTGAGGACGCTTATTGAAAAATTCTTTTAGCATCGATGCCCAGTTATGACCAAACTGATTATTTTTGTCTATTCCAACAAGTGTTGCACCTATCACTGCTGGCATTGCATTTATTGCTTCACCAGAGGTAGGGTAATTTGTTCCCACAGCAGTATGTAATCCAAAGCTAATATCATTCGGATAGTTCACAGAATTTTCTCTGAAAAATACCAATGGTAAGAATTCACCGGAAAGGGATTGATTAAAAACCAGCGAGTCGTAACCTTTGGCCACTTCCTTCCAATTACGCATGTGGTAGGGTTGCGGCAAGTTGGGCATTTGCTCTATCCTATCAATTTCAAGCTGCTGACCTTTTAGGGTAAAGAAAGAAAATGAATTCAGGATAACAATAACAAAAAATACAATGCTAGATTTTGACATTTTTTCCATAAAGGTAAGTCTGCTTAGGTACTATTATGTAAACTCTGCTCGCAAAATAATACACTCAATTATCATTTGTTAAGAGAAAACTTGTATTGAATTGATTTTAAAGGGCATATATTTGAAGTGGTTTTAGTTTTAGTTATCTTAGTGTTAAATTATGTGTCAATTTATTGTAATTTTACCCATTAACCAAGATGTTTAATAAAAAGAATTCCTTTACTTAAAAGACTTATAAAAACCTGTATTAATGCTAAATAACCCCTTGCTTAGAATTATCAGTACGCTATTTATTTTTATGAGCGTTAGTTCTGCTTTCGGAAATCTTGATGAGGCAAGCCAAGTATGGCAAACCATACAGATAACCAACGAACAGGGGCTTTCGAATAGTGCAGTGAATACAATATATAAGGATTCGCATGGGTTTGTTTGGTTTGGAACTTGGGATGGATTAAATCGATTTGATGGCAAGAATTTAAAGACCTACTATCCCGACTTATTTGATAGGTACACCTTAAGCAATAACATAATACGGAAAATGTTTGAGGATGACTTTGGTAATCTTTGGATAGTAACAGAGAATGGAATTAACCAGTACTCATATGATATGGATCATTTCTTGTCATGGTTTAATGAATTCCCTGAACTCGCAATCAGAGAAGAGAGTTTAAAAGCTATAATCGGCGATGAAGGAAGCATTCTGGTTAGTGCCTATGGCCTAGGAATTTTTAGGTTTGATCATTTTGAAAACAAATTCGCTGAACTTGATATAGTAGGTATTGAAAAGAATGACATTAAGCGAATTACCAACCTATTCTCTTATAATAGTAAACTATTTATTCTATGTGAGGATTCCTTAATAACCATTGATAGCAAAACGTTTAAAAAAGTTGAGAGTATTCATTTGTCAACCTTAACGCAAACTCACACAATATCTTCAAGTGAAGGCAACTGGTTCTTTGAAAACAACAAAAAAGCATATCTTGGTTTAAGTATAAGAAATGGAGGGTTGTTAATAATCAATCTTGATAACCATGAGTTTAATTTGCTTAATTCAGGAAACGTTGATTTTAGAGTAACATCTGTTTATGCTTCAGAGATAAGTGGAATTATCTGGGTAGGAACCGATGATGGAAATATTTACACAATAACATCCAAGGATGATTTCCAACCCCATTCTATTATCCACAAAATACCTAGGCTCGCTGATAAAAAAGTAAAGATTTGGTGTATTCTCGAAACAAGCGACAATATCCTTTGGATAGGCACAGATGGCGAGGGGGTTTTTCGAAGCGTGTTAAAGCCCAAGCCTTTCTTCCAAATAGGACGAGGAGAACCAGATAAACGGCAGCTAAACCACCAAATTGTTCGATCTATTTTTGAAGATGCAGAAGGCAATTTATGGGTTGGAACGCGGGGAAATGGATTGAATTATATTCCATACGCTAAGGGTAAAACCCAATACTTCAATACCAGCAATGGTCTGAGCCATGATGCTGTTTTATCGCTTCAAATTGATCAAGGCAAATATTTATGGATAGGTCATGATGGAATGGGAATTGATGTTTTTGATGTAGAAACCCGAGAATTTTTTCATTTCCCAAAAGATTTGAGGGGTGGTGAACATCTAGAATTTGGGTCGGTTTACGCAATCTGCATCGATGCTTTCGGGCAGGTTTGGATTGGAACAAGTGGATACGGTGTGCTTGGATTGAAATTAACAAAAAACCCTTCTGGATTTACTTTACAAGACCACATTCATATTAAAGGAGAAACCCCCGACGATCCATTGCGAAGCAATGTGGTTTACGCAATTGTTGAGGAAAAACCAAATATTCTTTGGCTAGGCACTAGAGGTGCCGGTGTTTACAGGGTGAATACGCTTACTGGAAGCGTTGAAAACTATGCCCTAGCCACACCAACAAGACCAGGCCTAAACAATAACGATATCCTTAGCCTTCATATTTGCTCAGAGAACTACCTATGGGTGGGCAGCAGCGGTGGTTTAAACCGGATTAATATCAACTATACACCATACAATTTTACGCATTACAACACTGACGATGGGCTACCCAACAACACCATCCACTCTATACTGGAAGACAGGGAAGGGAATATTTGGATAAGCACCAATAAAGGACTAAGCCAATTGCTTAGAGATGAGGATAAGTTTGTTAACTTCAACAGTGCCGATGGTTTACAGAGCAACGAGTATACCGACGGAGCAGCATGGTATGGCAAAAAAACTGGCAGAATGTATTTCGGAGGCATCAATGGATTAGACTGGTTTTATCCCGAAAACATCAAGATATCGCAAATAGCTCCTACGCTAATTTTGACGGGCTTTAGGCTTTACAATAAGCACATTCTCCCTAGCGACTCAACAGATATCATTAAAAAAAATCTTAATGAAGTAAGTGAAATAACGCTCAAACACAACCAAAACTTTTTTTCAGTTGACTTTACAACCCTTAACTTCATTAATCCCGATAAAAGCGTATTTGAATACAAACTTGAGAATTTTAATACGGATTGGATTTATGCAGGTAATCAGCGCGAAGCCAATTTCACTAACGTCCCTCACGGAAAGTACATCCTTAAAATTAGAGCAACCAACGAGGATGGTATATGGTCAAGCGATATAAAAACATTAATAATAATTATTAAACCCCCTTTCTGGAGGACATGGCCTGCCTATTTTAGCTACTTTATCATCTTGTTTTCCGTTCTATTTGGCATATACCAATACCAATCGAAACGTATAAGAGATAAGCAACAACGAAGTCTTGAAAAAGTCAAGGAGGAGAAGGAAAAGGAAATAAATAGGTATAAGCTTCAACTGTTCACAAACCTAACACATGAGTTCGGGACACCTTTAACTTTAATTTTTGCCTCTGCCGCAAGCTTACTAAATCCGAAAAAGAAGCCAACCGAATCAAATATATTAACAAAAACTATATATCAAAATTCAAGGAGGATGCAACGCCTGGTTCAAGAGTTGCTCGAGTATAGAAAGATAGATACTGGCAGAGAAAAGCTAAATGAATCGGATGTTGAGCTAATTAGTACCTTAAACAATATTGTTGACGTTTTCAGCCATTTCGCTAGAGAAAATGAGGTTGAACTTAGCTTTCAACCTGAGGAGGACTCCCTATACTGTCGCCTAGATACAAGCAAATTGGATAAGATAATGCTCAATCTTCTCAGTAACGCAATCAAACACACGCCCACTGGTGGTAGCGTTACCATTAGCATAAAACTTGTTGAGCAAAACATAGTAATTCAGGTGATTGATACAGGAACAGGAATTGAACCAGAAATAATTCCATACATTTTTGATAGCTACTATCAGCATTCATCCCAGACTGGATCCAAAACTAATCCTTATAAGGGAATAGGTATAGGTCTTGCATACACAAAAAGCCTAGTTGAACTCCATGGCGGGAGTATTTCAGTGGATAGTGAACCCAATAAAGGAAGCACCTTTACTGTTACAATTCCTTTCAAACAGGGCAAAGTAAAAGAAATCACTTCTAAACTAACGGAGCATCAAGCAACCTCAGGAAACCTTTTGGAAAGTGTTGCCGAGGAGTTTTTAAGACTGCAAAACCAAAACAGGTTAGATCAGCAAAACAAACCAAACCTATGGACTACGCCAAAAAAATACAAGGTACTGGTAGCTGAGGATGACCAAGAACTTGCCAACCTACTCTACAGGTTGCTGTCGGAGCAGTATGATGTTTACCTTGCGCAAAATGGCAAGCAGGCGTTAGATATTATTCAAAACAAGAGAGTTGATGTTGTTGTAAGTGATATTGTAATGCCTGAAGTTGACGGGTTAACCCTTTGCAAATCGCTTAAAAACGATCTGCTAACAAGCCATATACCAATAATTCTTCTAACGGTTAGGTCTGAGATAGAAAACCGAATCGAGGGGCTTGAAATGGGTGCAGATTCCTATATACCAAAGCCATTTCATCCAAAACACCTTTTCATTCGAATTGAAAAACTGTTAAAATCGCGAGAGACTGCCTCGGAATACTTTAAGGCAAATTTTGGAACTCCAACCTATATTCTTAAAAAGGATTACTCCTCAAGAGATATGGAACTGCTTGAGAAATGTATAGCTTTCGTTGAGGCAAACTATTCAAACGAGAAAATTGATGCCGACCGTATGGCTTCCGATCTAGCGCTCAGCAAGGCTCAACTATACAGAAAGATAAAAGCGCTAACAGGCTTCACCCCTCATGGCTTAATTAAGAATTTTCGCCTAAAAAAAGCAAGAGAGATGATCTCTGAAGGAAAACATAATATATCTGAGATTATCTATATGACTGGATTCAATAACAGAACCTACTTTTACCGTTCGTATAAAGAAACCTTTGGAGATACCCCTGGGGAGATAGTAAAGAGTTAATACTTGCTATATTATGCCATATTATTTATAAATACAAATTCATCTACGACTTAACTCTTTATAAACAAGACCCTATATTTTAGCTAATTAATCATCTCTACCAGCTTATTTCTGTCCACGATAATAACTTCCCTGCGATTAACTATAAGTATGCCTTCGTCCTGCATTTCAGCAAAAACTCTAGCCAGCGATGGGCGTGTAACGCCAAAAAACTCCGCCAACTCCTGATGCGATTTTGGAAGTATAATGGTTGTTCTGGTCTCGCTTTTTGCAATCGATAACAGGTAATGCGCCACTTTTTCCTTAATGGTTTTGAACGACAGAAACCAAAGTTTATTGGTGAGAAAATGGGCACGGTTCGAAACAGCTTTTAGAAAATTGGTCAAGAATATTTCGTTGGATTGCATCAAACGCAGAACATCGGCTCTGGAGATAAAAAGGATCTTGCAATCTGTGAGAGCTACAACATCAACAGGAAATCGATTAATATTGCCGAACATCACTGCATGGGCCAATGGTTGAGAGGCTTGTATCTCTTCAATCTTTAAAATTTTTCCGGTAAAATCAACCATCTCGCCTTTTACCACACCCTCAACGACAATGCATAGGTTCTTCATCTCCTCTCCTCGCTGAGCAATGGTTTGCCCCTTTGTATAGGATTTAACTGAGTAAGAGATGCGGCTGAATACACTCTCCAACTCATCTGAACTTATTCCAACAAATAGTATCGATTGTGAAAGTATCTCAAACATGATTTCTATATTTACACACAAAAATAACGACTTTTGCCATGAAATCGCGCGAATATTACCTCGAACTGCTCAATCAGCATATAAAAAACCCTAGAATGATTGCCCACAGCCTAGCATCTGAAGCTGTGCTAAGCGCACTGGCAAAAAAACTTGGAGAGGACGAAGATGTATGGGGTATCGCCGGGCTTATGCACGATATCGATGTGGAGCTAACCGATGCCGACCCCAAACGTCATGCCCTTGAAGGGGCAGAAATGCTAAAAACCGAGGGTTTACCTGATGAAGCGATAGATGCCATCCGCATGCACAACGAAATGGCTACGGGTTTGGATCGCTCAACACGTTTCCAGCATGCTCTTGCTGCCGGCGAAACCATAACAGGGCTTATCTTTGCCACCGCACTGGTATACCCCGATAGGAAAATTACCAGCGTTAAGCCAAAATCAGTAGTGAAACGCATGAAGGAAAAAGCCTTTGCCGCCTCGGTAAACCGGGATACCATATTGGAGTGCGAAAAGATTGGCATTCCCATTGGTGAGTTTGCTGAACTTGCCATTGAGGCACTAAAACCTATTGAAAAAGAGTTGGGGTTTTAGTGAATCAATATACTAAAACCCCAACAACATTATTTGGAATAAGCTAACTACTAATCCAATCCATCGCAATTCTGGTCAATACCATCGAATGGAATCTCAATCGCATCTGGGTGAATGTCAGGATCATCATCATCACAATCGCCTGCAATAAGAACATAATTATCCATGGGCTGATAGCAATCGAAAATGAAAATACCTTCATCACCATATCCATCACCATCGTTATCTAGAAACCATTGTAAAGCGTCTATTGCATCTTCATCAACAATTCCATTGCAGTTTTGATCAACTCCATCGCATACTTCCTGAACTCCAGGGTTAATGTTTGGATCAAAGTCATTACAATCAACATCCGAATCAAATCCATCATTATCCTTGTCGGGATCGCAGGCATCGCCTATATTGTCTTGGTCGAAATCATATTGATTTGGATTATACGTTGTGGGGCAATTATCGCATACATCGCCTACCCCATCACCATCAGAATCGCTCTGATCCGGATTTGGAACATTGGGACAGTTATCCACTCCGTTTAAAATGCCGTCTTCATCATCATCCCAAAAGGGGTATTCGTTTTCATCGATTTGTCCATCGCAATTATTATCTAGACCATCGGTTATCTCGTCGGCAAAAGGATAGATATCCGGATTTTCGTCATCGCAATCATCCGAATTCTCTACATATCCTACGGGTTGTATGCAAGATTGAATTGTTATATTTACATTTCCAAATCCATCACCATCAGCATCCTGATACCAAGTTATCAGGTAATCTGGGTCATTATCAATTTCCCCATCGCAATCATTATCCAGACCGTCACAATAGTCAATAGCACCGGGATATACTTCAGGATTTTCGTCGTCACAATCTATGTCAGAGGGATATCCATCCTCATCCATGTCTACAATTCCTTCACATGCATCGCCGATTCCATTATCGTTGCTATCCTCCTGGCCTGGATTTGGTTCAAATTGGCAATTATCGCAGGCATCGCCAACACCATCGCCATCTGCATCCTGCTGTGCGGGATTAGGAACGTATGGGCAGTTGTCCACGTTATTATGAACTCCATCATCGTCATAATCATTGTCTGTTCCACATTCAGTATCGCAATCAGGGTCATCACAATCTATAAAACCATCGCCATCATTGTCCACTCCATCGCTGCAATCTTCTTGAGGTGGTTCGAGTACGCAAATTCCCTCTACAGAACAAATAAATCCTACAGGGCAATCCCCATTCGTAACACAATAACTGATTTCATCATCGCAAGCATCGCCAATACCATTTGCATCAATATCAGACTGATTGGGGTTATAAACGTAA
Organism: uncultured Rikenellaceae bacterium; assembly: GCA_964509385.1. Taxonomy (GTDB): domain Bacteria; phylum Bacteroidota; class Bacteroidia; order Bacteroidales; family Tenuifilaceae; genus MWFE01. The sequence goes on from CAZDXY010000006.1 coordinate 45,533, forward strand.
GGACAGTTGTCATAATCATTGGGAACCCCATCATTGTCAATGTCAGGGTCGCAGGCATCGCCCAACCCGTCGCCATCGGTATCCTGCTGGTTGGGGTTAAAAACGTAAGGGCAGTTATCATCTATGTCAAATACTCCGTCATTATCGTCATCAGGATCGCAAGCATTGCCCAACCCATCGCCATCGGTATCCTGCTGATCGGGGTTAAATACGTAAGGACAGTTGTCATCATCATTAAGAACCCCATCATCGTCAATGTCAGGGTCGCAGGCATCGCCCAACCCGTCGCCATCGGTGTCCTGCTGATCGGGGTTAGCTACCCACGGACAGTTATCAACATCGTTTGCAATTCCATCGTTGTCAGAATCATTGCACTGATCAGTATCAGCAATATCTGGATCATCACAATCAACTAAACCATCGCAATCATTGTCAACCCCGTCAATTACTTCCTCAGCATCCGGGTTAATATTAGGATCTGTATCATTGCAATCATCAGAGTTGGTTACATACCCACTGGGTACTTCTGGAGCATAAATTGCACTGTAGGGGTCGCCATATCCATCTCCATCTCGATCGGCCCAGAAAAACTGAAATTCGGGTTTGTTTAAAATATTTTCGTACTCAACGCTTAGCGCATTTCCAGCCGTACTGGCGTATAAAGCGTAAGGTACACTTAAAATTTGGCTTGTTCCCAAGAGTACATCATTTACCATAAGTGAAATGAAGTACGGTGGAGTTGACCAATCAATGCTTTGAAAATCAGCAGAGTTTATTGATCCAATTGAAATATTTACCAATCCCTGCAGGTTGGTCGTTACAATATGTGTTTCGGTAAAAACCTCAACTCCTGTGGCTGTTTCGTGAAGAATTGAAATCTTTAGTTCAACCTCCTCATTGGGTAAAATTTCGCCCGATGAATTACGAATAGCTGCCTGGTAGTTGATACCATTGGGTACCTGTCCCATTAAACTTAACGACATTAGCATAGCACTAATGGTAAGCGCATAGAGTTTTTTCATTATAAATATTTTAAAAAGGATTTAGTAATTGTATCTCTTTTGGTACAGCTAATTTAATTTTTTTTTTAATCTATTCTTCTTTTTCATTTTTTATTTTTTCCAATAAATGCTAACGACTTGGGCTGTTTCAAAAAATGAATTTTTGTCATTGCCTGGAACATCGTTCATGATACAAGTCGAGAAAGTAATCTCGATAACTTAAGTTTACATGAAGATCGCTTCGTCTCGTCAAAAAAAGATGACGATACGAAGCGATTATGTTTTTTTTCTTTTTAACTCTTACTATTTGCCAAACCTCCTGTTTACATACCAAAACACGTATGAAACAATCAGTAATACAAAACCATAAACAGGGGCTAAAAGGGATATTTGGAATCCACCTGCAATTAATGCAGGAGAAATATCACCCACTTCATGAATAACACCCAACGCCTGCAACATTCCGGTTACCTGCCCCAGTACACCCCAGAGGAATGCCAAACTTCCCAGAAATAGTATTGTTTCTGATAGTGGTTTTGTTTTAACTTCGGGGTTGGATGCTATTTTTACATTCCGGTAAACCAGTAAACCTATTAGCAGTAAGTTCACAACCCAGAGGATGTAAATTGGCAGCATAAAAAGGATACCACCTTCAATTAGATTTTTGTACAACATGGCTTTTTCGTTTTAAGTTAATAATGTGCCAATATTAAATCAGCCCAACAAATCAAAAAAATAATTTAGGTGTACTAACAGAAACTTACCCTCAATGACAAAGAACATCATTTTTTGTGATGATTTTTCCATTGAGGGTGTAAAACCATTTGTTAACCTAAAAAAATGTGAAAAGAAGAAAAAAAAATGTAGACTTGCACTTACTTACGTTCTTACTCCTTACCTATGAATAAACAGATAGAGCTAATATTCCTGAATACCAAAATGAAATGGCTTTGGCATTCCATTTACTGGTTATTGGCAGCAAGCTTGCTCTTCTTTGTCTTCAATAATCAACAATACGATGTTAATATCAGGATACTGGTTGTTTCCAGCTTAACCTTAATGAGCATTGGGCTTACTCTTTTTATAAACAATTACCTAATTCCAAAATTTCTGTTTAAGGGAAAACTTTTGCTATTCAGCTATCTAATGCTAGCCTCTGTTATCATTTCCATTTGGATTAACATCCTTTGTATTGTTTATATACTTTGGCACACAGCTTATTACTTTCGGGGTGTTTTATTACCCACTAAAACCGATTTGATACTTCTCATTTCGGGAAGCTACATCATTATTCTGTTTGCAGCTTTCGTGCATTTTATAAAGGAGACCTACTACCGACAAATGGAACGCGATAGGATTGCCAGACAAAAAGCCGAAACGGAGCTCAAACTGCAAGAGGCAAGGCTTAAGCTATTGCAGGGACAACTCCACCCCCACTTTCTCTTCAATATGCTTAATAATCTCTATGGGCTATGGATGGAAAAATCGGATGCCACACCAGATGTTATTCTAAAACTATCAGCCCTGCTCGACTATATGCTTTACAATTGCGATAAAGAAAAAGTTACCCTTCGGGAAGAAATGCAATTTATTCGTAATTATATTGACCTTGAGGCTATTCGCCACGACAGTCGACTTAAACTTGATATTAACTTACCCGATTTTAATCAAAATCAAATGATTGCCCCACTCATACTATTCGCATTCGTTGAGAATGCCTTTAAGCATGCTGCCAATAAGAATACGGGCGAAACATATATTTCAATAAGTTTGAGAACATCGGCCAACAGTGTTGATTTTAGGGTAACCAATAACTTTACACCTAACGAGGAAACTAGCACTGGCATAGGGCTAAAAAATGTTGAAGAGCGACTTAACCTTATATATAATAGCAGGTATAAGCTGAATATTGATAAGAAAAACAAGCAATACAACGTATGGCTTTCACTTGAAACTGAATAAGTAGGATGGAAGAAAAACCTGTTAAATACACCTGCATAATTATCGACGATGAACCCATTGCCATAAGGGTGATCAGCAATTATTTAGAGAAACTTGATGAATTTAAACTTGTTGGTGGGTACTCCAATGCTTTGGATGCATTGAAGTATCTGCACAGCAATCGGGTCGATTTACTCTTCCTCGATATCCAGATGCCCGGCATTAATGGCCTGGAATTTTTTAAAAGCATACCCAATCCCCCGGAGGTTATCTTTACCACAGCTTTTCGCGATTATGCAGCCGATGCCTTTGAAGTAGATGCCCTGGATTACCTTGTAAAACCAATACCCTTTGAGCGTTTCCTTAAGGCTACCAATAAGTTTATTGAGTTCAGAAAAAAAATTGAAAAACAGGACACTAATGTTAGCCACCTTAATTATATCATCCTCAAATCCGATAAGAAGAATTTTAGGGTAAACGTTGATGATATTCTTTACATCGAGAGCCTTGATGATTACATAAGGGTTCATTCAAAGCAAAGTAAACTTGTTTGCTACATGCGGCTAAATGCAATTGGAGAACTACTTAAAGATTTTGATTGTATTGTCAGGGTTCATCGATCATTTATGGTTAACACAAATAATATCTCCGTTTTCACTCATTACAGTATCAGAATAGGGGATAAACAGATACCTATTAGCAGGAGTTACAGGGATATTGTCGTGAAGAAGCTGTCAAAAACCAGCCAGTAAAACAAACCTTCATTATTATCGTTAATTCTGATAGTATGTTTTAAATAAAACATTCTCATGATGAAACCGATTCGCATTATATATCTTTTTTTGCTGCTTATCAGCAACAATTTTATCCTGGCACAAAGCATTGCTCACGCAAAAAAACTTTACGATTCGAAGGATTACGAAAAAGCTTTTTCTGCATTCAATGCAATCAGCAAGAGCAACCATGATTATGCAGAAAGCAGGTATTACATGGGATTAATATCCATGCAAAAAGAAGATTATGAAAAAGCCGATGAGTATATAAAACAAGCCATCACTTCGAATCCAAATGTGGCAAAGTACCATGTTGCCATGGTTAATTTATACGGTCAGATGATTTCGAAAGCAAGTATGCTAAAGCAAGCGAGCCTGGCCTCGAAGCTGAAAACACACATGGAAACAGCGGTTAAGCTAAACCCAAAGGATATGAATACATCCCTTATGCTCATTGCTTTCTACGTAAGGGCTCCGAGAATAATGGGGGGTGATAAAGAAAAAGCGAAGAAAGTTGCCGATGATATGATGAAAATAAACCGTGCCGATGGGTATAGGGCATTGGGATTGATAGCCCATTCAGAGGAGAATTATGCTGATGCCGAATCGAACTACAAAAAAGCGCTAAATATATCTCCCGACAGCGTTAAGTTCTATTACTCCCTGGCTTCGGTTTACCAGTCGCAGTCGAAGTACGATGAGGCCATGGAAGTGTATGGCAAAGCCATTGAACGTTTCCCAACCAATCGAAATTTGCTGCTCAACGCCGGAAGAATGGCATCGATTAGCGGTGAAAAGCATGGTGAACTGGGTATAAAGTATCTATATTCCTACCTTGGAGAAAATCCCGACATGACAGACAAAAATATCGGGGAAGCTTTTTTCTATTTAGGAATGATTGAGAAAAACAGAGGGAATAAATCCTTAGCTCGCAAACATTTTAACTCAGCGCTAAAAGTTAATCCCGATCATACCAGATCGCAGCAAGCACTTAAGGATATGAGTTGATAATATAAGGAGCTAAGCATTAATCATAAAAAAAAATATCATTTCTGCGTACTGATCCTTTGGTATCCAACAATCCTTTCGTACCTGGTGCCTAAGGGTTTGTAATATACAAGTACCATATATGTATTCTCGGTATCAAAATGGCTTCCCTCGAAGTGGGTTACATCCACCTCGCCGGTTTTTGCATCTGCAACCACATAGCGATAGCTATACGCACCCTGCTTTAGCAAAAGCCTTGTTTCATAAGCATTCCGCTGATAGTTGTACTCTAAACGGTTATCGGGACTTAGTTGCCAACCGGTAAGTTCACCAAACAAGTATACATTTTTACCTTCATCCAACTCTAACGGTGCTTTCAGCGTGAAGTATGTCCAAAGGTAATCGGCCTCAATATGACTTTGAGTGCTTCTCTCCAATCCAACAACATACCTTCCATTCAAATCGGAGTAGTAAGAATACTTTTGTCTCCTTCTGCTTTCATCAGGTTTTAGAAGAACCTGAAAAATTCCCCCATGATAATCGATAGAAAGTACCCCTTGTCCTTGCTGCCTTAGGTTTCTGGTATCGAAAAGCCTAAACTCATTCACTCCTTCAAAGATCAGGGCATCGGGATGCGAATAGTCCAACTCACCATTTTTAACATATGTTGGCTTAATATCTTGAATACAACCCTGAAATAGGTAGTTCTGACAAACTATGGTCTTTATTTCAGAATGAGGGTCTGAAATCCTTATTCCTGATGTATTTATTTTCAAATCTAGCTGTTGTCCACTAAAACGGTATTCTCCTGTTGATGGTTGGCGTATTTGAGCCATAATGGACAGAAGGGATTCAAATACAATAAAACGTTTTTGAATTAAAACCTCCTCGTGATTATATGTGCTGAAAATTCTTAACAGATAGTTGCCTGAAATTTTTAGTCGTATATCCTGATTAGGAATTTCCAATCGAAAATGCATGTAATCCATGATTGTACCTGAAGAAAAGCTGAATTCCTTTACTTCGTTTACCTCAAAACCATCCATAAAATCATTTATGAAAATTGGGGAGGGATTCCACTCCGAGTCACAATGAATTAATGAGTACGAATAGGCTCCCGGATTCCCTGAGATATCATCAAAACTAACTAGTAATTTATCATTTGTGTTCAACTCAATGGTAGGTTCCGATAGTTCCCAACCCAGTCTGTGTATCTTAATAGTCTTTATATCAGATGATCTATTAAATTCTATTGTTTTACTACCATTTGTTTGAACATTTTTTTGCGCTTTGATGTTGTTTGTTGAAAAACAAATAAACAAAAGCAAAATAGCATAAATTTGAAGTGTTGAATCGATTTGTGATCTATTCATTGATTTTATTTTTTTCTTTGTAAATGTAACGAAACTAAACCTTTTGAATTGTTATACATTGAATTTTCTAAATGGTATCCAATGAAATAACCTGAAATATTATTAATTGAACAAAGCAATATCATTAATTTTCTTGTTTTAATAATCTATTAAAACATGTTGAATATTATATTTGTCGTTTGCTATTTTTTAAAGATCAAGATGATTTATTTTTTAACTTTGTTTTCAGATAACATAATTCCATAATCATGCCAAATGTATATAAGATTCGAAAAGGCTTGAACATCCCCATAAAAGGCGAAGCTGAAAAGGTTTTTACCCGTGCCGAACAGGCAGAAGCCTACGCAGTAAAACCTATTGATTTCCCAAATATTACCCCTAAACTTTCGGTAAAAGAGGGTGATAGAATTAAGGCAGGCTCACCAATTTTCTTCGATAAATACCATCCCGAGATTGTCTTCACTTCACCTGTCAGCGGAGAGGTTCATTTAATTAAGCGTGGCGAGCAAAGAAGAATTCTTGAGATCATTATCACACCCGATATGGAACAGGAATATGAGGATTTTGGAACAGCAGACCCAAAATCCCTGTCGCGTGATGAGGTTGTCGAAAAAATACTTAAAAGTGGCCTATGGCCAACTTTAAAGCAGCGTCCCTATTCCATTGTCGCTAATCCCAAAGATACTCCCAAAGCAATTCATATTTCGACATTTGATACCGCTCCTTTAGCTCCAGATATTGATTTTTCAGTAAAGGATGAGTTTGAAGCATTTCAAACAGGTATAGATGCTCTTTCCAAACTAACCAATGGGATAATTCACCTCAATGTAAACGCTGATTATCCCCCAAGCAACGTAATATGCAAAGCAAAAGGTGTACAAATCAATAAATTTTCAGGTCCACATCCCGCAGGGAATGTAGGAGTTCAAATTCATCATATCGATCCCATAAACAAGGGTGACATTGTTTGGGTGGTTAATCCTTTAGACATAATCATTATTGGTCGATTATTTATAAAAGGTATCTACGATGCCACAAAAGTTATTGCCCTTGCTGGTTCGGAAGTGCTTAAACCCAGATATTTTATAGTAAAAACTGGTGCATCCATAAAAAATATAGTCAAAGACAATCTAGCCCAATCCCCGGATAAACTTCGATTCATAAGCGGGAATGTGCTTACTGGTAACAAGATTAGTGAAAATGGATTCCTTGGTTTTTATGACAATATGATAACTGTGATTCCAGAGGGGAACCATTACGAATTCATGGGATGGGCAAATCCTGGTTTCGGAAAATTTAGCATGTCGCACTCATTCTTTTCGTGGCTTGCACCTTGGAAAAAATATAAAGTTCATACTAACTTCAACGGAGGCGAAAGAGCATATGTGATAACTGGACAGTACGAGAAGGTTCTACCCATGGACATTTTCCCGGTTCATCTAATCAAAGCAATACTTGCTAAGGATATCGACAAAATGGAAAACCTCGGAATCTACGAAGTGGCAGAGGAAGATTTTGCCCTTTGCGAGTATGTTTGTACATCGAAAACTGAAGTTCAATCAATTATTCGAGAAGGAATTGATTTGATGATCAAAGAGTTGGGTTAGATGTTGTGTTATAACCTATTGTTTAATTTGAAATGAACATAAACACCGTATAATGAAAGCACTGCGAAACATTGTCGATAAAATAAAGCCCCATTTCGAAAAGGGAGGTAAGCTGGAAATGTTCCATTCCACTTTCGATGCCTTCGAAACCTTTCTTTTCGTACCCAACAAGGTTACAAATAAAGGGAGCCATATTCGTGATGCCATAGATATGAAACGCACAATGATCATTGTTATGATGGCACTAATGCCCGCCCTGCTATTTGGTATGTGGAATGTTGGCTATCAGAATGCTTTGGCCACATACGGACCCACTGATTTCTGGAGTGTTTTTCTCTATGGAGTCGTAAAAGTAGTTCCCATTATTATTGTTTCATATATAGTAGGTCTAAGCATTGAATTTGCATTTGCCCAAATACGTAAGCACGAGGTTAACGAGGGTTTTTTAGTTACCGGAATGCTAATTCCGCTTATTGTACCTGTTGATATTCCTCTATGGATGGTTGCATTGGCAACGGCTTTTACTGTTATTATTGGAAAGGAAGTTTTTGGGGGTACCGGAATGAACATATTTAACCCTGCCCTTCTGGCCCGAGCATTCCTTTTCTTTGCCTATCCATCGCATATGAGTGGAGATTATGTTTGGGTATCAGGCTTAACCAAAGGAGAAGGGATAGTGGATGGTTTTTCGGGTGCAACACCTCTGGCACATGCTGCAGCATACCAGATTGATAAAATTCCATCATCATGGGACATGTTTTTAGGTATTATCCCAGGTTCCATTGGTGAGACTTCAACCCTTGCCATTCTTCTTGGAGCCATCATACTTATATTCACAGGAATAGGTAGTTGGAAGATAATAACATCCACAGTTGCCGGGGGGCTAGTAATGGGATTAATATTCAACGCTTTTGCCGTTAATCCATTTATGGAGATACCGGCATGGCAACACCTTATTATGGGAGGTTTTGCCTTTGGCGCAGTTTTTATGGCTACCGATCCTGTTACCGCTTCACAAACCGAAAGGGGAAAGTGGATATACGGTTTTCTTATAGGGATTCTTGCCGTTTTAGTTAGAGTTGTTAACCCTGCCTACCCCGAAGGGATGATGCTATCAATACTTTTAATGAATGCATTTGCCCCATTAATAGATCATTACGTTATACAAGCAAATATTAAAAAACGTCAAAAACGTGCAGTTAAGGTTGCCCAAACCAGCTAAAAAAAATGGCTATGAACAAACAGAGCAATTTATATATATTCGTTTACTCCTCCATAATGGTAATTGTGGTTGCTGCGCTTCTGTCGTTAGCTTCAACCGCCCTTAAACCCTTTCAACAGAAAAACATTGAAACGGAGAAAAGGCTTGATATCCTCAAATCAGTTGGAAGCGCTAAGGAAGTTGGCACCGCAAGGAATAAACACGAATATGTGGGAAATGAGTTTAACAAGGTCATAGTTGATCAATACGTTGTAAACCTCAACGGCGAAATGGTCGAAGGGATTAATCCCTTTGACATTAATTTAAAGGTAGAGTTTTCGAAAACTGCCTCTCAGCAAAACCTACCTGTTTATGTTGCACAAATGGACGATGAATCCCTTAAATACATATTACCATTGCTGGGTAGAGGTCTTTGGGGTCCCATTTGGGGTTACATTTCACTCAACGATGATTTTAACACTATTTACGGAGCATCATTTGCTCACAAATCTGAAACACCGGGACTAGGAGCCGAAATAGCAACCACCGATTTCCAATCTCAATTTAAGGGTAAGCAGATATTTCAGGACGGTAATTTTGTATCCATATTAGTTGTTAAGGGTGGGGCTCAACCAGACGATATACATGGCGTTGATGCTGTTTCGGGAGGAACGATAACAAGCCAAGGGCTTGAGTATATGATTAAGGATTGTCTCAAAAATTACCAGAATTTTTTTATTAAATCAAAAGAACTGAACCATGAGCGTGAAGATTGAAAGTGAACCTTTGTTCTCGGCAAAAAATGTAAAACTTATAACCGACCCAATTAACCGAAATAATCCCATAACAGTACTTGTTTTGGGCATCTGCTCTGCCTTAGCTGTTACTGTCAAATTGGAGCCATCGGTTGTTATGGCTATCTCGGTTATTGCTGTTTTAACAATTGCAAATGTGGTTACATCGCTATTAAGAAATACCATCCCCTCGCGAATAAGGATTATTGTTCAGCTAGTTATTATTGCATCACTGGTAATCCTAGTCGATGAAATCCTTAAGGCATTTGCCTACGATGTAAGTAAGCAACTTTCGGTTTTCGTAGGACTTATCATAACCAACTGCATCATCATGGGACGACTCGAAGCCTTTGCACTGGGCAATAAACCTTGGCCTTCGACTCTTGATGGGCTTGGCAATGGAGTTGGTTATGGTGTAATTCTAGTAATAGTGGGCTTCTTCCGCGAATTGTTAGGTTCAGGTACTCTATGGGATTACAGAATAATACCATACTCATTTTACATTAAAAATGGTGGTTTTTACGAGAATAATGGACTTTTCATTTTGCCCCCAATGGCACTGATAGTTGTGGGGATTATTATTTGGATTCAACGAAGCAGAACCAAAGAATTAATTGAAAAAGAATAGTTTTTTTAAAAGACAATGCCACAAAGACACAAAGACTCTAAGAATCACAAAGAACCTTTCTTACCATTGTCTCTCGAAGAAGAGACTGTAGGAAAGGCTATTGTTGAAGCTGCTTATAAAGTACATAAGTATCTTGGTCCTGGTTTGCTTGAGAAAGTTTATGAGGTATGCTTTTGCCATGTATTATCTCAAAACGGATATAATGTTACTAGACAATTAGACATTCCCATTGTCTTTGAAGAGTTTGTTTTTGAAGAAGGCTTGAGATTAGATGTACTTGTAAATGACTTAGTTATTTGCGAATTAAAAGCTCTTGAAAATGTTAACCCTGTTTGGGAAGCTCAACTATTAAGTCATCTTAGACTTACAGGAAAACGATTAGGTTATCTAATTAACTTCAATGTGCCTTTAATAAAGAATGGTATTAAAAGAATGGTATTATGATAATTCTTCGTGAAACCTTTGTGTCCTAGGGCCTTAGTGGCTAACTGTTTATAAAAATGAAATTGAAAAAATCAATTATATGGAAAATCTACTAAGCATATTTGTTAGGTCAATATTTGTTGACAATATGATATTCGCATACTTTCTGGGTATGTGTTCTTACCTGGCAGTATCGAAAACAGTGAAGACATCAACCGGATTGGGAATAGCAGTGATCTTCGTGCTGGGCATTACGGTTCCTGTTAACTACCTTATAAACAATTACCTACTATCATCAGGAGCACTTGCATGGCTTAGTCCTGCCCTAGCCGATATGGATCTAAGTTTTCTGTCGTTTATCATGTTCATAGCAGTTATTGCCTCTATGGTTCAGCTGGTGGAGATGATCATCGAAAAGTTCTCACCTGCCCTATACAATTCTTTAGGAATATTTTTACCACTTATAGCCGTTAACTGTGCAATTCTGGGAGGATCACTGTTTATGCAGGAAAGAGAATATGCAAATCTAACTGAGGCAACTGTTTTTGGTTTGGGTTCTGGTGTTGGCTGGTTCTTGGCTATTGTTGGAATCGCTGCTATAAGAGAAAAACTAAAATATTCCAACGTACCTGCCCCACTTCGTGGTTTGGGTATAACCTTTATCATCACAGGGCTTATGGGTATTGCCTTTATGACCTTCATGGGAATAAAATTGTAAAATTGAAATACGAACAATATGATACTTTTAGCATCAAACTTTTCAATTATCCTTTCGGCCATTCTTGTTTTCCTCATTGTTATAAGCTTACTGGTAGCTCTATTGCTATATGCAAAGAAGAAGTTAACCCCACAGGGAGAAGTTACACTTACCATAAACGATGAGAGGGAAATAAAGGTTGAGCCAGGCAGCACAGTACTTACCACACTGAGTAACAATGGCATTTATCTTCCTTCAGCTTGCGGAGGAGGTGGAACCTGCGCCATGTGCAAGTGTCAGGTAATTGAGGGCGGTGGAACAATTCTTCCTACAGAAGTTGGATACTTTACCCGTCGTCAGCAGATGGAACAATGGAGGCTTGGCTGTCAGGTAAAAATCCGCGAGGATATAAAAATTAAGGTTCCCGAAGAGGTAATGGGCATTAAGAAATGGGAGTGCGAGGTTGTTTCGAATAGGAATGTTGCTACGTTTATCAAAGAATTTGTTGTGAAGCTACCTGAGGGTGAAAAGTTAAAATTCCGTTCGGGAGGCTATATTCAAATCGATGTTCCCAAAGTTGAGGTAGATTTTTCCAAGGATATCTTTGTCGAGGAAGAATTTCGTGATGAGTGGGACAAGTTCAAGATGTGGGATTTGAAGATGAAGAATACAGAGGAAACATATAGGGCTTACTCAATGGCTAGCCACCCCGCTGAAAATGAAATTATAATGCTCAACGTGCGAATTGCAACCCCACCATGGGACAGAGCCAAAAATGCATTTATGAAGGTAAATCCTGGCGTTTGCTCAAGCTATATCTTTTCACGTAAACCGGGTGACAAGGTGTTTATTAGTGGTCCATACGGAGAGTTCTTTATTAAAGACACCGAAAATGAGATGATGTTTATTGGCGGTGGTGCTGGCATGGCTCCTATGCGTTCGCACATCTTCCATTTATTTAATACTTTAAAAACCGGACGAAAAGCTAGTTTCTGGTATGGAGCTCGTTCCAGAAGAGAAATTTTCTATGAGGAGCATTTTAGGGCTATTGAGAAGCAATTCCCTAACTTTACTTTCCACATAGCTCTTTCTGAACCAAAGTCAGAAGATAATTGGGATGGTTATACTGGGTTTATCCATCAAGTAATTCTTGATAACTACTTAACAAACAACGATGCACCTGAAGATATTGAATACTACCTTTGTGGTCCTCCTATGATGAACGAAGCTGTGTTCAAAATGCTATACGATCTTGGTGTTCCTGATGAAATGATAGCATTTGACGATTTTGGCGGATAATATTCGAAAATCTAATATAAAAAAGCAGCGTAATTACGCTGCTTTTTTTATTAGCAGTCCTTAATTAATTTTTTTGAAAAAAATTATGTATAAAATTGATTAAAAATAAATTACAAATACTTTGCTGAGATTTGATGATTTTTTAACCAAAATTTTATTGTTAAATTTTTATTGAATTCTAAAATTTTCCCTGTAATCGTTTGCATTTGACTTATCGATTCATAAATTTGCACTTGTTATTAGCTCTATTTAACAAATCCTAAATCTTATTCTATGAAAAGACTATGCGTATTCCTTGCATTGATTGCGTTTGTAGGAGTTAACTTCCTTCATGCGCAAACTGTGCAAATTACCGGTACTGTGACCAGTGCCGAGGATGGGATGCCCATTCCTGGAGCATCCGTACAAGTTAAAGGAACAACTATTGGCACTTCCACCGATGCGGATGGGAAGTACTCCTTAGGTGTTCCGCAAACAGCTACAACCCTTATTTTTTCATTCGTTGGTATTGCTACCACTGAGGTGGAAATTGCTGGGAGAACAGTTATTGATGTTGTTCTTGAATCAGAATTTGTTACACTGGAGGAAATTGTGGTTACCGCACTCGGTATCTCACGCGAAAAGAAAGCGTTGGGATACTCCATTCAGGAGGTACAAGGCGATGACATCAAGCAGGTTGGACAAACAAACGTATTGAACTCACTAACCGGTAAAATTGCGGGAGTTCAAATTACGGGTTCCAGTGGAAATACTGGTGGCTCGGCAAACATCATCATCCGTGGTATTGCCTCTGTTACTGGTAATAACAGTCCTCTTTTTATAGTTGATGGGGTAGCTATCGATAACTCAAGCTATCACTCAGCTGATGCTGCTCGTGGTGCTGGTGGTGTTGACTTTGGAAACATGGCCCAGGACATCAACCCTGACGATGTTGAATCAATCTCTGTGCTTAAAGGTGCTGCAGCAAGTGCACTTTATGGATCGAGAGCATTGAACGGGGTAGTTCTTATCACAACGAAAAAAGGAAAAGGACAGAAAGGTCTAGGTGTTACTTTCAACTCAGGTGTTACCTTCGAAAATGTTGCATATAGTCCAGCTCACCAGAAAGTTTATGGTGGTGGTAGTATTGCTTCAGGTGCTACTTCACTTGATGGATTTGCAACTGCTGAGATTAATGGAACTATTTATAGAATTCCTGATTTTGCGCTTGATGAAAGTTGGGGTCCAAAATATGACCCAAATCTTTTAGTACTTGCTTGGAACTCATTCGATGAATGGGATACCAAAAACTACCTGGTTCCTAAACCATGGGTATATCCTGATAATAATCATTTAAG
>CAZDXY010000006.1:59615-61671 GCA_964509385.1 uncultured Rikenellaceae bacterium
ATACACAAATATGTCCATTGATGGTTACACTCCTAATAATAATATTACAAGGAACGCTGTGAACTTTAATGGTACCGGTAAATTTAGTAAGTACCTTGAAGCTTTTACAACATTTAACTATGTACGTACCTGGGGCAAAGGACGCCCTGAGCATGGTTACGGAGATCACAACCCAGTTATGCGTATGAACCAATGGGGTCAGAATCAACTCGACTACAAAGAGATGAGTGAATATAAAAACCCTGATGGAACACAAAGAACTTGGAATAGAACTTCGTGGAGCAATCCTACACCTGTATACTCCGATAATCCATACTGGTCGTATTTCGAAAACTATCCTGAGGATTTACGTAATAGGGTATATGGAAATATTGGTTTTACCCTGAACCTATTTAGCTGGCTTAAGTTCCGTACAAGAATCAATATGGATCATTATAATTTTAATGCAGAAACCAGAGTAGCAGTTGGTTCTCAAGCCGAATCAGGATATACAATAAATCAAAGGGTGCGTACAGAAATGAACTACGAAGGAATGTTCTTAGTTGACAGGAATATTACTGATGATATTACACTGAATGCTATGTTGGGAGCCAATAGAATGGAATATGGATATAGCAGAACGGGTGGTTACACTCAAGGTGGACTACTTCTCAGTAACTGGTATCATCTTAGTAACTCTGTTGTCACTGCAGTTCCATACTATTACCTGGAAAATAAAAGGGTAAATAGTACCTTTGGTAGCTTAACTCTTGGTTATCGAAGTATGGTCTATGTTGATGCAACCTTCCGTACTGACTGGACTTCTGCACTGGGAGAAGGAAATAACCAATATTCTTACCCTAGCATTACCACAAGTTTTATCTTCTCAGAACTTGGTGCCTTGAAGGGTAATAACATATTATCATTTGGTAAGGTTAGATTAAACTATGCTGAAGTAGGGGGTGATACAGATCCTTACAGAACTGCAATAGCATATAATTCTAACTCAAACTTTGGTTCTAATCCCAACTATTCTTTACCAGGAACTCTTAATAATCCAACTCTAAGACCTGAAAGAAGTTACTCATACGAAGCTGGTATAGAACTGATGTTCTTGCAAAACAGAATTGGTCTTGACTTTACATACTATAATACTGAAACTGAAGATCAAATTATCGATGTGGCCACTTCTGCAACAACTGGTTATACAAGGCAACTTATCAATGCAGGTTTGGTTGTTAACAAAGGTTTTGAAGTATTGCTTTCCGGAACGCCACTTAAAAACTGGAATGGTTTAACCTGGGATATTACTCTTAACTATGCTAAGAACGATAATATGATAGTAGAACTTGCGCCAGACGTTGAAACCTATCGATTAACTTCGCTTTTTGGAGCAGAGATTCATGCTGAAGAAGGGCAAAAGTATGGTACAATACGTGCTTTCGATTTTGTTTACGATGATAAAGGAAATAGAATTATTCAAGCTGGTGGTACTAATACCGGTCGTTATCTTAATGGTCCCATGACAAGCCTTGGAAGTTATCTTCCCGACTGGAATGCTGGTATTGTTAACACTTTCTCATACAAGGGAGTGGATATGATGGTACAGGTCGATATGCAGAAGGGTGGAAAGGCTTTCTCGCTAACCCACATGTGGGGTACTTACTCTGGGATTTTAGAAAGAACCGCTGAAACCAATGAGAATGGAATGAACATTCGTGATGATGTTGCAAGTGGGGGTGGAGTTCTCAACACAGGCGTATATGGCCGATTGGATTCTGATGGAAATGTTGTTTACACAGACGCTGAGGGTAACGATGTTGCTAATCCTATTGCCAATACTACTTACATTGGTGCTGAAACCTGGGCTGCTGATCACTATTCCAGAGCCAGAGGTCCACAGAATATATTTGCTACCGATTACATTAAGCTTCGTGAAATCAGAATCGGTTACACAATCCCTTCAAAATTTACCGGTCCTGTTAGCAATGTAAAACTATCTGCATTTGGACGAAACCTCGCCATTTGGGGCAGAGCCGATGGCGTTGACTGGGATCCTGAGTATGTTCACACCGCT
>CAZDXY010000007.1:0-44102 GCA_964509385.1 uncultured Rikenellaceae bacterium
TTAGAAAATCGATAAACTTTGAATCATTATTAAATTGAGCAATCAAAAAAAGAGCACGAAGCTCTTTTTTTTAATTTATTGCTTGCTAACAAGAAATTAATAAAAGGATTTCAGAAAAATCCTTTTCCCAATTACGAATAAAATTCTATTACCTTGCTTCATAAACCCAAAGTTCAATGGGCTCTTCCTTTGTTCTATTGATACGAAGAATTTCATTGGCAGCCTTGGAGTAGGTTTCGAAAGCACCTACCGACACCATGCGAAAACCATTTGGTGATTCAACAATCTTTGGATTTTGGAATCCAAAAGCCAGCACTTGCTTCTGATAATCATCAGCATTGGCTGGAACCTTAAAACTACCAATAATCACATGGAAGCGATTGCGAGCCTCCATTTCACGGATACGTGAAAGCGAATCCTGAATAGCCTTTTCGCGTGCACGGCGTGCTTCTTCGAGTTTTTTAACTTTAAGCATTTCTGCTTTCTTAATGCTATCTTGTTTAGCTTCCCAAACGGCGAGGGTATCTGCGGCCTTATCCTTGCCAAACTTGTCACGGATAAACTGACAACCCGAAAAGGTAAACGCTAGCAACAAAGTAAGAATGAGTACTTTTCTCATAACATATGCATGTTTAATTCTATATCAAAATTCTATATTTTTTTTCACAAACAAAAATGATTTCCCATAAATATTTGAGCTTCAACCCATTTTTTTTCAAAAATTTAACTTATTTGCCTATTTCCCAATAAATTAAAACTTAATCTTTTTTCATTTAAAAAGGTGAATTATTTTCAAAATCTGGTCTATAGCACTTATTACTTGACATTTTTTGGGTGAAAGCTCTGTAAAATCCTAGTTTCTCTAAATAGTCTTTTACTTTCTGGTATTCATCTTCTCTAAGAAAAGTTTTCAAACAATGATTTTTTCCCAAAACTTCTGTTGGATAGTACTGGGATAGAAGTGATATGCATAAGTTATTTGAAAAAATGTCTTCCAACTTATTGACGATTAACATGCTATCTTTCCACTGGTTTGGTAAAACCAGATGTCTCACTATTACACCGGAGTCAATTAGACCATCCAATCCCAGGCTAATAGTAGTTCCTTTCTGCCATACCATTTCCTTGAGTGCTGCAATTGCCACTTCAAAATAATCATGGATCCCACTAAATTCTTCTGCCAATTCATTGGAGAAGTATTTAATATCAGGCAAATAAACATCTATGTAATTTGCAATCCATCGAATAATTTCAGGTTTTTCGTAGCAATTTGTATTGTAAACTATTGTAGGATAATAACCAATACTGTTTAGCCGGTTTATGATCTCAATCATTTGAAAAACCTGATGAGATGGTGATACAAATCCAACATGCCTTACCCCATTATCGAGAATGGCAGTTACTCTTTTCACAATTTCATCATAATCCTGTAACCAATTCTTGTTAAAAGAATCGTTCCGGCTAATCTGAAAATTCTGACAGTATACACATGATAAGTTGCAATGAGCAAAGAAAACATTACATATTCCCTTTTCACCTGAAATTATGGGTTCCTCACCTTTATGATGAAAAATGCTTGCAACCAAAGGAAGATTTCCTGTGTTACAAAAGCCAAGTTTTTCTTCGAATCGATTTGCACCACATTCTCTGGGGCATCCTTTGCAGCTTATAAACTTTATATTTTTTATGGTATTATGCATTTTAAAAAAAACATGTAAAGATAGTTTCACATTTATCGTGATAATAAAGGATCAAAAAAAAATTAATTCATTTTTTTTGTAGATTTGATGTTGATAATTTATAATGTCCATTCCCACATAATCCATTTAGCATTATGAAAACAATAATCGACCTTTTTGAAGATAGTGTTCAGAAATATGGCAACAATCCGTTTTTATGGGAAAAGAAGAACGACACATTCCTCCCTACTACTTACACCGAAACTCATCAAGAGGTTTACACTTTAGCGGCTGGGATAATTAGTCTCGGGGTAAAGAAAAACGATAAAATATCACTCCTATCGGAGAATAGAAAGTATTGGGTCATCAGCGAGTTGGCAATTCTATACACAGGTGCAGTAAATGTTCCTCTCTCTATGAGGCTCGATGGTCCCGATCTACATTTCCGCATCGAGCATTCGGAGTCAACAATGATCTTTGTTTCAGGATCTCAGGCTCACAAAATCAATGGAATCAAAGATCGTTTACCTTTGGTAAAGCACATTATCTTTCTGGATGAGCAGGAAAAGTACGAAAGCAACGAGATGCATATCTCCAACCTTTTCAAGATGGGCTCAGAGTTTCTGTCCCAAAATCCTAACTCGGTTGTTGAATCATCAAAGACAGTAAAACCAAACGATTATGCTACGTTTAGCTACACATCCGGAACCACCGCCGATCCCAAGGGAGTAATTCTCTCGCATCGAAATTACACAGCCAACGTGGAGCAGGCTTTAACGCTAATGGAAATTCCTCCCCACTACAAAACACTTGTAATCCTCCCTCTAGACCATTGCTTTGCCCATGTTGCTGGTATTTACGCGTTTATGGCCATGGGCGCAAGTTTAGGAACCGTTCAGCTGGGAAAAACACCCATGGATACGCTTAAGAATATCCCTATCAACATTAAGGAGCTTAAGCCTCATATTATGCTGAGTGTTCCTGCACTGGCTAAAAATTTCAAGAAAAATATTGAAGCAGGGATCAAAGCTAAAGGTGCATTCACCGAAAAACTTTTTAACCACGCCATTTCTCTTTCATATGCATATAACAAAGAAGGATTCAATAAAGGTAAGGGACTAACATTTATCTATAAACCTCTACTCTGGATTTACGATAAGATTCTTTTCTCAAAAATTCGTCAGGTTTTTGGGGGTAATATGCAGTTCTTCATTGGTGGCGGTGCCTTACTCGACATCGACTTACAGAGATTTTTCTACGCCATCGGTATTCCCATGTTCCAGGGATACGGGCTTTCTGAGGCTACTCCCATTATCAGCTCAAACTCACTTGCCCGCCACAAGTTTGGATCCTCGGGGTACCTTGTTAAGCCACTAGAACTTAAGATTTGTGATGAAAATGGAAATTCGTTACCCTTAGGTCAAAAAGGTGAGGTTGTGATAAAAGGAGAGAACGTAATGCAGGGATACTGGAAGAACGAAAAGACAACCAGCGAAACCATTATAGATGGTTGGCTTCATACCGGCGATATGGGTTACATGGATAACGATGGATTCCTCTATGTTTTAGGTCGATTTAAAAGTTTGCTCATTGCCAGCGATGGCGAAAAGTATAGCCCCGAGGGCATTGAGGAAGCTCTAATTCAGCAATCAAACCTTATCGATCAGGTGATATTGTATAACAACCAGAATCCTTACACCGTTGCACTTATCGTTCCATCCAAAGAAGCAATCAAAAGATCGCTTACCGAGCAAAATGTTGATTTACAATCACCAGAATCTCAACAAAAGGTTATTCAACTAATTCAATCCGATATTGCAAAATTTAAGGAAGGCGGTGAACTAGGCGATTTGTTTCCCGATCGCTGGCTTCCAACTACATTCGCTATACTTGAAGAACCCTTCACCGAGCAAAACGGCATGGTGAACAGCACCATGAAGGTTGTTCGGGGGAAAGTTGAGAAAACATACTTTCATAGAATTGAAGAACTATATACACCGGAAGGTAAGAACATCCTAAACACTAATAACTTAAAAGTTGCCAGGGAGATTCTTGAAAACAAATAGCTGTTAGTTTTTCATCTTATAATCTAACCACTTAGCAATTAGCCACAGCAGTTCAACCTGCCTGATTGGCTTTGAGATATAATCGTTACAACCACTTTCAATGGCTTTTTGCTTATCCTCAGAAAATGCATAAGCAGTTTGGGCAATTATAGGTAGTTGATTTCCCTTACTTCTAAGAATTTTTGTGGCTTCAAATCCATCCATTATCGGCATCTTCATATCCATGAGGATTAAATCGAAATGCATACTGGTACAAGCATCTATGACTTCCTTCCCATTTTTGGCTCTAAAAACCGTTGCCCTTGTGGGGCTAACTAATTCCCTTAAGTACATATAGTTGGTGGTATCATCTTCAGCAATTAGGATGTTTTTGCTAACCCAATTATATCCATCATTTTCTGGCCTTTCAATATGATAGACTTGAGTTTCAGAAGGAATAAAAGGAATTGTAAAGAAAAAAGTAGACCCTTCTCCTAAAGTTGAAGTTAGCCATATCTTACCACCAAGCAATTCAATGTACGCTTTGCATATTGGAAGTCCAAGGCCCGTACCTGTTCTGCTTTCGGTTGAAGCATTCTCGACCTGCTGAAACCTTTCAAAAATTCGATCAAAATGATCAGAATTTATACCAATTCCAGTATCCTTAACATACAATTCAATAAAACCCTCTGTCAACCTATAGCCAACATCGATAAAACCTTTTTTGGTAAATTTTATGGCATTATAAATCAGATTGCTTAGCACTTGTTTTATTTTCAGCTCATCTGAAATGATCTTACTCTGTTCGTTTGGTAATCCAAAGGTTACCTTCAATTCTAAACCCTTAAGTTTAACGGTTTGCCTAAACATTAGCTGAATATCTTTGAGCAGATCATTCAACGCGAAATCAGCATTGGCAACTGTTACCTGACCCGCCTCTATTTTGGAAACATCGATTATATCGTTTATGATGCTAAGTAATTGCTGGCTGTTTACGTTGATGATCTGCACAAACTCCTCCTTCTCATCATCGTTGATGGATCTGTTAAGCAGAAGATTAGAAAATCCACAAATGGCGTTCATGGGTGTTCGAATTTCGTGACTCATATTCGACAGGAATGCAGATTTCAGGCGATCGCTCTCCTCTGCTTTTTCCTTAGCCATTTTCAACGATTGCTGATATCGTATTTTCACTTGAACATTAACCAGTAGATCTGCAAATAATTTGAGCAGAGAGAATTCCGACTCTCTCCAATCCTTTTCACTCTTTACCGAATCGAACCCAACAAAACCTAAACACTCCGTTTGGTAAACCATCGGTATCGTTATTGCCGATTTTACGCCTTGCTCTTCAAGAATTGCTCGTACATTATCATTATCAGGAAGTTCATTTACCCTGGGAATATGTATTACATCCCCACGTTTGTGGGCATTAACCCATTGTGGCACAAGGCTATTTGGCAAGTCCTTAAGGTTATCGATTTCGGGTTTAGTATCGTCCGAACACCACTCATAGGTATTGGACATTGTATCCTTCTCAAAATTGTATGAAAAAATGTATGCCCTGTCTACCTGGGAAAATTTACCCATTACGGCAAGGGCTTCATTAATTTCTCGGTCGATGTTTTGCGGTTGAATATTGATAAAACTTGCTCCAAGGTTAGTGAGTATTGTCTGTAGTTGAGATCTATGGGCTATTTCTCTCTCCATATTACGACGATTGGTAATGTCCTTCATAATACCCATTATTATCACATCCCCTTCCTTTCCAATCTGAACTGTGCTTACCTCCACATCCTTGATCTCACCATTTTTTGTTAAAATTTGGAATTCGTAGCGAGAAGGTGTTGTTTCTCCTCTTTTTCGAGCATTATAGCGTTCTTCAACAATTTTCTTTGATCCTTGAGTAAGCAGTTTCTCAAAATTAAACTCCTTATCGGTGATTTCTTCATATGAATATTCCGTGATCTCTGTAAAGCGAGGGTTTACATAGGTAAAACTCCTTCCTTCGATAAGATAGATCCCATCAAATGCCGATTCGACTAAATTTCGGAATTTTTTTTCGCTCTTTTCTATTGCTTCCTTAGCATAGTATAACTCTTCATTTAGCTGTTTATACTCCTCATTTTGAGCTTCTATCTGCTCATTCTTTTCCTTAAGTAAGATTTCAGCTATTTTACGATTTGTTATGTCAGAATGAGCACCAAAAAAACGAACAACTCTTCCATTGCCATCCTTTTTAGCCGATGCCTTATTGTGAATCCAAACATAATTCCCATTCTTATGCCTTAGTCTGAACTCTGCAACAAAATACTCAGTTGGATTATCAAGATAATCAGAAACTTCCTTATGCATTCTATCATAATCATCGGTGTGGAGCAAATCCTGCCATGTTTTAAAATCATTCTTCAATTCATAGTCCTCATAACCAACCTGCCTCTTCCACTGAGGTGAGTAGTAAACGTTATCGGTTTCAACATTCCAGTCCCATACACCAAGTTCGGTGGCATCAATAACCAAGGCAAACCTCTCCTCGCTAGCCATCAAAGCATTTTCGAACTCTATGCGCTCACTTATATCTCTTGCTGCAGCATAAATTAGTTCACCCACCGTAAGCGAACGCCATTCAATATACTTCCAACTGCCATCCTTGCAGCGATACCTATTCACAAAATTTAAAACCTGCTCCTTTTCTCTCAGCCGTTTCATGGCTTCGAGCGTAATCTGCATGTCGTCAGGGTGAACAAATTCCAAAAATTTATGCTTTACGAGATACTCAGAAGGGTAACCTAATGTTTTTTCCCAGGACTTATTAACCCTAATAAAATTTCCATCATTATCGGCAATACACAACAAATCAAGAGCTATATTGAAAAAGCCTTCTAACTTATCTTTTGTGTTAACTGAAATTAATGAGGTAAGCCGTTGGTTCTCTTTTTCCAACTCCTCAATACGTCTTAAAAGTAAATCATTTGATGTTTTCTGATCTTTCATGGTATAAAGACATTAAACTAATTATAGGCTCTTTTCTTTGCAATTTAAACAACATTCAAAGAATAATCAAAAAAAATCATTAATTAGATTTATTACATTCTTCAAAAATAAATAACCTGTTGCCCCAAACAATGTTGCACACTTAGTATCTGTTAATTTTTAAATTTCAAAGGATAATTCTCGATTAATTCATAACTTTGTTAGTGATAGCTTTAAAATTATTAAACGATCTTTCTTAAACCAAACCAAAAAACATAAACTATGAGACTACTAATTTTATCTGTCTTTGCTGCTTTCCTTTTTGCAGCATGTGCTGGCTCTTCAAACAAAGAGGAGCAGGCAGCCATTGAAAAAGAGGTTGCCATTTACGATTCAATAGCTCTAGAAACCGAAAAGGTTGAAATTGAACTTCAAGAATCAATGAGTAGGGTAGATAGCCTATTAAACGAACTCTAAAATTTTAGAATCATGAAAACATTTAAAAGATTAAACGTGCTACTTGCAGCACTCATGTTTATTTTCTTTGCCTCTGTTAACCTGAATACTTTTGCCCAGCAGGGCAAAGAAAAAGGTAAAGAAAAGAAGGAAAGTCAAATGACTCTCCAGGAAAGCAAACCTCAGAAAGAAATGCAAGAGAAAGAAAAACAGCTACAGGAAAAAACGACCAAGGAAGAGAAAACTTTACAAAAAGAAGAGAATAAACTAGAAAAGGAAGAAAAACAGTTACAGGAAAAGGCAACCCAAGAGGAAAAAGATTTTAAAAAAGAGGAGAAAAAATTGGAAAAAGAAGGAATCGCCCTGGAGAAAGAGGAAAAAAAACTGATTAAAGAGGAGGATGCCCTTGAAAAAGAACAAAAAGGGAAAGCATTTGGTAAACAAAAAGGCGATATGAGCGGGAAAGAGTTTGGTCAAACTCGTGCCGAAGAGGCAAGAATGAAAAGGGAAACCCGTGAAAAAGAACTGCAAGAAACATTAACCGAGGGCGAAATCAAAGCAATGGAGGCACGTGAAAAGATAAACCAAGCAAGAGAAAAAAATGAAAAGGAGTTTAAGGAGAAAAAAATAACTCAAACTCAGTATAGAGAACAAAAGGAAAAAATTGAGAAAGCCGAACAGGCAGTCATTGAACTAGAAGAAAAAGTGAAAATGACTAAGGATGTAAAAGGAATGGAGAAGAATATTGAGTAAACAAGTTAAACCTATAATATTTATATAAAGAGCCCCTAAGTTTTGGGGGCTCTTTGTTTTCATAAACACTTTTTATTATTAACATGGACAAACCCAAACAACATAAATTCCTTTTCAAAAAGATAATGATTTCAAAAAAAACTGGTAGCTTTTATGTTAAATACTTTTAATTACTATTTGATTAATGGAACTATTAATGTGATTAAAAAGAATCGTTCCAAAGTTTTTTTTTATAATATTGTATCTAAGAAAAAAGCGATGAGTAATGAAAAATTCCCTTTTTTTCTTTTGCGTTTTTATCCTTTCTATCGGGAGCCTAATCCCTAAAAATGCTTATCCCCAAGACCAGTTTATCGACTCACTAAACAAAGTTATTGAAAGTTCATTATCGGATACAACAAAGGTGGATATTATAAACGATGTAGTTTTTCAGAATGCAGTAAATTATCCAGAACTTACCGTGAAGTATAGCGATATCGCCATTGAAAAGTCGAATGCCATTAACGATTCCTTTAGGCTTTCCCGTTCCATCAACCGGAAAGCCATTGCCTACTACTTTTTGGGCGACTACAATAGCGCCATGGATTTATACTATCAATCTCTTCAAATTAGTCTTAAACTAAACGATTCCATCTACATCGCAACCGATTACAACAACATTGGGCTTGTTTTTCTGAACGAAAATCTTTACGAAAATGCTTTAAACTTTTTCAAAAAATCGCAGGATTTGATAGAACCACTTGGCAAACAAGATCTATTGGCAAAGATATACGACAACATAGGAACAGCATATAACCTCATGCATCAGTACGATAGCGCTTTGACATGGTTTAGTAAATCAATTATTATCAATAGGGCTATTAATCAACAACAAACATTAGCTTCTAATATAAGAAACGTAGGATACGTTTTCATGAATCAAGAAAACTACAGCTTAGCTCTGACCCATTTTATGATTGCCCTAAATATTTATGAAGAATTGGATATTATGTTCGATGCTGCTGGACTATATAACAGTATCGCTCTTATGAACGCAAAATTGGGAAAGTTTAGTGAAGCAGAAAAATACCTTGAGAAGGCAAAAACATTAATAAACTCATTTAGTTCTTCTACTCTACTTCTGGAATATATTAAAATCAACGCAGAAATTTACATTGCTAAACATGAGTACAAAAAAGCTATAGATTTTTTTGTTAAGTACAATCAAATTAGAGATAGCATTCAAATAACGGATAGGAAAAAGGATTACGAACAACTAAAAACCATAGCCGAGACCAATGAAAAAATTAAAGATCTGGAGTTGCTAAAAATTATCAATAGTATACAGAGCGAAAAAATAAGGGCCCAAAGAACTATTCAGATTGGCATATTTATTCTTCTCATACTCAGTATATTGATTATTGTACTGACCTTTATTGCTCTTCGCACGAAAATCAGAATCAATAGAAAACTGGAAGGATTAGTAGAAAACCGTACAAAAGAGCTGAAGTTGGCAAAAGAGGTTGCAGAAAGATCTGATAAGTTAAAAACAGCCTTTCTGTCCAACCTTTCGCATGAGGTTAGAACTCCTATGAATGCTGTTGTAGGTTTTTCTGAATTACTTCTTAACAAAGCATATAACGAAAACGAAAGAAATGAAATTCTAGATAGTATTTATAAAAGCACCCTTCAGCTGCTGAACATCTTCGAAAAAATTTCTTTTATGGTTCAACTCGAAAACTATGATGAGAAAATAGTTCCTGAAGCATCAAACATCGATGAACTTTTTAAATGTTTCAAAGAAAATTATACCAGAAAAATAAAGGAAAGCAATTTATTGGTTGAGATTGAATACACAATAGACGATTCTTTGAAAAACAAACAATTACTTATACCAGCTAAAAGCATTCAGGTAATAATCGATGAGCTAATTGATAATGCCATAAAATTCACACAGAAGGGTGAAATTGTATTTGGTGTAGATCAGGTAAATAACAGTTTGAATTTTTATGTTAGAGATACTGGCGATGGCATATTACCTGAACACCTCGACATGGTTTTCGAAAAATTTACAAAATTCAATCAACCTTACTTAAACCTTAGAGATGGAGCAGGAATTGGGCTAGCCATTGTAAAAAAACACATTGAATTAATTGGAGGAATTATCAAAATATCAAGTCAAAAAGGGCAGGGTACAACTGTCGAGTTTAAAGTTCCTATTTAGGGTATAAATACATCTCAAATCATTGATTAGTTGAACAACAGATAGCATAAGATCTAAAATCATATCAACTAAAATTATTATCAGCAAAATAATTTTAATCTTTCATTTCGCAAATCTTAAGTGCTTGTAGTGCTCTAAAGAATAATTGCTATGAAAATATTTAGATTATGGTTGTATGGTTTCTTTGATCCTGCAAAAATGATTGAAACCATTAAGGAAGAGACTAATCCAAAAGTTGGTTTTCAAGCCGTTTTAATTCGCAGCCTATTAAACTCAATTTTACTTTTTCTCCCGCTCCATATTACTGGTAAACAACCCTCAATGGAAAGTTGGCTTAGTATAATCGACACAGAAAATTACTTCCTTTTTTTAACCATTGTTACTCCCTATGTTTTTATTGTAATGTGGCTATTTCTATCGGGAGTAATTTACTTACTCATTACAATCAAAGGAAAATACAGATTCGATCATATTCTCAATATCTTTGGTATAGTATCGTTGGTTGTAGGATCTTCACTGGTGGTATGGGATTGGCTTTGGATTTTTATTGGAAGTGAAAACTTTGTTTTACTGGGCTTCTCCCATTTATTGTTCGACTGCTGGGCTATTTGGCTCACAATAATTTGTTTGAAAAAGATTATGGGTATTAAATACAGTGTCGGAATTATTTTAAATCTGATTTGGATTTTACTTTCTTTACCAATTGCGATACTGATCATGAGAGCACCTATATAAATCACAACTTAGCATTCGTCTAAATATCTTACTATTGATAAACAAACTTTGAGTGAGAAATTGAAAGATTGTTTATCAATATTTTTTCTACATTTACATCCAATTAAAAATTGAACATATGTACGAACTTCTGAAAGGTATCGACTCCGTAAGGCTCAATTTTAGTGAGGGTGGGCTTCTTTACATGAATATTACTCTGGCTGCCATAATGTTTGGCGTTGCCCTGGAAATTAAACTAAAAAATTTCAAGGACATTCTTAACTATCCCAAATCGGCAATGCTTGGGGTTGGGTCGCAGTTTATCATACTACCCATGTTAACCTTCATACTTGTTATCATGTTAAACCCACCTGCATCCGTTGCTATGGGAATGATACTCATTGCCGCATGTCCCGGGGGTAATATTTCAAACTTTATATCATCGCTGGCAAAGGCCAACGTTGCCCTATCGGTGAGCCTTACCGCCATAGCCACCCTTTCGGCAACTCTTCTTACACCGCTGAACTATGCCCTTTGGGGAAGTCTCTACGTTAAGTATTCCGAAAGGGCACTGCACCTCAATATACCTATTGAGATTGACTTTTGGCAGATGGCCCAAACAGTTTTTATCCTTCTAGGCATACCCTTAATTTTAGGAATGTGGGTAGGAAACCGATTCCCTGAGTTTACAAAGAAATACCTCAAACACATCAAAATAGCTTCGATAGTGCTTTACTTGAGCTTTATCTTTGGGGCATTGTATGCCAATCTCGATTTCTTTGGTAAATCATTCCTTGCCATTGCTATCCTAGTTTTGATGCTCAACGCCCAGACTCTATTTTCGGGATATTTGGTAGGGACTATTGGCAGGGTTCCCAGAGCCGATAGACGAACGCTAAGTATTGAAACAGGTATACAAAACTCAGGATTAGCGCTAATTCTCATTTTCAACCCCAAACTGTTTAACGGGAATGGAGGGATGGCATTTATGGCTGCCTGGTGGGGCATCTGGCAAATGGTTAGCGGGCTGATCCTGGCATGGATATTATCCAGAATAAAAATTCCTGCAACCACTGAGGCAAAGGTTCTTGTTAATAGTAAGTAACCGTATCAAGTTTTTTAAAAAAATTGAATAGGGTTTTCTTTTCCTAAACGGTCATACTGAAACAAACCTAACAAAACCCATGAAAATCAAATCTATCATTATTATTTTTTGCAGTATTTTGGCAGCATCCTGCAACAATGACAAAAACCTCAAGTGGCAAGATGAAATTATAAATACCGACAAAGAATTCTCCGACTATTCAGTTGCCCACGGACAAATTGCAGCATTTACTGAATACGCTGCACCCGATGTTGTTCTCATTAAACCCAACATGTACCCTATTATAGGCCACGAAAAACTAATTGAGCATTATGATGGCAAAGCCGATACTGCTTTTGTACTTACGTGGGAGCCAAAGTTCGCCCGGGTTGCACAATCGGGAGAATTGGGATATACATACGGATACTGGCAGTTTTACATCAAATCACACCCCGAAAAGATTCAGCGAGGAACCTACGCCACTGTATGGCAGCGCCAACCCAATGGTAAGTGGAAATTCGTTCTCGATCTGGGTAACGAGGGTTTAGGGGAGTAAAGAAGGAATAAGTCGGAATTGAATCCTCAAACTCACGAGTGCATTCGTAAAAAAAGTCAAACCCTATGAAAAAACAGATTGAAGAACACTATAGAAATCCTTTTGATCAATGGGCTTAGTGATGTAGTGGTTACAACCAGCATTTATAGCCAACTGTTTCTCTTCATCCATGGCGTAAGCTGTTTGGGCTATTATAGGAATTCTGATATCTCTCTTTCGAATATAGGCTATTGCTTCATAACCATTCATAACTGGCATCTTAATATCCATTAGTATAAGATCAATTTCTGAATTCTCTTCCAAAAGTTCTATAACTTCTTTACCATTACATGCTCTTAAAACAGATGCTTTAGTTTTCTTAATAAGTTCATTCAGAAATATATAGTTATAATCATCGTCCTCAGCGATCAAAATTATTTTACCCTGCAAATCGCAAATTTGCTCCTCTTTATAATCAAGAGTAGACATAGCCCTCTTCTCCTTGAAAAAAGGCAACTCGAAAAAGAAAGTAGTGCCTACATTCTCCTTTGTTTCAAACCATATCTTACCATTCATTAACTCAATGATAGATTTACAGATTGAAAGACCAAGGCCTACTCCACCATAATCCCTTGAAAAACGCTCATCGGCTTGCCTGAATCTCTCGAAAATAACCTTTTGATAATGCTCTGGTATGCCAACACCAGTATCTCTAACAAAAAAATTCAGGGTATTATCTTCAACTATATAACCAAACTCAACTGAACCAATAGCTGTAAACTTTATAGCATTGGTCACCAAATTATTGATCACCTGGGATAGACGATGCCCATCAATAGTAATCAAATCATCGCTATCAGGAAAACCAAAATTGACTTGTAGATCAATTCCTTTATCCTTAGCATTTTTTTTGTTAAGTAGATATATATTCTTTAACAGCTCGTTAAGACTAACCGATTCATTAATAATATTCATCTGCCCAGCCTCAATAATGGAAACATCAATAATGTCATTAATAACTGAAAGTAATCGCCGAGAACTATTGTTTATAATTTCAATGTAATCCATTGTGGATTTATTACTTACAATTCCCTTGAGTATAAGATCTGTAAATCCTTGAATGGCATTCATAGGTGTTCTTATTTCATGTGACATATTTGCCAGAAAAACGGTTTTTACTCGGTTGGCCTCTTCAGCATTATCTTTTGCTTTTTTTAGCTCCACTTCAACCCTTTTTCGCTCGTTTATCTCCTGAGCCAAGAGTAAATTTTTTGCTCGAATACTCTGATTTATCTGTAATAGTATGGCAAGAAAAATAGCAACCAAAAAAGTGAGCACCATACTAATGATAAAGTATCCAGAATCAAAAACCGAGTTGCTGCCCCAACCCGAAGCGGGGATTGCAACTAATCGCCAGTTTCCACCCGGTACAACAATATCTACAATCACCGGATTCTGTTCTAAAATCAGCGTGTCACCTGCAATAACATTTCCCTCAGCCCCCATTCCGTCGTGACCCTGCAAGGCAATTCTTAAACTCTTAGATGAAAATATTCCTGCATCGTAGAGCATTGAATCATAATACGCAACAACGGAAACAATTCCCCAGTAGTTTTTTGTGGTATCTGTACTTGTCGAAATGTAAACCGGAAACCTGTTGATTAACCCAATACCACCTTGAACAAGGTTAACAGGCCCTGCAAGTACCGGAGCCTGACTTGTAATTGCTCTTTTAACAGAAGGCCATTGGTCTTCGCTTTCCATATAATTTAAACCAAGAGCCTTCTCGTTACCCTTAAAAGGAAAAACCATGGCTATTGTGTTGTTGGGTGCAATTGCAATGTTTCGGATAAAACGATTATCCTCCATGGCCATTTGGCTAAGCGACTCAAATTGTATTATGGAGATGTTGCCCTGATAGCTAATGAGATAAACAATTCCCTGAGTGAGGTTAAAGGTTGACCTTACAATCCCTTCGAGCCTATTTCCTATGGTAGTCAACTCAGTAATAACCTTGTATCGTCTCTCGCTCTGTTGCTGCTTTATGTGTAACGAACCTATCACGTAGCTAACCAGTAGTAGCACCATTGTTACCATTACTAGTGTTAGTTGCATCAACCTATAGCGTATGTTTTCTGAGTATTTCAATGCTCTCTGTTATAATCCAAGATTTAACATTTCTTCTATCATCTTTTTGTATTTAAAGGTAAACCTGTCTGCCGGTAAGGCAGGTATGGAACATCTATATGATAGTTATGGTCGTGTGTGTTAAAGCATTTATCATGGATGTTTCATTTTCCCAAAATACTAAAATTTTTATACACTCCCATATTAGTTTCATTTATTCTACTTTAATCCATGAGTGATATATGATTTCTAACGAATTGCAAAGCATCTCCCAACTTACAACTTTAAATGCATTGACTTTGTTTCTTTTTGTATTTAAATATATTTAAAAAATGTGAATTAAAAACAAATGCTAAGGCATATCCGAACAGTAATTCAGAAACAAATGCATAACCCACCCAAAAATAGTAATTATTGCAGCCAACAATGTGATACTGCTTGAATCCAATTTAATGCCCAAAGTAGGTTGTCAGAATCTGGAAGAGTTCTGAGTAAACAATTCCGATATAGCATACACCCTACAATGTTAACCCCTATTTGCCAAAGTCTCCAAAGGAGGAGATTTGGGCTACACCTATGGTGTATGGGAGCTATTCTTAAAGGCTAAGCCTGAAAATATCCACAGGAGAACCTACCTCACCATAAGGGAACTCTAACCCCAACGAAAAGTGGAAGTTTATTCTGAATACTGGTAATCAGGGGTTTGAAGAAAAGATTAATTATAATTATTAAAATAGAAAACAAAAGGAATATCACGTCTCAACTCTTTCTGATTTTACTGCATCGTTTATAATATTTTTTAAATCTACTACCGACTCATACCGCAAGAGGGGTTTCTTTTTAGAATCGAGACACTTTCCCTTTTCTACCATTCCATAGCATGTGTCTATCAGTAGGGAGTAGTCAACCATTAAATTCGAGGGTAAAAGCATATTGCTACCCTTAAAAACCTTCATTTTATTGCCTTGGTAAACCCTCGACCATTGTGAGTAGGACGGAAATACACTTATGAGAATATAACAGACTAACAAGATTCTATTAAGTATTGAGGATTTTAATGAGACCAAACTGAATCGAGGCATAGTCTTTTAGTTTATTTGTATAAAATTAACACTTCACTGGTTAGGGAACAATCCCCCAATTGGGGTATTTTTGGAGAAGATGCTGATACCCAAAAAAACTCAAGGGGTAACTCCCGAAATGCATATGAATGGGGCTACCCCTTGGGTAATCAGGTATAAATGCGTTTCAATCTCTACCGGTTTATGCAAACGCGGGTAGTTTGAACCCCGCTATCTCCATACGCCTTGACGATGTAAACCCCACTGGGTAAGTACTCAAGGTTAACGGTTTGCTTTCCGTCGTCGAGTGGTTTGCTGTAAACCACCCTCCCCAGCAGGTTATAGATGTATAGGTGCATGGGCCTCTGCAGCTCTACCACAAAGTTACCATCGTTGGGGTTGGGGTAGATCCGTATTACGGGGTTATGCTCCTGCTCCTCCGTACCACCCACAGTAACGCTTACGCACTCCGAGAGGGCAGTGCAACCCTGCTGAGTCACCTCTACGGCATAGGAACCGCTCTGGTTTGGTGTAAAGGACTGTTCTGTGGCGCTCGGAATTGGCGTGTAGTCGTTGTTACAGTCAACCCACTGGTAGGTGGCGTTAGTCGCGTTGGCAGTGAGGGTACCCTCAGACAGTGTTACCGAAACATCGACCTCAACCACAGTCAGGGTGAGCACAACGGTGGAGTCGCAACCCAATACAGTGCTGAAAACCTCTGTGTAAACACCTGATTCTGTAAGCGTTTGCGTTCCTAAGGTATAACTTTCACCTTGGCAGATGCTTGCGCTCAGGGCTTCGTTGTAAACAGGATTAACCGTAAGGGTGAGCACCACGGTGGAGTCGCAGCCCAGGGTTGAAGTGAATACTTCTGTGTACTCACCAGTTTCTGTAAGCGTTTGCGTTCCTAAGATATAGCTTTCGCCCTGACATATAGAAACATTCAGTGAATTGAGGTAAACTGGATTGAATTCAACTGAAACCGGTTCAGACGTTATGCTACAGCCATACTCGTTTGTAACGGATACACTATATTCGCCCGATACGGTAACGGCAATGCTTTGGGTTTCCTCGCCGGTTGACCATAGGTAGCTGCTATACTCATCAGTAACCGAGAGTACAACCGGATTACCATCGCAGAAGGGGGGAGTGCTAACAATTTCGATGGTTGGCACTTCGGGTAATGGGTATACCTCTACGTAAAGCACAATCGCACTGGTACATCCACCATTATTAGTTATGGTGAGAGAAATGGGGTACAAACCTACCTCTAAAAAGGTATGGCTAAACCCCTCAGGGGAATCGTACTCAATTGTTCCATCATTGTTAATATCCCATGCGTAGATCGCATCCTCATACACGTTGGTTGAGAGATCGGTGATGATGATCTCGTCGCCTAAGCATACATTGTTGAATGAGAAGTCTGGTTCCGGATCAACGCAAATGGAAAAATTGCCATACTCGGTCATACCCCAAACACCCCTGTCGTTCTTGAAGCGGATAAATAGGGTATGATAACCATTCGGAAGTTCAGAAGTCAATATAAGACTTTCCTGATCAAAAACCGAGTCAGGTTCAAAGGTAATTGCGGTACCCTGACCAAAACCAGGATCGGTGTCGAAGAAGTATTCGGCTTGGGTTAGCTGCGTTGCAGGTTCAAGTTCTATTGAGGGTTGGATATTGAAGGTTCTACCCTCGTACAAACTCCAAATACCCTTCTCGTTAATAAACCTTACAAACAGAGTGTGAAAACCAGGTGCCAGCCCATCCACTGAAATATTCTCAACGAAATTAACGTTAACCTCTTGGGTAATGTCTATTGCAATTCCTTCTCCCACACCGGGGTCGGTATCGAAAAAGTATTCCGCCTGAGTTAGCTGTGGGGTTGGTTCAAAGTCAGCTACTGGTTGAACATAAAAGTTACGCCCTTCGTACAGGCTCCATTTACCGTTCTCGTTCAATATACGGATGAACAAGGTGTGAAACCCACTTTCTAAACCGCTAACTGGAATATCTGCCGTGAAGTTTACTTCAATCCCCTGGGTAATTGTTATTGGCATTCCCAGTCCAATACCAGGGTCGGTATCGAAGAAATATTCGGCCTGGGTTAGCTGTGGTGTCGGCTGATTATCAATTTCTGGTTGGACGTAAAAGGAACGCCCCTCGTACAGGCTCCACTTGCCATTCTCATTCATTATTCGGATGAATAATGAATGAAATCCCGATTCTAAGCCGCTAACAGGAATACTTACCGTAAAATCAACGTTATCACCCGCTTCAACTACTATTGGAATGCCATTCCCCACACCCGGATCGGAGTTGAAGAAGTACTCCGCTTGCGTTAGGTTCTGTGCCATAACCATGCTACTTATTTGAAGCAGTAACCACAGAAACCCAAAGTATGCATACTTAACTGCTTTCATTATACCAGGTATTGTTATTACTACTGCTGACTTTTTGCTTCAATCTGTACCTGCAGGGTTCCATTTTCGGGCAGCACAGTGTTCAGTATATTCATTCTCAGGATCTGGGGTAATGCTGGCATAGCGCTGGTTTGCCAGGGAACATCACCCCCGCTGGGGAAGGCGTACGAGCCACCGTATATACCAATATCGGTACCATCGGTTCCAGCCTCCTTGCCCGGTGATAAGTCCTCAAGGTGATAGTCATAGCTGAAGTCGAATACTGATGAAGCTACACTAACAAACAGAGGGTCTACGTTCTCAAGGTTTCCACCACCTGTATTGCTGGCATAATCAAAACTTGTGTTAGCCCCCCCCAAAGGAGATGTTGTTGTTAAATGTGCAGTAATTACATTGATAACTTTCGCCCCCTGTGCTAACCTCATAAAAAATATTGTTGCAAATGATGGCGTAGGATATCTGATAAAAACCAAAATCTTGAGCCAATAGGTTATTGATCAAGATCAGAGAATTGCTGTTGAAATTTGAAAAACCATTTAACAAAATGTTATTGGCTATGATGAAGTTTGAGGTGCGTATCGCCCCATCCCATCTGTCTTCCAACAATTGACCAATGATATTGTTTCGAATAATCCAATTGTTATAATTCTTAGAGCTATGTGTGGTGAATTGAAAGTAAGCAATCCAATTCCTTTCGATAGTTATATCGTTTATCTCATTTCCATCTACGGTTAGGTAGCCAAAAATAAAACCCATAATTACTGATTCGCTGGGATTGCTTACTGGGTTAGATTCCCCATCAAACTCAATATTAAAACTTAAAGAGCCTATATAAGTTCCATAACCAAATTGGGTATTGGGGTGGTATCCTGCACCAACCAGCGTTAGCTTTTTGGTTATGTTAATCACTCCATAATCCGAATTAGATCCGCTAACATAAAGGGTATCGGCAGGATTGGCAGCATCGATAGCCTCCTGCAAACTCGCGTATTGTCCGGGGCTATTGGGGTTGTTACTAACGGTTATTACTGTTGCGCTTACACTCATTCCAATCAGGAGGAGCGCAAAGGTGCTTGTAAGCATAGATGTTCTCATAGGGATTAGTTTTTAAAAGTTATTATTTGCCTAAGTAAAATTAGTGTAACAAAAACTCAAATTCAATCCCCCAATTGGGGGATATTTTTTTAATTGAATGGTTTGTAATATGAAAACTATTTAATAACTTTCGTTCACCTTAACTTTCTTTATGTCACCCAGTAGCATCGATGTGGGGGGTTTAAGAATTGCCGTATACCAGAATAGGGAACACGGCCCACCCATTGTTTGTGTTCATGGTAATTCACTCTCGGCTTTAACATTTTCACAGCAGCTATCCTCGCCCTCTTTAAATGGGTACCGAGTAATTGCGTTTGATCTACCTGGTCATGGTAAATCGGCCCGTTCATCAAATCCCGAAACCGATTATACTCCCGCAAGCTATGTTGGGGTTTTAGTTGAGCTTTGCCATAGGCTTGGTGCTGAGGATGCTGTGCTTGTTGGTCACTCGTTGGGTGGGCATATGGCAATAAACGCCCTTCCACACCTAACCAGGGCCAAAGGCCTGGTAACCTTTGGAACAACACCCTTAACCATGCCTCCACGGTTTGATCTGGCATTTTTACCCAGCCCTGCACTTAACCTTATCTTTAAACCCAATCTCACCTCAACCGAAATTAATACTGTTGCCAACGAGTTTATTGCCAATGGCAATGAATTACCTGATATGATAATAGAAAACCTTGTAAATACCGACCCCATGGTTCGTCTTGAGATTGGAAAAGCCCTAATGGGAGGTCAAACAACCGATGAGGTGTCCATAATTAAGAGTGGTAAAATTCCCTATGCAGTATTCCAAGGTGTTGGCGATAAACTTATAAACCCCAACTATTTTAATTTTATTGGAAAAGATTTTATTTGGAAAGGGTGCATTCAATCTATTGAAAATGCTGGGCATTGCCCACAGGTTGAAAACCCTAGCGGGTTTAATAGCATGCTTCTTGAATTTTTGGAATTTACCTAAAGCATCAACTAACCAAATTCAACATAAAAGAATATGATAAAGCCAGAGGACGTTTCGGAAGATTTTCGAAAATTCAGTCGCCAGTTAGAATTCGACCTTAACCTAAACACCTATAAGGATCAGCTGATAGATTGGCATAAGCTTAACAACACCATAGTCCTTCCCAATCAGTTCTTCTACATTAACGACTTTGTTACAGCAAGTAACATTTATATTCATCCCAATGCAGAGCTGATAACCGGCTATTCGCCCGAAGAATTCAAAGATTTTGGTAAAATATACGAGCTCACCCACCCCGATGACATGGAGTTTGTTTACGAGTTCTCAAAGCGAAGCATTACGTTTTGTAAACATTACAAACAGGAACTGCTGGCAAACCCATTCCAATCGCTATTTATCATCGATTTTCGCATAAAACACAAGAATGGCCATTACATTAAGCTTAACCGCCAAACCGCCTGCCTAAAAACCGATAGGGAGGGGAATATAGTTTATGCCCTTGTTTACTTCAACGATGTTACCCATACAAAAAAGGGCGATGGATACAATATTTCATGGATTGGAGATACAAAGTACCTGTTTCACTTTGACGATCTGTTAAAGAAGTATTCTAAGAATAACCATATAACCTCCAGAGAGAAAGCCGTACTGCAGATGCTCGCTGAGGGTTATAGCGCCACAAAAATTGCTGAAAAACTTAGTATATCAGTCCACACTGTAATATCCCATCGCAAGCATTTACAGGCAAAAACCAAAACAAAAAATACGGCTGAACTAGTAAAGTTTGCCCTTGAGAATTCGTTGATATAAAATGCCTGTAATACCCTATGCCCCTAAGGCCTTCAGGGCTTCGTACACCAGAAATACCGGCCAAACAATAGCCTTTAAAAATCCCAGAACTCCAATCCAGAATGAGGTGGCAACGGAAATGTAGTAAATTGCAGCACCAATAAAGCCTAATCCGTAAACTGCACTCGATGGTCCAGCTCCTTTATACTCGCGTTTTGCGCATTTTTCGTTATCTTTCTCTTCCATTTTTTAGTTAATTTGTGATTAAATAATAGATTTTGCGACCGCAATATTCATCAAAT
This sequence comes from uncultured Rikenellaceae bacterium, assembly GCA_964509385.1. Lineage (GTDB taxonomy): Bacteria > Bacteroidota > Bacteroidia > Bacteroidales > Tenuifilaceae > MWFE01. Next base: position 21,204 of record CAZDXY010000007.1, read on the forward strand.
AACGTTCCATTTCACTAGATTTGACAATAAATAATTAAAAACGCAATTTATTTTAATATCCTCATTATATTAACATTACAAATATTGCCATGAAAGAAAAAAGGTTAAGAAACATTTCCATCGCCCTTCTGATATTCAACTGCTTGTCCGCCCTATGGGGCGGGATAGGCCTGATCTATGATCCCAGCGGTGAGTTTATGCAGATGCCTCTCTCCTTCCTGCAGCACTCTCCTTTCAGCAACTACCTCATTCCCGGCATTATCCTACTTGTTGCCAATGGCATACTCAGTCTTTTTATTGCTTTTATCACCATTAAAAGGTTGTTGTATTATCAATATTTTATTATGGCTCAAGGATTAATTCTTGCTGGCTGGCTTTCGATACAAATTATGATGATCCGTGAGTTTTATCCACCATTGCACTTACCATACTACCTTACTGCTTTGGGATTGGTTATTTCGGGAGGATTGCTGGCACGAACCCAAAAATTCTGAACATATTCCCCCTTACGGTTGTTATCCAAATAAAAAAGCTATGGCATTCACACTACAAATTGGACAAGCAGCACCCGATTTCAGGTTGCCCGCTACCGATGGCAATTTATATCAACTTTCGGATTTTCTGGAAGAATTGCTGGTAATTTTCTTCACCTGCAATCACTGCCCCTACGTTATCGGATCGGATGAGGTAACCCGCAAAACGGTAGAAAAATACGCCCCAAAGGGCGTAAGGTTTATTGGCATAAACTCCAACAGCAAAAACACCTACGAGGAGGATAGCTTTACGAATATGGTAAAACGTATGGTTGAGTTTAAATTTCCATGGCTTTACCTTTACGATGAAAAGCAGGATATTGCCATGAAATATGGTGCCTTACGCACCCCTCACTTTTACGTTTTCGACCGGAAAAGGAAACTGGTCTATACCGGACGTGCTGTAGACAGCCCACGTGATGCTTCTAAAATTACAACTAACGATCTGGAAAACGCGCTCGACGAGCACCTGGCCGGTAAGGAAATCAGCCTTAAAGTAACCAATCCCATTGGCTGCAACGTGAAATGGGATGGTATGGACAAGCACTGGATGCCCGCCGATGCGTGCGATCTGATTTAGCAAATCTATTTCTCAATTATCTAGTCTGTGATTTCATCACTTTGCTCAACTCCAACTGAGTACCAGTCTACTTTGCGTGTCAGGTACATCACACCCGACAGGATGATAAACAGCCCTATACTACCCATAAGCAGCGCATAATCCTGAAGCTGAAGTAAAATGTACAGGAATCCGTAAAGAGCAATCATCAATACCGAAAGTATAACGGTTAATTTTAGGTTTATAAAGATGCTTGCAGAGTAAATGGTTATCATTGCCACTATTCCAAGACTAGCCAAAATGTAAGCCATGCTAAAATTCAAATGTTCCGAAAGGGAGAGCAGCAGCAGGTAAAAAAGCACTAACCCGAATCCAACCAAAGCGTACTGAATGGGGTGAACCCTAAGTTTTTGCAATATCTCCACAAAGAAAAACACCATGAAGGTTAGGGCAATAAAAAGCACTGCATATTTCATCGATCGTTCGGTAATTTGATATTTATCCATAGGTAACATAAGGCTTACTCCAAATGCTGAGTTATCAATCCTCACATTATCGTCGGTCCATTGTTGCGGAAAGTTGCGGTTTAGCTCAAGAACCCGCCAGCGGGCCTCAAACCCTTCCGATGTTACTTCCCTGGTGACAGGCAGAAATGCTCCAACAAAGCTGGGACTATCCCACGAAGAGGTGATTGAAACCGAGGTCTCCTTTCCCACAGGTATAAAGCTTATTCCCTGCGATCCATTCAGCGAAATGGAGAAGGAAAAGTTGATGTCCTTGGCCTCCAATTCTTCATTCAGTGGAACTGCAACGGTGATCCCCGATTCAACCAAACTTCTTATCCTTGAGCCCGGTTCGCACCCACTTTCTGTACCATTTAAGCTGAATGTTACCGATTCGCTGATGCCTCTTAAATCGCTTATTCCCATCGTTATGAAAGCACCTGCCCAATCAATTTCAATATTTTTGCCTTCGGTAAAGAAAACAAGGTTTTTGAAAAAACCTGAGAAGTTAAGATCTGCATTGTAAACAGCCACCTGAAATATGCCACGATACCTCACCTCAGGATTCAGTACCCCGTTTACCTTAATATCCTCCGGTAAAAAGTGGGCAAAATGCTTCGTTCTGCTAACCTGCTTATCCTCTTTTTCCCTATAATATGCGTAGTAGGGAACTGTTAGGATTGGCCCCGTGATCTTCTGCTCAAGACCCCATTTCGAGCCAATTTCAAAGGTAGCTTCCCTTAGACGTCCCTGTCGTTCCATAACCAAAGAGCTTATCATTGAAGTAGGAATCAGCAAGGCGAGAGCAAGAAATGCAACCACCACAACCTTGATCATTACGGCATTCTTATCAAAGAATGATTGATTCTTCTGTACCATTTAAATAGAGTTTAAAGTGTTAAACATAAAATAAAGTACTTTGTATTTCAAAGCATATAGATAAAAAAATTATTTATTGGAACTTATAATACTTTCAAGTGCCGCCAAATGTTCCTCAAAAGCTTTTCGTCCCTCAAGGGTTGCCCTGTAAGTGGTGTTTGGTTTACGACCTAAAAACTGTTTCTTCACCTCAACGTAACCCTCCCCCTCAAGTGCCTTCATATGACTGGCCAGATTGCCATCGGTAACGTTAAGGGTCTCCTTCAGGGAGCTAAAGTCAACCCAGTCGTTTACCATTAGCACCGACATAATCCCAAGCCTTACCCGACTCTCAAAATTTTTATTAAGATTACCTATTAACTCTTTCATTCTTCCAGTACATGGTTGTTCCGTAAACAATGTGCAGAATTCCAAATCCCACAGCCCAAAAAATCAAGCTGTAACCTGCGAAAAAAATTGATATTAGTCCCAGTATTACTTCAGTAATACCCAGATAACGAATTTCGTTCAATGTATACTTGCTGGCATTAATCAATGCAAGTCCGTAAAAAACCAATGTTGCCGGGGCAACAAGATAAATATGGTGATGATACAAAAGTGCCAGGCAAAAGATTCCCCCTGCCACCAGAGGAATAAATAGGTTAATGAGCATTCGTTTTGCCGTTGAATCCCAAATTGGCAAACCTTTTCGCCTTGCATTGCGGGTGGTAAAAAGGATGCCAAAACCCAGTGCTAAAACCAGCACAATAAATGCAACTAATAAAAGAAAAACTACAAGACTTCTGAACTCAGCAGCAGATAGTAACTGACTTCTATCAAAAATTCCTCTGTTAAAGTATCTTCCCAAAAAGTAGTCCTGCTGATACAGGTAAACCGAAAGTGCCCCAAGCAGAGCCAGAGTACCGGCAAAAACGCCCGTCAATCCGCTCAGCGAGATAAACCGCGATGAGCGTTCCATAATAGTTCTGATCTCTTTTAGATCGTCAAGGTGTTCGTTTTGAGTAATCATAATAAAAAGTTAAAGAACTTTGAAACGCAAAGTTATATATATATTTTTATTCCACCAAAAATTTTAAAAAATTTTTGTGCTATAGATATGATTTAAGAAATTCCAATGGATCGTAATAGTATTTTTCCAAATCCTGAGGCGTATAGCAAACAAGAGAGTATGAATTGAATAATCGTTCGGGTTGCAGTACTTCGGGTTGTAGTTTCATTGGTGGCATTTTCAGTATTTCAAGGTGAAAATGATCGAACTGCCATCCGAACTGGTTTAGCTCATCTCTGCTCATAAAACGCGCAATGGGCTTTCGTGGTGACACGTTATCTCCAACGCTAACCGTAATTCCTGCAATATGCTCGTAAAGCGACCAGAAAAAAACCCATTTACATTATGTTCTATTATCAGTTGAGCGTAGGGTCCATCGGTTCGCTTGCTGATAACTCTTCCCGGGGCAATTGGGAAAATAGGTTCGTCATGGTAGTTATTGCCTGGCCGTTTAATGTCGATACCGGTGTGAAAATGGGCAGGAATCCCTACCCTGGCCTTACGCATTAATCCAAACTCTCCAATTTCAGTTAGCTGTACTCTTGATATATCCTTACGATCGCCATAGTCGACTGGTAGTAGTACAGACGAACTTATAAGTAGCGAAATGATAAGAAAAAGCATATTAATCATTTGAATTAGAAACATCTACCCAGTACATGTTATGGTTTATTGCTGACCCAAAAAAATCGGGACATGTTGGCAAATCTAAAAATGGATACTTTACCTTAATAAGGTAAAGTCCTTGAGGGTAAGCAATGGTAATTTCTTTTGGTTTATATAGCCCTTTAAGGATATCTTCAAACTCTTTTACGGTTAGTGAACCATTTCCAACTTCCAGCAATCTGTGAACAATTACCCTGATCATCCCCTTAGTAAACCGATTTGCCGATATCTGGAACCTTATCCTGTCGCCCTGTTGGTTTACAAAAAGTTTAGTACTTTTCACTTCACAAAAATTGCTATCATTTCGCTCGGGAGTTTTACAAAACTGGGAATAATCGGTATAACTTGTAATAAGGTTTGCTGCCCTTACCATCTCCTGAAAATTAAGATTCTTATGCTCGTAAAGTGCGCTGAAGCCATTCAGGAAGGGATCCTTGCTGGTATGGATATAGTACTCGTAGGTGCGTTCAATGGCATCGAATTGGGCGTGGGGAAAGTCTTCAACCGGAATTATATCGAAAACAGCAATATCATCGGGGAGCGCTTTGTTAAGCCTTTGGTTAAGGTTAAAATTCCAAGCTTTGTCAAAATCGAAATGGAAAAAGAACTGCCTGGCATGAACGCTAGCATCGGTACGTCCGCATCCTATGCAGGTGATTTTGGATTTGAGCAATTTGCTCATTGCCTCCTCGATTACCTGCTGAATGGTTATAACCCTGACTTGTCGCTGCCAACCCCTATAGTTTATACCGTTGAAAGAAATATGTGCAAAATATCGCAAATCAATTATTTTATCTTAATCATTAAATTTGAATCGATGGTATTGTTCAGCAAAACTAAGGATTTTATTGAAAAGTAATAATTATGCATTTTTAGAAGTATCATTATTTTGGGTAACTTTGCTTGGTGTACTTTTATTAATTACTCCGTTTATAATTGACCAATCATTTCTAATTCCTTTTAAATATAACAATGAGAATAAAGATATTAACAAATACCATTGCTTTACTACTTCTCCCTTTAATAACTTTACCTCAAAGCATAGCCATAAACGAGGTGATGGCTTCCAATGCCACTACCATTGCCGATGAGGATGGTGATTTTGAGGACTGGGTGGAGCTACACAACTTTGGCGGAAACGCCATTAATTTAGAGGGCTATGGGCTCTCGGATAATTATGGAAATCCATTTAAATGGGTCTTTCCCAATATTACCATTGAACCCGGACAATACCTGCTGGTATGGACATCGGGAAAGAACAGAATTGACCCAGCCTTTCCTCTTCACACCAATTTTAGCATTGGGGCTGATGGCGAAGAGATCATCCTCACCGAACCGGGTGGTACGCTGATAGATGAACTTACTCCCACCAGTATCCCCACCGATTATTCCTACGGAAAATATCCCAACGGCACAGGCGAATGGAGGTACTTTACCTCAGCAACTCCCGGAGCTGCCAACATTGGACCCGGTTACGGCTTTCTGCTCTCTCCGCTTCAACTCTCACACCCCGATGGCATTTACCTTAATACCATTGAAGTTGCGATATCCAGCCTTGATGAGGGGACACAGATCTACTACACACTCGATGGCTCTGAACCCAGCCAAAGTTCTACACCCTACGAAGGTCCCGTTTCCATATCCAGCCGAATAGGTGAGCCCAACGACATTTCAATGATACCAACCAACAATAATAATGATCCTGGTCCACCATACTACGAGGGATGGCAACCACCGCTAGGTGAAGTGTTTAAGATAAATATACTGAGGGCAAGGGCGTTTCATCCGGAGGCTCCACCAAGTAGGGTCTCATCATACTCATATCTTATTGACACTGATGGATTCAATCGCTATTCGCTGCCCATCTTCTCCATATCTACCCACAGGGATAACCTTTTCGATGATGAGATTGGTATTTATGTACACGGGAACTACAACAACTACTTTCAGGATGGTATTGAATGGGAACGACCTGCCAACATAACGTTTTTCGAAACGAATGGCTCCTTCGCATTCAAGGAGGATGTAGTTATCAGGTTACATGGCAATACTACCCGTAGCCGTCCACGCAAATCCATAAGGGTTTGCTCACGTGCAGAGTATGGCAATAGCTGGATGAACTATCAGCTTTTTCCCGATAAGCAGGTAGATATGTTTAAACGGTTTATTCTCCGCAATTCGGGTAACGATTGGGACTGGGCTGTTTTCCGCGATGCATTCATTCAATACCTTGCAAAGGATCTACACGTTGAAACGCAATACTATCGTCCCTCGATAGTTTTCATCAATGGTGAATACTGGGGGATACACAATGTTCGGGATCGTTACGATGAGCACTACATATACTCCCACTACGGTATTGAGGAGGACGAGATGACAATAATGGAGAACAATTCACAGTTCAAGTTTGGGGATCCGGCAGGAGTAGCCCACTACAACAGCATGCTTAACTACCTTGAATCCAACGATATTTCGCAGAACGCCCATTTCGAAGCGATAAAAACCAGGATTGATGTGGAGAGTTTCATCGATTTTCAGCTTACGCATATCTTTTCCATGAATACCGATTGGCCGGGCAATAACTCGCTCTACTGGAGATATATACGAGAAGGATACGATCCCAATGCCCCCGCGGGAAAAGATGGCCGATGGAGATGGATGATCCTTGATACCGATTTTGGCTTTGGACTCCCCTTTTTCTACGTTCCCGGTGTTGATGAGGGTCCCGCACATAACACACTAGCAATGGCAACCGAAGAAAATGGGCCCGGCTGGCCGAATCCACCATGGTCAACCTTTATGCTTCGCCGCCTGCTTACCAATCAAACCTTTAAATACCAATTCATCAATCGCTACTGCGATTTGCTCAACACAACCTTCAGCAGCGAGCATGTGATCTCCCTTATCGATTCCATAAGTGGACTGCTTGAGCCTGAGATGCAGGAGCATATCAATCGCTGGCGCAGACCTCCATCCATGAGCGAATGGCACGATAATGTTGATGTAATGAGATCATTTGCCCAGCTACGCCCCAGCTACCAGCACGAACACTTACAGCAAAAATTTGGGCTTACAGACGAAGCCTGGGTTACCCTCAACGTTTCCAACGACATTTATGGACATATCCGCATCAATTCCATAGACATCAAATCCAGCACAATGGGTGTAACAAATCATCCATACCCTTGGGTTGGCTACTACTTTAAAGGAATCCCAATAGAACTGGAGGCTATTCCCTCACCCGGATATCAGTTCAGCCACTGGGAAGGGGCATCCAGCTCTACAAACACACTTATTAGCATTAACCCCACATCAGATATTGAGCTAACTGCACACTTCATAAAATCGGATGATCCGCAATTAATCCATTACTGGTTCTTTGGTACCAGCCTCCCAAACGATACACCTCTTGAAACCATTAATGCTACCTTTAGCCTTCTGAATGGATCATATATTGAGTACCATTCGGCTTTGGCCGGATACCCCTTCACCGAGGGTGACCCCAACTGGCGAAAAGCATCCATGGAAAGACGTAATAGCCCAACCAACATCAACTACAGACCCGAAGGCAATAGCAATGTAACTTTTGAAAATGCCAATATGCGTGGCATCCAGATTAAGCAACCATTCATCGGTGACGGAGGAGAAAACACCATGATATTCCATGCATCCACCAAAGGTTTCGAAGATATTGTATTCAGATTTGCAGCCAAGGACGAAGGAGCTGCGGATGATCTTATTGTTGATTACTCCATTTCAATGGACGAACCACAATGGGTTAACACCGGATTGGAAACCACTACCTTTCCTCTCCAATCCGAATATCAACTTTTTGAAATTGATTTCTCCGAAATTGATGAAATATCCAACAATCCACATTTAAAAATCCGTATTCGTTTTGATGGCGATGATATGGCGGTGGATGAAGGCAACAGGGTTACATTCAACAACTTCAGCGTTGATGGTGTATCGTTAACGGCATACACGATTATCTCAACTTCAGGTTCGCACGGCACAATAGTTCCTTTTGGGAACATTAGCGTTTACGAAGGCGACAATCAATCTTTTACCATTACTCCAGATGGTGATTATGCTATTGAGGATATACTTGTTAATGGTAATAGCGTATTGGATGATGTGGATATTGACGAAAATGGAATTGCAGTTTATGAATTTACAAACGTTACTTCCAATCAAACCATCCATGCAACGTTCAATCCGTTAACCAACGTGCAAATCAGCAAAATTAATTTTGACATATTGATCTATCCCAATCCCAGCAATGGAGAGTTGAGGATTGCATCCTCGTCAACTATTACAAGGATCGAAATCGTGAGCCTTATGGGCAGAGTTGTGCATAGCGAGATAGCAAATTCTCGAGAATTGTTATTAAACCTGAGTGCTCTAAATGATGGATTATACATTGCCAGAATCCAAACTGTGAATGGTTTTATCGCAAAAAAAATTAAAATAAGTAATTAAATAGTTTTCAATAAAATAGTTGGTTTAATGCTTTTTAACAAGTATTAACCATTGCATTTTAAAAAAAAACCATTGTTTAAGCTTATGTTTAATTAATGATATTACCTTTGCGCCGACCTCCAAATTTTTATCTCATATTTCTGTGGTTAACAACTTAAATTTAAATTATTTAGCAATATAATGAACCCCTTACGAATTGGTAATTACATTATTCCAATTCCCATAATTCAAGGTGGAATGGGAGTAGGAATTTCTCTTTCAGGTATGGCAGCAGCAGTGGCCAATGAGGGAGGTGTTGGAGTGATATCAAGTGCTGGGCTGGGATTGCTTTACCGCAACTTGGCTGCCAACTTTTTGGAAGCAAGCATTGAAGGGCTAAGAGAAGAACTTCGTAAAGCACGCGAAAAAACACTTGGTGTAATTGGTGTGAATGTTATGGTAGCCATGTCAAATTTTGCCGATATGGTTAGGACTGCCGTTGCCGAAAAAGTTGATATTATTTTTAGCGGTGCAGGTTTACCCTTAGACATGCCAAGCTATCTTAAATCCGATAGCAAAACTCAACTTGTCCCCATTGTTTCATCGGGGCGGGCAGCCAAAATCATCTGCGAGAAGTGGAAGAAGGATTACGATTACCTTCCGGGAGCCATTGTGGTTGAGGGGCCAAAAGCAGGAGGCCATCTTGGCTTCAAGCCGGAGCAAATTGAAGATGAGAACTACTCACTGGAGCATTTAATTCCTGAGGTTGTTTCAACTGTTAGGGTATTCGAAGATTTATACAACGTTAAAATACCTGTGATTGCAGCAGGGGGAATTTATACAGGACAGAATATTCGCGATATAATGAGATTAGGTGCCTCAGGGGTGCAAATGGGAACTCGCTTTGTCACAACCATTGAGTGTGACGCTTCCGATGCCTTTAAGCAAACCTACATTAATGCTAAGGCAGAGGATATTCAGATCATCAAAAGCCCGGTTGGAATGCCCGGCAGGGCTATTGGCAACACCTTTCTCGACAAGGTAAAACTTGGCATCAAACACCCCATTCGATGCCCGTTTAAATGCATCAAAACCTGCGAGGTGAGCTCTAGTCCATACTGCATCATTTCCGCACTATTCAATGCATTTAAAGGAAAGTTTAATAATGGATATGCTTTTGCTGGGACCAATGCCTACCTAGCCCAAAAAATTATTTCGATAAAGGAAACTTTCAATGAGATTATTAAAGAATATGCTGATAACAAGTAGCTTATATCATTGATAATATTAAAAAAACTTCGGCATATTTAAATAACGCTACATTCTGCTAAATCATAAATAGAATGTAGATTTGCACAACTTTTTTTTAATTGCATGTTTCAAAATATTTGCAAATCGCCCTACCTTGCATACATCGCACTGATTATTGGCATTCTATGCATTGGTTTTTCGGCCATTTTTGTTAAAATTGCTAACGTTCCAGGATCGGTATCATCCTTTTATAGGTTATTTATTGCAGCCATAGCCATTATTCCCTTATGGGCTTACAGAGGAATGAGAATTCCTTCAAACAGGGATCTTTGGCTGATTTTGGGTGGTGCCGTTTTTTTTTCATTCGACCTCTTTCTGTGGAACACTGCAATCCTATTAACTTCAGCAGCTTCAGCCACCTTACTTGCCAACAATGCACCTATTTGGGTTGGTTTGATATCGCTTGTAGTATTTAAGGAGCGTCTTCCTCGTAAATTTTGGTTTGGACTCTTAATTGCCATACTAGGTCTTAACGTTTTAATTGGGTTTGAAGCATGGCAGACCATGACATTCAACCGCGGAGATATGCTCTCGCTGATTGCAGGCTTTTTTTATGCATTGTATCTACTCTTCACCTTCGATTCACGAAAAAGGGTTGATACCGTTACCTTTATGACCTTCTCTGTTGTATTCATGATGATCATGCTTTTCTTCACAAATCTATTTCTAGGTAATCCCTTCGGGGGATTTTCTTCAAAAACTTGGATTGCACTATTGGGTCTTGGACTAATAGCCCATTTTGGGGGATGGATCTCCATCAATTACGCGTTGGGGCATCTGGTGGGTGCCAATGTATCGGTAACTTTGTTGTCGCAGACTATAATTACAGCTTTACTTGCCCTTTTTATTCTTGGCGAAAACCTAAGCATCAATCAGATAGTTGGAGGATTGCTGGTTTTATGTGGTATATATATTGTAAATCGCCGAAAGGCAAAGGCTAATTAAACTCAATAGAGATATGCTATACTAGTTTGCATGTATTCTATAAAAAATTTAAACTTTTTTAACCTATAAATTTCATTATAGTTTTGATCAACTCAGCACTATCGATGGGTTTCGACAGATAGGCATTACAACCTGATTCAATGGCTTTTTCTGCATCAACCGAAAAGGCGTATGCAGTCTGAGCAATTATAGGTAATTGTTTTCTTATTTTTCTTATCTCCCTAGTGGCATCCAGCCCATTAATCTTAGGTAACTTGATATCCATTAGCACAACATCAATGGATTCATTTTGTTTGCATACCTCAATCGCATCAACACCATTAGTTACTGAAATGATGTTAACCCCCATTTCATTGAGTATCTCTGAAAGAAAGAAAAGATTAGGTTCATCATCTTCAGCTATGAGAATTGTTTTATTGGTTAAGTTGTATGTTTTTTTTGAAAAATCCTTTGACACCTTATGATCTTCATTGGTAGAGCTATAAGGAATGGTAAACGAAAATGTGGAGCCTTTACCCTCTTCGGATTCAACCCAAATTTTCCCTCCAAGTAATTCAACATAAGCTTTAGAAATGGGCAAACCCAACCCAGTACCCTTACGACTATCCATTGTTGCCTCTTCAACCTGACGAAAACGTTCAAAAATTATATCGATAGCATTTGAGGGTATGCCAATACCCGTATCTCTTACAAAAAAGACCAGGTTGTTTCCAGCAAGTTCATATCCATATTCAATATATCCCTTATGGGTAAACTTTGCAGAATTTGAAAGTAGGTTGGTAATAATTTGCTTCAGCTTGATCTCATCACTTATTACTTGACAGCCATTATCAGGTAGCCCTTTCTTACAAAAAAGGTCTATTTTTTTGGAGTCCAACACAATGGTAAAAGTGTTCATCATATCATCAAGCATGGCATTGAGCGAGAACTTGCTTTGGTTTATTGTTACAAGCCCTGATTCAATTTTTGAGATATCCACTATATCATTAATGATTCTCAGCAATTGTTGTGCATTTGAATTAATGATATCGATGTAACTATTCTTTTTCTGATCGTCAACACTGTAATGCGAAAGCAACTTTGAGAAACCACATATTGCATTCATGGGTGTTCGTATCTCGTGGCTCATATTGGCAAGGAAAGCCGTTTTTAGGCGATCACTTTCCTCTGCTTTCAATTTTGCATTTTGAAGATCAATATTTAATCGTCTATACTCCTTGTTCTGTGCTTCTATCTCCTTTGCCTTTTCTTGAAGAAGAAGTTCTACATTTTTCCGTTCAGTGATATCAGTTATTGTACCAATATATTCAATAATCTCATCATTCACAATATCTGGTATTGCATCACCCATTACCCATGTAATTGTTCCATCAGGCTTGAGAAATCGATACTCTGCTTCAGACTTAGTTACTTCTTTCGTACGTTCAATCCATCCCTTTTTAATGGCCTCACGATCATCAGGATGAACAGCTTTTAGCCATCCATCGCCAAGAGCTTGCTCAAAGGAAAGCCCTGAAAGTTCGCACCACTTTGGGTTAACATAGGTTGTATAACCGTCGGCTCTTGTACGAAAAATCCCTACAGGTGCCATCTGAGCTAAAGTTTTAAAAAGTTGTTGGCTCTCAATGAGTGCTTTTTCCGCTTTCTTAAACTCTGTAATATCCTCTGCAAATCCACAAACATATTCCTGCTGTCCAATGCGTAAATAAAAAGCCTTTATCTTCTTTACCAACTTGCGCCCATCCTTAGTATAGTGATAGGTTTCAAAAGTTGGCAACTCTTTCTCCTTCAATTGCTCAAAGTGTTCGTAGTACATCGAGCCATAAACAGGATCGAATAGGTTAATTCCCCCAATAATCAACTCTTCATAAGTATAGATCAAACTGTTAACTACGGCTTTGTTTACATATACCAACCTTCCATTAGGGGAAACAAGATAAACTTCTTGCCGGATATTATCGACCATAAACTGAAACTTCAATAGTTCATTTTGAGATAGCTTGTGCTCCATTAACAGTGCCTGCAATTGATTGTTAAGTGCTTCCAATTCCTGGTTTTTTTCTGTTAAATCGTTAGTTTTTGCTTTGACTCTTAGCCTTAGTAGGTGGGTAAAAAGAATCAATAAAAAAAGCAATGCAATGGTAATTGCAAAAAGCCATATCAGGTAATCTGGAATAGCGTACTTAGTGTACTCATCCAACCATTTGTTTATTGAACTGTAGTATACCGATCCTGGGTCGTTCTTCATACTGATCATATTCCTATCAATGGCGGCTAAGATATCTTTATCACCATTTTTGGGGAAAGCGAAGTAAACCTCAGCAGGTCGGAGAATAATTGAAGTGGGCCACACATCTTTATCCCTCTGGTGTGAGAAATAAAAAAACCTGGAAGCAACAAATACATCTGCATCTCCATTTTTAAGCGACTGGATGGCTGTTGGATAATCGGAATATGCTTTAAGAATATAATCTAAGTTGAATAATTTTTTTACATCATTTAGCATATAATCATGCTGAATAGTATTTTCTACTACAGTAATTCTTTTGCCTTCTAAATCAAAAACAGATTTTATAAGCGATTCCTTGAGGGTAAATACCTCCAGCCAATCATCAATAACAAATATATTGCTAAGGGAAAATCTTTCTGCCCTTTCCTGAGAATAGGAAACATCCAGAAGTATATCGATCTCTGAATCATCAAGTCGTTTAAGATTTTCAGTCCATGTCCCGAAAACATAAATCAATTCCCATTTCTCATTTTTTGCAATTTCTTCAACTATATCGATAAATATTCCTTGGGGTTTACCCTTATCATTTAGGAATACCTTGGGACTATTTTGATAAATTCCAACCCTTACGGTTGTTGCAAAGGCAACATGATTGATAAGAATCAGTAAAAATACCTTAATACAAACCCTTACAACATGAATCCTCATCTGAAAAAAAATTTAATTGTAATTTTAAAACTGTATAAAAAAATGCTTTTCTAATTTATATGCCAATATATTAAAAAAAAATTTCAATTATTACCTTATTCTCTGCATAATTAATACATTAGCTTATAATCGTTTTAATATAAAATTTTAAGTATATGTACAACAAAATCATTATCAACATCAAGCCCATGGGATTTATGTGGAACACCATCGATCCTTTCCTTTTCTGTGTGCATCACCTCGACCACTACCCAAAGGGCAATAAAGAAATGGGACCTGATGCCTCTCTTGCAGGCAGATACCTAGGACAAGACTTCACCATTAAGGATGGATGGCGGATGTATCATGGAGAACGAGTTCCAGGCTTTCCTGCTCATCCGCATCGCGGATTCGAAACCGTTACGGTTGTTCTTAAAGGCTTTGTTGACCATTCCGATTCGCATGGCGCAGCAGGACGGTATGGCTTTGGAGATGTGCAGTGGATGACTGCCGGTGCTGGGCTTCAGCACTGCGAGATGTTTCCGCTTATAAATCGAGATAAGGATAATCCTCTTGAACTTTTTCAGATTTGGCTAAACCTTCCCAAATCACGAAAATTCTGTGAGCCCCATTTTAAAATGCTATGGGCAGAGGAGATTCCCGAAGTTATTGCAAAGGATAATAACGGGAAGAAGATTGTAATAACCCTAATAGCAGGAAAGTACGGCGACCGGATGGCTCCAAGTCCTGCACCCGATTCATGGGCTGCCGATTCCGAAAATGAGGTGGCTATTTGGCCAGTTACAATGGAGGCTGGTGCTAAGTGGGTTATACCTTCGGCATCGACTGAAGTTCAAAGAACGCTTTACTTCTATAAGGGTGATTCTATAAAAGTTGCAGGCATAGATATTTCTCCAATGAATTCTGTTGAGATGTTTGCCGGGCAGGATGTTGTGGTGGAAAGTGGTGCAAAAGATTGCTTTATGTTACTTCTGCAAGGCAAACCCATAAATGAACCAGTTGTTCAGCACGGGCCGTTTGTAATGAATACGCTTCAGGATATTCAACAGGCAATCCACGATTATCATTCAACCCAGTTTGGGGGATGGCCTTGGGAGAATTACGATCATGTACACCCTCGCGAAAAGGGAAGATTTGCGAAGTACAGCAATGGTAACGAGGAAAATCGAGACTAATATCTTATGATATAAAGCATTATGTTGATGAAGCGACAGAAGTAAAACCTTCTACAATTCTTTGGAAAATGAACCAATTTAATCCTTTAGTAGAGAAATTGACTTGTCTCATCGAAAAATAAATACCAATTTTAATATAATGTTGGGCTAATAATCCATATCTTCGCACAATTATTTTCAAATTACTAACCTTAACATAAACTCATTTATGAAACTGCTCAAGATTTTTCTTACAAGCATTGCTGGAATAACATTGATTCTTACCAGCTGTAAAACACAAACCGTTAACGTTGATATTAAAACTGAAATTGATAGTGTAAGCTATGCCCTTGGCATAAACATGGCCGACAACTTGAATCGTATGGAATTTACTGACTTCAATGTTTTAGCAATTGCCAAAGGGATTCAAGATGGTATTTCGGAGAAAGGTGGCTCAATTACCAACGAGGATGCCATTGTTATTCTAAACACATACTTCACCAACGTACAGGAACGAAGGGCAAGGGCAATCCTTGAAGAAGGGAAAAAATTTCTTGAAGAGAATGCTAAAAATGAAGGCGTAATCGTTGATAGCACCGGTCTTCAATATAGGGTTATTGTTGAGGGCACTGGTCCGAAACCCAATGCTGAAAATAAGGTTAGAGTTCACTATCGCGGTACGCTTATCGACGGAACTGAATTTGACTCTTCCTATGGAAGGGGTGAACCAGCCGAATTTAAACTTAATCAGGTGATTAGAGGTTGGACATTAGGTCTTCAAAAAATGAGCGTCGGTTCAAAGTATATGCTATACATCCCAACTGAATTGGGTTACGGCGAGAGAGTAAGACCCGGTGGAATCATTAAGCCCAACTCGGCGTTAATTTTCGAGGTAGAATTGCTCGATATTATTGAATAGTTTTTTATTTTTGTTAAAAATTATTTTAAACTCACGGCTTACAGGGTCGGGTAGAAAACCTACCCGACCTTTTTAAATGTAAACAACCCCAATATTATGGAAATAACAGGAAAACTAGTCAACAAATTACCCCAACAAAGTGGTGAGGGTAAAAATGGCACATGGGTAAAGCAAGAATTTATTGTTGAAACTCAAGATCAATTTCCCCGCAAAGTATGCATCGCCCTATGGGGCGATAAGGTTCGCGATCTTGATCCCATACAAATTGGCGATTCCATAAAAGTTGCAGTTAATGTGGAATCGAGGGAGTTCAATGGCAAATGGTATACCGATGTTAAAGCCTGGAGACTTGAAAAACAGGATTCCTCAAATCAAATGGGTATTAACGTAATTCCTCCTATGCCCGGTATTGATGAAACACCCCCATTTATACCCGACAACATAACAACAGAGGAGGGTGATGACCTGCCATTCTAAATTTTTCCATTCGCAAAAACATAAAGATCACAGCAGTATGTTCTGATCTTTTTTTATCCTTTAACCGAATAACCTTTTGTTTAAAAATATTTTTTATTTAGCTAAACAATAATTTTTTGTCATTGTTAATAATCTAAAAATTTAAATTTTGTGCAACTTCATTTTTTATTTGTAACACCACTTATACAATGAAAAACCTTTTTACCATTTTTCTTTTGCTTACAATAACCTCACTTGCTAGAGGACAGAACACAGGTTCGCTTCAAGGGCGTGTGGTAAATAGACAGAACAACGAACCAGTACCCTTTGCCAATATCGTTATTTGGGGAACCAACATTGGATCATCCTCCGACTTCGATGGCAATTATCTGTTTGCAGGCCTTGAACCTGGATTTGTTGAGCTAAGAGTTTCGGCGGTAGGATTTAAACCTTTCGTTTCTCCTTCAATAATGATTACCAATGCCCGTACGGCGTTTCTTGATATTGAGCTGGAAGAAACATCGGTTGAACTTGAAGGAGTTGTTATTAAGGCTAGTATGTATAGACGTAATGAGGAAAGTCCCGTCTCACTCCAACGTATTGGAATTAGCGAAATTGAGAAGAACCCTGGTGGCAACCGCGATATCAGCCGTGTAATCCAATCGCTACCCGGAGTAGCCTCAACTCCTGCTTACCGCAACGATGTAATCGTGCGTGGTGGCGGACCCAGCGAAAATACCTTCTACCTCGATGGAGTGGAAATCCCCAACCTAAACCATTTTGCAACGCAAGGCGCATCGGGAGGACCTGTGGGTATAATAAATGCCGATTTTATTCGCGAAGCTAATTTTTACTCAGGAGCTTTTCCCGCATCAAAGGGCAACTCGTTGAGTTCGGTGCTAGATTTTAGGCAGATAGATGGAAATAGCGAGCGTATGAAGTATAAGGGTGCTGTAGGAGCCAGCGACATGGCACTTACCCTTGATGGACCAATTTCCGATAATACTACATTCATATTCTCTGCCCGTCGTTCCTACCTTCAGTTTCTATTCAGTGCCATCGGATTGCCTTTCCTGCCAACTTACAACGATTTTCAGTTTAAGACCCGAACCCGCATCGATGAAAGGAATGAGATAACCGTACTTGGAATTGGTGCCATTGATCAATTTAGCCTGAACACTGGACTTGAAAACCCAACTGCAGATCAACGGTATATCCTTAGCTATGTGCCTGTGAATACACAATGGAACTATACCAATGGTATTGTATACAAGCATTTCAGGGATAAAAGTTATGATACATGGGTCATAAGCCGTAACATGCTTAACAACCGGCAATACAAATACAGAGACAATGATGAGAATGACATGAAGTTACTCGACTACATATCGCAGGAATCTGAGAATAAATTTCGTTACGAACATGACAGGCGTTTTAGCAACGGCTCCAAGATTAACGTGGGGAGTGGGTTTCAACATTCACGATATACCAATGATACCTATCGAGCATTTTTTAGCAATGGAGCCACAGATTTTATTAATTACAGTTCCAAACTGCATATCTTTTCATGGAGTATATTCGGACAATACAGCCAATCGTTTCTTGCAGATCGGTTAAATCTATCGTTTGGGCTGAGGGCCGATGCCAATAGCTATTCATCGCACATGAGCAATATGCTCAACCAAATAAGCCCAAGGTTTGCGGGCTCATATGAAGTTAGAAACGATCTGTACGCAAATTTCAACGTTGGTCGCTACTACCAGAGGCCACCCTACACCATGTTGGGATACAGGCTTACAGATGGAACCCTGGTAAATAAAGAGAATGATCTGAAATATATTCGTGCTGATCACTTTGTTGGTGGTTTTGAGTGGATTCCAACAGCCAATAGCCGATTAACCCTCGAAGGGTTTTTAAAATGGTATCAAAATTATCCTTTTTCACTTACTGATTCTATTTCCCTTGCCAGCAAGGGTGCCGATTTCGGAACCTTTGGTGACGAAGCAGTAACCTCAACAGCCTCTGGTAGGGCATATGGAGTTGAGCTTTTATATCGCTCACGCGATGTTTTTGGCTTTAACACCATACTGGCATACACCCTGGTTTGGAGTGATTCGGAGAATACCATACCTACACTATCAGGGAATTGGGTACCAACCGCTTGGGACAATAGGCATATACTAACCCTTACTGCAACCCGAAGTTTTAATAAGGATTGGGATTTTGGCTTTAAATGGCGATACGTGGGTGGTTCCCCTTATACACCTTGGGATATTGAAACATCTTCCCAAATTCAGGCTTGGGATGCTCAAGGCAGAGGATATCTGGACTATAGCAGATTTAACACCCTCAGACTGGGCGCATTCCATCAACTCGATGTTAGGGTAGATAAGATGTTTTACCTGAAAAATTGGACCCTCAACTTCTACGTAGATATACAAAATCTTTATGGGTTTGCCGGCGATCAGCCCGATAGAATTATTGTTCAGGTTGATGACAATGGTAACAGGGTGATTGAAAATGGTAGGTATGTTCTCGAAACCATTCCTAACGCTGGGAGTGGTACCATCCTACCAACTGTTGGAATTATTGTAGAATTTTAAAAAAATAAAAAAATTAATCATTTAATTATGAAATACATAATCATAACAATACTGACCCTGGGTCTTTTGACATCATGCATAACAACTCCTAAAGGAAAAATTGATGAGAAAACTGAGAACTTATCTACACTTCCTTTCACAGAAGGAGTCCCAATACGAATTGATTTTGAGAAGGGAAAAGAGTTCTACTATCCCCTAATAGTATTCTGGATTGAGGACATGGATGGTAATTTCATCGAGACAATTTATGCATCGCAGTCTATAGCAACAGGAACTTTTCGCTACGGAGTGGCACAGGGTGGAAAATGGACGGCCGGTGAGCGTCGCCGTCAGGCTGCTCTCCCTTACTGGGGACATAGAAGGGGCATAAAAGCCCCCGATGGGCTTTACTTACCCACTCCGCAAGAGCCCCTACCCGATGCCATTACAGGAGCAACTCCAAAGTCCAATTTTCAGCTCACAACATCAGTTAAACCTGATTTGCAGAGATTTAAAATTTTTATGGAGATAAATCAAACGTGGGACTGGAATCATCACTGGCACAACAATCTTTATCCCGATGATGAGGAGTACAAAACCAGCTGTCAGCCGGCGCTAGTTTACATGGCCGAGGTTGACTTAACTGCAAGTACAAAGGAGTTTGAGTTGAATCCCATTGGGCACAGCCATCCTTCGGGAAAAACCGGTGAATTATTTCCCGATCTTAACACGCTTACAACCGCTCTACAAATTGCTAAAAAGGTAGTAGTTAAAGTGGTAGGATTTGATTAGCTTCGATTTTTTTCGTATTTTTATGGCATGAAAACTACGAAAAACAAGCATATTCTCATTTCTGGTGCAACAGGATTAATTGGTAAAGCCCTTACTAAATCCCTTATCAACGAGGGATACAACGTAATGGTGTTAACCCGTTTCCCAAAAGTTGTTGACAATGAATTCCCCGAAAAGGTTAATTATATTGAATGGAATGGCATTTTCACAACCTGGCTTGTACGTGAAGTTGAAAAAAGTTTTGCAGTAATAAACCTTGCTGGTGAGGGAATAGCCGATAAACGATGGGGCAGAAAACGTAGGCTAACACTTATTAAAAGCAGGTTAAGCAGTGCCAGAGCTCTTGCAAAAGCTTGTCATTACGCTAAAAAGAAGCCTGAAGTTTTTATTCAAGCTTCAGCAATTGGTTACTACCCCTTCTCTTCATCCGAGGTATTCAATGAGGATTCTCCTGCTGGCGATTCTTTCCTTTCAAATCTTGCTGTGGATTGGGAAGCTGTAGCTAAGAATGATGTACCCAAAGAGATAAGGTTGGTAATAATTCGTACCGGAATAGTGCTTTCAAAACATGGAGGATTCTTACCAAAATTGGTAAGACCAATTAAATTATTGGCAGGAGGTTGGTTTGGCAATGGACAACAGGTAATGTCGTGGATTCATATTCAGGATGAAGTAAATGCAATAATGTTTCTGATGGAAAACTCCAAGGCAAAAGGACCCTTCAACCTTATTGCCCCCAATCCAATATCACAGAAAGAGTTAGTTCGTAAAATAGCCATTCGCCTTAAACGTCCTGCTTGGATTAGCATCCCAAGCTTTATTACAAAAGCGATATATGGACAAATGGGTAAAGAATTAATGCTGGCAAGTCAAAACGTCGAACCCAAAAAGCTAATTGATAATGGCTTTTCATTCTCATTTCCAACCATTGATAGCGCCATAGAGAATTTGCTTTAATATATCATAACCCTACACTAACCTGTACTCTTCAGTTTTGTAATTCTGATTAAATCAACCTTTTTTTTAATACTTAACGCATTAGCATCATGGAATTTAACTCATTTTATGAGTTTTATTCTTAGTCGAATCCCCTCAAAATGACTATCTTTGCATTATAATGAAATCTTATTCAAAAGGCTATTCTTAAAATTTATAATTGAATATTCAATTAGGGTAGTAACAAGAGTATAATTATTAATACGAATTAACAGTTGAACAAACTACTTCATAATCATCTTTGTGAACCTTAGTGTCATAGTGCCTTAGTGGCAATTATTACACTAGCCACAATGGTACATAGGCACGAAGTTTCACAAAAAAATCAATTTATTATCAATTATATATGATTATTGTTTTTCATTTTAAACTGTTAATTCTTATTAATAATAAGCACTAATCGCTCTTTAAATTTTTATTGAAATTTAGTTTATTATGGTTTATTATCCCGAAAAAATTGCGCTATCAGCAAAATCATTGGTATTGCTCCGTAGGCTGTTCAAGGAAAATCCTCGGTTGCTCGAAATCTATAAAAAATCTGAAACATCGAAGGAAGCCGAAGAAAAAGTGAAAGAATGGGCGCTGGAAGTAATACGGGAAAATAAAGCAGCACTGCATTTTTATACTGGAATTGAAAGCGGAAGGGATGGTTTTGAGAGGTTAAGGTGGAAGGATTTTGCTGCCATTCGCATACTCGACTATATCAACAACTCAGGCCGTGAGTTTTCTAACCCCTATCGCAATGACGAAAAAACAATCAATGAGCCATTTAACCTATTATGGTTAGGAATAAAGAATGGAACCGGTGGTGCAAAACCACTTTTCTTTGAAGATATGATCCAACTTTTTCGTCAGCTCGAAGGAGGTTTACCTCAAACCAAACCATCTGACGAAGAACTGGATGATTGGATGAATAGATGGCATCATGGGCTTGATCCCGAAATAGTAAAAATAAGGGAGGAGAATAAGGAAAGAATCATAAAAATTTTGGTTGACAAAATTCATAGCTGTGAGATTGGCGATACCAGCTTTTGCTTTGATGAAGGGCTAACGCTCGAAGAAAAATTGAATAAAATGCGTGAGTGGTGGAACGATCATAAGTTTCACCTAAGATATGCCGTTCGAACACCGAGTCTGCTTAACGAACTTCTTGATTATTCGCTCGACCTCGAAACCCAAAAATTACTGGAAAAAGCCGAGCAAAAAGGCATTCCCTTTTTTGTAAATCCCTACTATTTGTCGCTTCTCAACACCCACACACCCGATTTTACGGCTGGCTCTGACTTGGCCATAAGGCACTACGTTATATACAGCAAACCCCTGATTGATCAGTTTGGAAATATTAGCGCATGGGAAAAGGAGGATCAGGTTAAACCGGGCAAACCCAATGCAGCCGGATGGCTGCTCCCATCAAAACGTTGCGTTCACAGAAGATATCCCGAGGTGGCTATCCTAATCCCCGACACCATGGGTAGAGCTTGTGGAGGGCTTTGTGTTTCGTGCCAAAGAATGTATGACTTTCAGCGGGGTAATCTAAACTTCAACCTCTCAAAGTTGAAACCCAACGAAACATGGGATGAAAAACTTCTGCGTTTACTTGAATACTGGGAAAAGGATACCCAGTTACGCGATATCCTAATCACCGGTGGTGATGCGCTGATGAGCAGGGACAAGTCGCTGGAGACAATTCTGGAAGCGGTATACCAAATGGCAAAGCGAAAGGTTGAAGCCAACAGGCAAAGGCCCGATGGCGAAAAGTACGCCGAAATTCAGCGAATTCGCCTGGGAACAAGACTGCTAGCCTACCTCCCCCAAAGGGTAACCCCCGATTTAATCAGCATACTGAGTGATTTCAAGAAAAAGGCATCTGCCGTTGGGGTTAAGCAATTTGTAATACAAACCCATTTCGAATCGCCTATGGAGGTTACCCCTGAATCGAAGCAGGCAGTTGAAAGGCTTGTATCCATTGGCTGGACAGTTACAAACCAGCTGGTTTTTACCTCAGCTGCATCTAGACGTGGGCACACCGCAATGCTACGCAAGGTGCTCAACGATATAGGAGTAATTACCTACTACACATTTTCCGTTAAAGGATACCTGGAGAATACCTTTAACTATGCCACCAACGCAAGGGCGGTTCAAGAGCAGGTGGAGGAA
>CAZDXY010000007.1:44112-61634 GCA_964509385.1 uncultured Rikenellaceae bacterium
ATACACCAAAGAGATCAAGCGATTCCCCCTTGAGGCTGAAAATATGGTGAAAAACCTTAAAGAATTAAGGACAAAAGCAAATATCCCGTTCCTGGCTACCGATCGCAACGTTATAAACCTTCCCGGTGTTGGCAAGAGCTTAACCTTCCGAACCATTGGGATAACCCGTTGGGGGAGAAGAATTCTTGAGTTCGACCACGATCACACCCGTTGGCACAGCCCCATCATCAACAAGATAGGAAAGGTTGTTATCATTGAGTCAAAACCCATAGGTGAGTACCTACACCAACTCGAGGATATGGGAGAAAACGTGAAAGAGTACGAAAACGTGTGGGGTTACTCCATTGGTGAAACTGAACCCCGTCTTTCTATCTTTGAATACCCTGAACTTGGCTATAAAATAACCGATAGAATGACTAATCTTGAAATTTAACAGATAATTATTTTGTAAGCCCTTCGATTTCTTGAGGTTGTCCTTTTCAACGAATATAGGTTTCAATCACAGTACTAATAGCCTTCTGGCACACAGGGCAAAAAGACTTAGCCTCGTTGCTCTTCATACGGCAATCGATAAATGGTCGGTATACCCCTTTGTGTATATAACCACCCCCCTCAAAAACACCTACCTTATCAATAAACTTCTTTGTATCCGGAGTTGGAATAGGTGTATCCTTATCAATTAGCTCTGCCCATTTGCTCTGAAAATCAACCAGTGTTGTAAGGTTGGGCTCCCAGGGCTCCACGTTCAGGGGATAAAAGTCCTGGTAGGCAACATCCGACGTGTA
Source organism: uncultured Rikenellaceae bacterium (assembly GCA_964509385.1). Classification (GTDB taxonomy): domain Bacteria; phylum Bacteroidota; class Bacteroidia; order Bacteroidales; family Tenuifilaceae; genus MWFE01. The sequence goes on from CAZDXY010000007.1 coordinate 44,898, forward strand.
ATACTCATCGCCCAGTCCTGCCAAACCATGTCCAAACTCATGGATAAAAACAATACCAGACAGTTCATGGTCAGCAGTGACCATGCTGTAATGGTTATAAATTCCACCACCACCATAATCGCTGGTGTTAACCAGAATGTAAACCAGATCGCCAGGCACTTGGGCAGCAATATCCATAACCCTGTGAAAACGGGTAGTGGTTAGATATCTATCTATGCCAAAGGTGTAAAACTCCGATTGGGTGGAAGTGGTATTCCAATAGCCCGTTCCGGGGTTTGAAGGCCCAACCCCATCAGATACCGATTCAACAGCCCAAATATTGATTCCATCAGCAAATTCGCTGAATGGGGGTTGGGAAAAGAGGAAATCAGCAAAACGTTTTACATCAGCCTTAAACTTATCCATATCCTCACCGGTATAACCCTCAGCAATAAAGGCAATATCGAGTTTTTGATTGTGATGACCGTTATCAACTATCTTAATGCTTGGAATGGGTTTAGGAGCCCTACGGTTGATGAAGATGCTACTGGGATCCACCTCAAACTTGTATAGCTCAGTAAATACTCCACTCCTATCCCTGAATTCAAATGATATCTGAACCTTTTGCCTGGGAAATGGAATGCGGGTTACCTGCTCAAAGGCTCTGGCTAAATATTTGGCTTCGGGTGTGGTTTGCCATTCCTGAAAGAGAGTGCAAAAACCCTGTGAGTATATCAGTGTTCCACCCTGTAATTCGGTTACCATAACCCGATGGGTTCCAAAACCCAACTGATCGATCAACGAAAAATGGGAACCACTCCAAAAAGGTTCCTCTCGCAAGTCGTTCAGGAAGAATTGCTGAGTATTGGCATCGCCAGCAAGGAAATAGTCAATCCTTAAAGCCTTATTCTCAAACCATTGATCAAAGTCATCCTGAGAATAGCTGGAAAAAAAAGCGATAAAAGCAAACAGCCATAAAAGGAAAAATCTAGCCGATTTTTTCACTTTTTCTATAAAATAATACATCATTTTAAAAGAGTTAAATGGGATAAAACTTACTAGCTTTGAACAAAAGAAAGTTACCAATCACCCAAGGTAACTTTTTAGCACTTTACAGCGGGTAGTTTGCTTTAAGCGCTTAATGGCCTTTTCCTTTATCTGGCGCACCCGTTCGCGGGTTAAATCCAACTCTTCACCTATTTCCTCAAGGGTATGTGGATGCTTACCGCTCAAACCGAAATACAAACGCACGATGGTGGCTTCGCGATTTGTGAGGGTTAATAACGCCCTTTCAATTTCCTTGCGAAGGCTGTCATTAAGCAACCCCAGATCGGGAGGGAGCGATTCGTTTGAAAGCAGGACATCATAAAGGTTGCTTTCCTCGTCTTGTGAAAGGGGAGCATCCATGGACACATGCCGGTTCGAACTCCTTAATGCTTCCTTTATGTCGTTTGGGGCTATCTCAAGCACTTCGGAGAGTTCCTCAACAGATGGTTCTCTCTCGTATCTTTGTTCTAACTCAACGAATGCCCTATTCACCTTATTTATGGAACCAATCTTGTTCAAAGGTAGTTTTACAATCCTCGATTGTTCGGCTAGAGCCTGTAGTATTGCTTGCCTAATCCACCAAACAGCGTATGAAATGAATTTAAATCCTCGGGTTTCGTCAAACCGCTGGGCAGCTTTAATCAAACCCAGATTTCCCTCATTTATCAAATCAGGAAGGCTCAACCCTTGATTCTGATATTGCTTAGCCACAGAAACCACAAACCTAAGGTTTGCTTTTACCATGTGGTTTAGCGCTTCATGATCACCCTCCTTTAGCCTCCTTGCTAGGTTAACCTCTTCGTCGGTAGTTAAAAGATCAACCTTTCCAATCTCATGTAAATACTTGTCAAGTGAAACGGTTTCACGGTTTGTTACTTGCTTTATGATCTTTAGTTGCCTCATTACCTAAAATCATAAAAAATTTGCGCTGAATATATACATTAAAAGAAATAAAATGATATATAAATCACTTTTTTTTGTGTATTTTTAAATCATTACGCGCTATTATGCTGTTATACTGTAAAATAGGCAATAAGATACAGTATTTTCTATAATACTACCATTAATTAATATAATTCGCATTCATGTTGTTGTTTTTCTTTTATTTATGATTTTTTTCAATGCAAAAAGAAGCAACAATATTTATCAATAAATACTATTAAATGAAAATTTTATTTCCATTAATTGATGAAAACTAAAAGGTTAGATATAATGTTTGATTCATATAGTTGATATACATGCATTTATATATTATTCCTTGATTTTTTGAGCTCTTTATGTATTTTTTTTTCATTTTTTTAGGTAATAATTGGAGAAATGGTTATACTTGCAAAAATATCCCACTATTTTTTTTCGAATAATTCCTTTAAATACAAAAGGTTATATATCATTTCTCATTTGTTTTCAATTTTTTTTTAGAATATTTATTTACCACAATCACCATTTAACTTTATGTACGACATTCTAGAGCTTAACAAAAAGCTTCTCCCTGAACTAAAGGAGATTGCTAAAAATATGAATATTAAGCGGATCGAATCCCTTCGAAAGCAGGATCTAGTATACCGCATCCTCGATCAACAGGCTATTGACGCCTCGGAAAAGGATTCCAAAAAAGGAAAACCCAGGGATTTTGATCATAAGGGTAAAAAAATCGAGAAAAAGGCATTCCAAAAACCCAGTCCAACAGAAAAACCCCAAATAGCTGAATCCAATAGGAAGGAAGATGCTCAACGACCTGGCTCGCCCAACGAGAGGAGCAAACGTAAAAGGTTTACCCGCAAAAGAAAGGATGGAGGATTTGAATCAACCCAAGCTAAAATTTTCCCCAGCGAGGTATCCGAAGAGAAGAAATTACCCCTTGAGGACATTGACAAAACCTTCATGTACGATGAACCAGAACCAGACATACCACAGGATATTCCACAAATCGAAAAGGTAGAAATTGAAGCTGTTCCAAGCGCAGAGGAAGAGTTCCATCCTTCTGAGGTTCAAAAACAGGAAGACAATACTACTTTACAACAAAAAGGAGAAAACCAGTTTCGACAAGGTCAACGCGATCAGCATCATAAAAAAGGGTTTGAAAAACGAAATGGTGATCGATTCGATTTTGACGGGATCGTGAACACCACCGGAGTTCTTGAAATTATGTCCGATGGATACGGTTTCCTTCGCTCTTCGGACTACAATTACCTCAGTTCACCCGACGATGTGTACGTTTCTCAATCGCAGATCAAACTATTTGGCCTTAAAACGGGTGATACCGTTACCGGATCAATCCGCCCTCCAAAGGAGAATGAAAAGTATTTCCCCCTGATCAAGGTTATGGAGATTAACGGCAGAAGCCCCGAGTATATCCGCGATCGTATTCCCTTTGACTTTTTAACACCCCTCTTCCCTAACGAAAAGTTTACACTTCTCGGAAATGGCCAGAACAACCTGTCTGCCAGAGTTGTTGACATGTTCAGCCCTATTGGAAAAGGACAAAGAGGACTTATTGTAGCACAGCCAAAAACGGGCAAAACCATCCTCTTAAAGGATATTGCCAACTCCATTTCGGCCAACCACCCAGAAGTTTACATGATTGTTTTACTTATTGATGAGCGTCCCGAGGAGGTAACCGATATGGCACGCAGCGTAAACGCCGAGGTTGTGTCATCAACCTTCGATGAGCCTGCCGAAAGGCATGTTCGCGTAGCGAATATTGTCCTTGAAAAGGCAAAACGCCTGGTGGAGTGCGGACACGATGTGGTTATCCTGCTCGATTCGATCACACGTCTTGCCCGTGCCTTCAACACAGTGCAACCGGCATCAGGCAAGGTGCTTTCGGGTGGTGTTGATGCCAATGCGCTCCATAAGCCCAAACGCTTTTTCGGTGCCGCCCGTAAGATCGAGAATGGTGGTTCCCTCACAATTCTGGCAACTGCCCTTATCGACACCGGCAGCAAGATGGATGAGGTGATCTTTGAGGAGTTTAAGGGAACGGGTAACATGGAGCTGCAGCTCGACAGGAAACTATCCAATAAGCGAGTATACCCCGCTGTTGATATTACTGCATCCAGCACACGCAGGGAAGACCTTCTCCTTGACAGGGATACCATGAACAAGATCTGGATCCTACGCAACTACCTGGTTGACATGACCTCGGTGGAGGCCATGGAGTTCCTCCGCGATCGTTTAGTGAAGACCCAAACCAACGAGGAGTTCCTGATGTCGATGAATAGCGATATCTAATACGAGAGACCGGAGACCGAAGACGGAAGACGGGAGACGGGAGACGGAAGTTCCATGCAAAAAACTTCTGTCTTCCGTCTTCGGTCTTCTAACTTTGTTGTATCTTTGCAGGGCTAATCCATGGGGCTGACTTTGGTTTTGACTGCAAGATGAATGGATTGGTAAGCATGTCGAGCGTTGGGAAGCTGGCTCGTTAATCCCAGGACTCAGACCGATAAACGGCAACAATAATTCTTACGCACTCGCTGCCTAGAATGTGCCAAGCACTTCAGGCTTAATCTCGTCAACTAGGTTGACGAGACGAGTAGTCTCGCGGAGGGCTTCGCCCGTTGGCGCTCCGAATCGAGGCTTCAAAACAAATGGGATAGCCACAGGATGCTCCCCGGTTCCCGTGGCGAAAAAAACAGGGGATAAGGTTTGGGTTGGTCTCTTTCCACCTGCCTAAACTCGAAAATCAAGGAAGGATAAGCATGTAGAAAGCCAGTTGGTTCCTTGTTTGGACGAGGGTTCGACCCCCTCCAGCTCCACAAAAACGAGTGCAAACGAATTCAAAACGCCTTAAAACATCTGGTTTTAGGGCGTTTTTGTTTAATCAATAAGGTTAGGATTGCATACCAATAAAACCCATCGAGGCCACTTCAATACAGCAGAATTTGGTTTTGATTGTAATGCCACTTCGGTTGCAGCTGTTTACATGCCATATTGTAATTTTTTTTAATATGAGGGTGTCTCAAAAGTTCACTGTGTGACTCAGTAAAAGACTCTGTGAACCTCTGTGGAATTTTTTATATATTGTACAACAGTGAACTACAGTGAACCACAGTGGAAACACAGAGTTCCACAGAGTAATAAATCTAATCCTTTTTGGCTTTTAAGATAGTCTCTTATTATTTTTTTAAGCTACGTAACCCACGCATTGGTTTTTTAATACATTTGCGGGTAAATTATTTTTAGCAATGGAGCTTACAGACCTTGGATATAACAGCGATTTCGAGAGTTTCAGAGCAGGGAATAACCTTAGCAACTTTGAGGTAGCCAGGGTTATTGCCGAGTATAAGGAACGTTACATTGTAAAGACTGCCATTGGGGAGTTTGACGCAGAGATTACAGGAAATATGCGCTTTACTGCTACAACCCGCGAAGACTTTCCTGCTGTGGGCGACTGGGTATCGCTGGCTATATACGAATCGGATTTTGCCATAATTCACAGCATATTCCCCCGCTTCTCAGTTATCAAAAGGCAGTCAATTAGCCAGATTGGTGAGGTTCAGGTAATCGCGGCAAATATCGATTTTGCCCTTTTGCTACAGGCACTTGACAGAGATTTCAACATCAACCGATTGGAGAGGTACCTAACAATTTGCCATTCATCTAAAGTAAAGCCAATAATTGTACTCACAAAAGCGGATTTGATTGACGATCAGAGGATTTTGGAAATAAAGGGAGGCCTAAAACAACGGGTTGAAAACATTCCTGTGATTGCCATTAGCAACCAAACTCAGAGTGGATATGATGAACTTCTCAGGTTTATTGAGAAGGGTAAAACATACTGCTTGCTTGGCTCCTCGGGGGTAGGTAAATCCACGCTGCTGAACAACCTCTCCGGGCAAACAGTAATGAAAACCGATGCCATTAGCCAGAGCACCCATAAAGGACGACATATAACCAGCCATAGAGAGCTAATAATCCTCGAAAGCGGAGGAATACTCATTGATAATCCCGGTATGCGTGAGGTTGGAATTGCCGACTCTGGCGACGGGCTGGAAACCACATTTGATAAAATTATTAACCTTTCGAATAGCTGTAAATATAAAGATTGCACTCACACCAACGAGATTGGCTGCTCAGTAATTGTGGCTGTTGAAAAGGGCGAATTGGACAGAAGTTCCTACGAGAATTACCTGAAAATGGAAAGGGAAAAAGCCCATTTTGAGAAGTCGATTGCTGAGAAACGAAAAAAGGAGAAGGTTTTTGGGAGGATTCTCAAGGACTACCATAAGAAGAATGTAAAAGATAAAAATTTTTGATTTCTCTAACATCCCAACGTAAAGATCCAAAACCTTAACTTTAAATCCCCTCAATCTATTCGCTACATTTGTCTAATTAAGAGTAGCGGAATAGAACTTTTTATGATTCAACAAAAAAACAACGATGAAGATTCTATTTGATTTTCTAAAAAATTATTATGATGGACGTTCTAAGAGTTTTTTTTTTTCTTAACTGTGCCTTGCTGCCGCTGGATAAGCTAGAGGAAGCACATGAGTTCATCGAAACTATGGATACCACAACAAATATTAAAGAGAAAAACAGGCAACTCAAGAATAATCTGCAAAAAAATTGCTGATAATCTGGTCATTACTTTAAAACTGATTGGAAAATAGTAGAAACTCCATGCAGATCACTTTAATTCCTTCTTTGAAGAAGTTTGCTATTCATTAAAAAATCGGGTATTCTGGTTCAGGTGTAGGATAAAAAATTACTACTTTTCTTACCTTTATCGCTGAAAAACGAACACAATCTTGATTAAAACCCATGAGAATATACCTTGACTACAACGCTACAACTCCCATCGACAATGAGGTGGCAAATACCATGCAACCCTATCTGAAGGAATACTTTGGCAATCCATCCAGCGCTCACAGCTTTGGCACCGAAACAAAAAAAGCAGTGGAGAACGCAAGGAAACAGGTTGCCACCCTAATCAACTGCAAACCCAACGAGATAATATTTACAAGTGGTGGCACCGAATCGAATAACTATGCCATCAAGGGGTTTGCATTTGCCAATGAGCACAGGGGAAAACACATCATAACATCCGCCATTGAGCACCCTGCTGTAGTTGAGGTTTGCAAGTATCTCGAGAGTAAAGGATTTCAAATATCATACATTCCTGTTGATGATTTTGGATTGGTTCAACTTGATGAGTTGGAAAAGGCCATTACGCCACAAACCATTCTTATCTCCATTATGCATGCCAACAACGAGATAGGCACATTACAACCCATTTCGGAAATTGCTCAAATTGCGCGTAAATACAGCATAGCATTCCATACCGATGCAGCGCAATCGGTTGGCAAATACCCTGTGAATGTAAGGGAAATGGGGGTTGACATGCTGTCAATTGCCGGACATAAACTCTATGCCCCCAAGGGCATTGGAGCCTTATACATCAGGGAAGGGTTGACTCTTGAGAAACTTATCCATGGGGCCGATCATGAGCAGAACAAGCGTGCAGGAACCGAAAATGTGCTCGAAATTGTGGGATTGGGCAAAGCCTGTGAGATAGCACACCGCGATCTGACCAAAAACATGGAGCATATGGTAAAAATGAGGGATTTGCTCCACAATCAGCTAATGGAGAAAATACCAGATATCAAGTTGAATGGTCATCCACAGTTACGCCTTCCCAACACGCTTAGCCTTAGTTTCAAAGGGATTGAAGCCAATATCCTGCTCAACGAAATGGAGATGAAAGGTATTGCTGCCTCGGCCGGGGCTGCCTGCCACACCGATTCCATTGATGTTTCTCCTGTGCTAACGGCAATTAAGCTGAGCACTGACTTTGCCATGGGAACCATTCGGTTTTCGGTGGGACGATACACAACGGTGGATGAGATAAACAAAGCATCGGAAATAATCGTTGACATTGCAAACCGGCTAAGACCAGCAGAAACTCCCATTACACCGGAATTCGAAACCAAAAGTAAAGATATCCTGCTCACAAAATACACCCAGGGGCTGGGATGTGCATGTAAGCTGCGCCCCCAGGAATTGGAGAAAATTCTAAAAGATATTCCCATTATCATGGATCCAAATATCCTGATCGATACCCAAAATTCCGACGATGCGGCTGTTTACAAAATCAACGAAACAACAGCACTAGTTCAAACCGTTGATTTCTTTACTCCCATCGTTGACAATCCCTACGACTTTGGGGCAATTGCTGCCGCCAACTCACTGAGCGATATCTATGCAATGGGGGCAAAACCCCTATTTGCATTGAATATCGTTGGTTTTCCTTCCAACAGGCTTCCTATGGAAGTGCTCAGGGAAATCCTCAGGGGTGCCACCGACAAGGCTCAGGAAGCAGGCATTGCCATTCTGGGCGGGCATACCATTGATGACCCAGAGCCCAAGTACGGAATGGTGGTTAGCGGCGTGGTGCATCCTAACGAAATCTGGACTAATTCCGGAGCCAAAGCGAAGGATGCCATAGTTCTCACCAAGCCAATTGGCACAGGAATTCTTACAACAGCCATGAAACGCGGCTTGTTAAATCAACAAACAAAAGATGAAGTAATTAGAGCAATGTCGGAGCTAAATAAAAAGGCTGCTGATATTCTGGCAAAATATACAGTACACGCCTGTACCGACATTACTGGATTTGGCCTAATTGGGCATCTAAGCGAGGTAACTGTGGCCAGCAAGGTAGATGTTGAAATCTTTGCAGGCAAAGTTCCCGTTTTCGACGAAACGGAAAACCTTGCGGCTGCCAATATTATTCCGGGTGGATCTTTAAATAATTTAACCTACTTCTCAAAGCATGTTAGCTGGGATAAGAGCATATCTTCCATCATGCAAATAATCCTTTGCGATGCCCAAACCTCAGGGGGATTGATTTTCTGCATTCCCAATAATGAAAAAGATGATGTTATACGTGAATTAAAAAAGGGTGGCACTCTTCACGCCACCCATATTGGCAATTGTCTTGGTAAAGGAGAAGGAACTATTTACGTTAAAAGTTGATTATCAATCTGATTTACACAAAAATGTTAGCTACAACAGTTCAATTGAGAACACTATACTTTTGTTAAGTGCATCAAGCCCTGCAACATTAATTGGGAATACGGTTACTCCTCAAGCAATCTTTTTATCACCGTAATCATTTCATTGAATTCGTCCCTGTCGAAGAGCCGGGTTAAAAAAACAATTTTGCCATTTCTGTCAACAATTACGTTGCGAGTAACTCCCGCATCCTTCCTGGCGTACAGGGTAAAAATCTCCGATTCAGGATCGGGAGCCAGAGGGTATGATATTTCCATTTTTTTGGCAAAATCAATGGCTGTTTCCATGTTTTCCTTTCTGTCGATGCCAACCAGCACAAGCCCCTTCTCCTTTAGCGGTTGCCAGATTTCGCTCTCGATATGGGGCATCTCCTTACGGCATACGCTGCACCAGCTGGCTGTGAACTGAAGCATAACTACTTTGCCCCTGTTATCAGCAAGGTTAAACGTTGAACCATCGGTTAGAGTTGCTGTAAAGTCAGGTGCCGTATCCCCTACCTTAACTATGTAGCCCCTGTCCTTGTCCTCTGCGTTTCTGTTCATGCAGGAGCATGGTAAAACCATTGCTGCAATTAGCAAAAGTGGAATAATGATCTTAATCCTTTTCATGAAATTCAGGGTTTAAAGGTTAGAAAATGTTTATATTTTGTTTCTGAATAGTGTTCTTATAATTATTGCCACGGGCTTAAGCCCGTGGTCAAAAAGCAAAAATAATGATTGGCTTCAGCCTAATAATAAATTATCAAAATGTGGCTAAAGCCATTTTTTGGCACCAATATCTTCCACGGGCTTAAGTCCGTGGCAATTGAAAACCAAATTATTAGTTAAATCTTAAACAGTTTCTTAATACTATTAGCCATTTTCTGATCTTCAATCTATTCAAAAAAAGTCGATAATCTATTTCTTCCATGCCCTAAGCATATGACGCTTCCCCGGGGGTCCTTGTAATCTATCGAGAATAAAACCTGCACTTTTAACCGCTTCTTTTACCGTTCCCTTTACGCAATAAGTAACTAGGCAACCACCCAAATGGAGAGCTTTGTGCAGCTTCTTAAACTGTTCACGGCTCCACATCTCGGGTTGATCGTCGGGGGCAAAAGCATCGAAGTAGATTAGGTGATACTTCATTACGGGCTGCCATTTAGTAAAGTCGCATCTCTGCTTGTGGATTGTAAAACCGGGGGAAATCTCTCTTGGTTGATTCCATGGCATGCTACATAGCGATCTCCAGAGAGTTGATGTTTCGGCTGGTAGAATAGATCCATAGTTTAGCATGGCGTATTCCTCGTCCGATAGAGGATAAAACTCAAGACCGTGGTAACTCCCTTCTAAGGCCATGGTTTTGACCAATGCTGCCGTTAGGGCAGCATTAAGCCCGGTGCCAAAGCCCACCTCAAGTATATCAACCTTCTTAAAGGGGAGCGCATTTAAACCGTACTTAATGAACACATGCTCCGACTCGGTAAGCGCACCGTTAGTGGAGTGATAGTGCGCCCCAAATTGCAGCGACCGTAGCGTTGACGAGCCATCGGATGTAATGTAAGGAGTGGTGTGTATGCCATTCATGGCTACAAAAGTAATCAGACAAATGGTATTTTATTCGTTAAACCCTTACTTTTACAGTTTCATTTGAAAAAGAATGCGACTTGATGTTTTGATGGTACAAAAGGGGGTTTTCTCATCCAGAGAATTGGCCAAGGTCAACATAAAGAAAGGCAACGTTTTAGTTAACGGTGTACTTTGCACAAAGCCTTCGTTTGAGGTTTCTGAGGATGTTAGCATAACGCTCATAACCGAAAATGTTATTCCCTACGTTAGCCGAGGAGGGTTAAAACTGGAAAAGGCTCTGAAGGAATTTGAAATTAACTGCAAAGATTTCGATGTTTTAGACATCGGAGCATCAACCGGGGGCTTTACCGACTGTGTGCTGCAGCATGGAGCCCGAAGGGTTTACGCAATGGATGTTGGAACGGGTCAACTCTCCCCCACCCTCAAGGATGATCTCAGGGTGAAATCAATTGAAAACACTCATATTAAGGACCTTACTTGCGATCAGGTTGATTCAGCGCTTTTCGATCTTATCGTGGCTGATCTCTCCTTTATCTCCCTTACCAAAGTGTTGGAGTTTTTTCCAAAATTCTTGAAACCAACAGGTAAAGCGATTGTATTAATCAAACCTCAATTTGAAGTGGGAGCCAGTTTTGTTGGCAAAGGAGGTATAGTGAAAGATCGCAAAGCCCACGAAATGGCCATAGCCAATGTTTTTAACGCAGCCATAAAGATTGGACTTTATCTCACAAACATTACTCCTTCACCCATACAGGACGAAAGAAAGAACGTTGAATTTCTGGCTCTTTTGGAGCAAAGCCAAAATGGAAAAAGTAAATTTGGAAGTATTTCAAATTAGCTTTTAATGCGAATTAACAGTTGAATAAAATGATTCTCGTATATCTTAGTGATCCTTTGTGACTTCGTGTCTCCCGAAGATTCGGGAGTGGCTATTATTATTTCTGCCACTCCCGAATCTTCGGGAGGCACTAAGACACAAAGTTACACAAAACAGCAGAATTCAAATTATTGATATTCTATCGATTAACAGGATAAAATAAGAGTTGTTTTCAACTGTTAATTCGCATTTTTAATAAACAACAAACTATTAACCATATATCTATGAAAAAATCGCTGATCTGCATGAAATTTCTTGGCATACTAATGCTAATTGCCAATTTTACCCACGCACAATTTTCCATCGATGGGCAGTTTCGTACCCGGGGAGAGTATCGGGATGGATACCGCCTACTGGCTACAGAAAGTACTTATGGCGTTCCCATAGTTCTTCAGCGAAGTAGGCTAATACTGAGCCACAAGGAGGATAAACTCTCGTTTATGTTCAGCGGACAGGATGCCCGCATTTGGGGGCAAAACGATCAGCAAATGCCTGATAATACAACCCACATCTATGAAGCATGGGCCATGTGGAACTTTCTCCCAAATTTTAATTTGAAGTTAGGTCGACAAGAGCTGAAATACGATGATCAGAGGATTATTGCAATTCGCAATTTTAGCTTAACAGGAATTACCTACGATGCGGCTTTGATTACCTACGATAATTTCAGTGCCAAAACATCATTGCATCTTGGTGGTATGATCAACAATAATGAGCAATGGGTATACCTCACCAATTATATTGGGGATCTTCCAAAGTATATGGTCTTTCTATGGGGTTCAAAAACCCTAAATGAGATGATCACAATTAATGCCATCAACTTTTTCGATTTAAGGCAAGCGCAACTCCCTTTCACATTCGAACCTAACATTATGTATGGTCGTAATACCATTGGGGCTAATGCCATTATATCATCTAACGATAACTTTGGCGGGCGAATGGGTGGATATTACCAATTTGGTAGTTCCTGGATTAACCTTTGGCCTTTGGCCAATAATAATGTAGAAATCAGTGCATACTCAATCAATGCTAATATATGGACAAAGGCATCCCAGGAACTTAAACTTTCGCTTACCTTCGATCTCTATTCGGGGCATGATTGGTCAAAGACCAACGGAAAGTTTACATCGTTCAACAGGCTTTTAGCTGCAGGGCATGCACATCTTGGATGCATGGATTATTTTACCTCAATGCAGCTTGCAGAGGTTGATTGGGCTGGAATTGTTGACTTTTTCTTAGAGGCGGAGTACAATTTCAATGATAAGGCAAATATTAATGCTGCTATTCATAACTTCTCTTTGCATAAGCCATATATACCTGCCATTAATGCTGTGGGATACGAAGAACTTGATAAAAGGCTGGGGACTGAGGTTGACTTTATTTTCAACTACAGGGTATCAAAGGATATAGCCATCCAAACTGCATGGATGTTTATGCTACCCACCGAAAGCCTTGAGGTTTTCAAAGGGAATAATTCCAAATTCTCTCATTACGGGTACGTTTCATTCCTATTCACTCCCAATTTCTTTAAATACCAAAAACCTGACCCTCAATCATAGGCTAAATTGAACATATTGCCAAGTTTTTTGTTATAGAAAAAAAGTTGAAGGATTAGGATGTTTCAGGATATACTCGCTTTACTTACGGTTGCCATTGCTGTTTTTTATGCGCTTTGGAGTTTTTTTCGCATAATATATCCCTCAAAAAAACAGCATGTCTCCTATTGTCAGGGTTGTATTACGGGTGGTTGTAATCTTAATAAAATAAAAACTCCTTCCATCAACTAAAAAAAGGGTTTATATTTGCAGCATGAAAAAAGCTAAGATTATACTTTCCGTCATACTTGCCATTTACATGCTAATGGCCATGGGAGGTCTTAGTTTATACAATCACATGTGCAGCTGCAAAGGAAAACAAATCACATCTGTTCTGATTGATAAAAGCTGCTGTCAAGACACAGCGGAACACGATGCATGCCATTCTGATTCCCACCATAATTCGTGCGAGGATAACACATGCGGCACCTGCAATTGTGAAACACAAATAGAAATCCTGAAGGTAGAAAATTCAATACCCACTGAACAAACCATCAGCTTCATTAAGGTTTATCAGCAAATTTTCTTAAAGGCTTTATTTACTGATAATTTCTTTGAGTTTGCTCAGGATATAAAGCCCTTCTTCAGCAATGAAGGGAAACCGCCCCCACTTACGGGGAAGTTTATAGTTATTCTTTATCAAAACTTAAAGATTCCACTACTTATTTCATAGCTAGTTCAAATAGGGGTTAAATCCTTAAAAGGATTTTTTTGGCTTTTCACATAAACCTACCAACCCCTGTAAATCAAGTTTTACTTATAAAATATTTAGCTATGAAAGCACAAATCATTTTAATTCTAATAATTGTCCTTTTCCCCTTTATTGGCTTTAGCCAAACGGTTGACGGGCATATTTCGGAAAAGGATAGCGAGGGTAAATTATCGCCATTAGTTGGCGCCAATGTATACTGGAAGGATACAACCCTGGGAACCGCCACTGATAACGATGGGTACTTTACCATCAGCCGCCCAAAGGGAGCCACAATTTTGGTAATCAGCTTTGTTGGCTATGAGCCCGATACCATAACCGTTGCCCAAAACCAGAGCCATGTACACCACACTGTCAACAGAACGTTAGCAATTGAAGGCGTTGTGATAGAGGGTATGGCTCCTGGAGCCCATTTCGATAGGTTGAGCCCAATTCATACTCAAAATATAACCAAGCACGAGCTGAAGCGTGCTGCCTGTTGCAACCTATCCGAGAGCTTTGACACCAACGCATCGGTGGATGTTAGCTACAGCGATGCCGTAACCGGGGCAAAACAGATTCAGCTACTCGGATTGGCAGGAGTATACAGCCAAATTCAGGTTGAAAACATCCCTGCCCTGAGGGGGTTGGCTACAACCTTCGGGTTGAATTACGTACCGGGCTCATGGATGGAATCCATTCAGATATCCAAGGGAACTGCATCCATAGCCAATGGTTACGAAAGCATCACCGGGCAGATCAACGTAGAGTATAAGAAACCCTGGGAGCATGAAAAGTTCTTTGTGAATGGCTATGCCAACAGCTTGGGTATGGCCGAGGTTAATACCAATCTCAGCTTTGAGATTACTCCCAATATCACCACCATGGTGTTGGCGCATGCAGAGAACATGAGCATGGAGGTTGACCACAACCACGATTCGTTCCTCAACCATCCTTTGGTTAAGCAGTACCATTTTTTAAACAGATGGAGTTTTCAGGGTGAGCATTTCGAATCGCAGGTAGGCATTCGCATGCTGGATGAGGAAAGGACTGCCGGTCAGATCAGAAACGGGCACATAGCCAATCCCTTTGGGATTGATATCGACACCCGACAGTATGAAGGTTTCTTTAAGGGTGGCTATATCTTCCACAGACCAAATACAACACTTGGTATCATCACCTCGGCAAGCCAACACGAGCAGAGTTCGATGTTTGGGCCAAACGTTTACAATGGTCTTCAGAAAAATTTCTACTCAAACCTGGTCTTTATCACCTACATAGGGCGCACAAACCACAGCTTAAAAACGGGGTTAAGCTTTAACTACGACAGCTACGAGGAGCAGCTGAATTCGGTTGATTTCGATCGGAACGAGGTTGTCCCTGGTGCATACATGGAGTACACCTATAAGTGGCTTGAGGATCTTACCCTGATGGCAGGGGCACGGTTCGATCATCACAACCTGTTTGGAAACTTGTTTACACCCAGATTACACTTTCGATACCAGCCCATTAAGCAACTATCAATCAGGACAAGCATTGGAAAGGGTTATCGTAGTCCCAACATACTGGCAGAGAACATGTATTTGCTTGCCAGCTCACGAAATCTTGTTTTCCTTGAGGATATCGACATGGAAGAAGCATGGAATTTTGGGATAAACATAACCCAACGTTACATGCTTTGGGATAAAGAGCTGACAATAAGTGCCGATTACTATCGCACCAACTTTATCAATCAGCTCATTGTGGACATGGATCAGGATCCGGGCAATGTGTACTTCTACAACCTCGATGGCAAATCGTACTCCAACAGCTATCAGGTTGAAACAAGCTACTCACCCATCGAAAGGCTGGACTTTACTTTAGCGTACCGATTAAATGATGTGCGCAGCACCATTAACGATGTGCTAATCGAAAAGCCACTGGATAGCCGATACAAGGCTTTCGTATCCACCAGCTATAAAACCAGGCTGCGAAAATGGCAGTTCGATTACACCGTGCATTTAAACGGGGGGGGTAGATTGCCCAGCACCAGCCATCTTCCCGAAGAATTGCAGAAAGGGGATACATTCCCTGCATTCATAACCATGAATGCACAGATATCGAAGTACTTCAGGCAATGGGATGCATACATAGGAATTGAGAACCTAACCGGTTTCACTCAAAAAAATCCAATTATTTCAGCCGATAATCCCTATAGTCCCTTCTTCGATGCTTCAATGGTTTGGGGCCCGCTTACGGGACAAAAAATTTATGTAGGATTTCGGTATACATTAACTAGATAACTTTCAGTACAATGAAAACAATAGAGCTGAAAATACCTGATTTAAAATGCATGGGCTGTATTAGTGCAATAAACAGCAGTCTTACCAAACTGGATGGTGTGATAAGCGTTAAAGCGAACCTATCAACCAAAACAGCTACTGTAGAATACAATGAAAACACCATTACTTTGGATCAAATAGCAAAAACGCTAGATACCATCGGGTATCCAGTGGAACAATAATTTCAATTTCAAATAACACAAAAACCAAAAAAAATGAAAACGATGAAAGTAATTGCTTCAGCAGCGTTGACTTTGCTGCTTATTTCAAGTCTGACACAAGAAGTGAAGGCGCAAAAAATCAAAGACGAAAAAACCGTAGTGATCGAGGCATCCATGGATTGCAACTCGTGCAAGGCCAAGATAGAGAAGAATATCGCCTTTGAAAAAGGCGTTAAAAGTCTTGATGTGAACCTTGAAACCAAGCGGGTAACCATTACTTACCAAGAAAACAAGAATAGTGAAGAGGGTCTGGTAAAAGCCATTGAGAAGTTGGGCTTTACAGCCAAGGTTGTTGATCAGAAGGAGTGTGATGCTAAACCCCATGAATGCCCTAAGAAAGGGGATGGATGTACCGGGAAAAAAGGTTAATTTAACGTGAGTTCGACCTAAGCAACACGCTTAAGTGATCGATTATCAATATTTTC
>CAZDXY010000008.1:0-22371 GCA_964509385.1 uncultured Rikenellaceae bacterium
ATCCCTTGATCCTATCATTAATAGTGGAAATATGCTCAGGGGTGATAGTAACTATGGCTATTTTTTTTATTCCTTGAGTTATTAAATGCCGTGCAGCCATCCTTGCACCCCCAAAATTGTCAACCGATACATTAACCGATTTCATGCCATTGAATGTGCGGTCAATGAGAACATGTGGCATCTCAGAATCAACAAGTTTATTGAACATGTCAGCGTTTTCCTGAGATGAGGAAATGATTAGTCCATCAACTTTTCTATCTCGAAGCATGCGGATCTGTTGTATTTCCTTTTCTTCACTCTCATCGGTACTACAAATAACAACGCTGTAGCCGTGGAGCCAGGCATAATCCTCAACTCGTCGGGCAATTCGAGAATAGAATCGGTTGGAAATGTCAGAAACAATCAACCCAATAGTATTGGTTTTTCCGGTTCGGAATCCTCTGGCAAGAACATTTGGCCGATAATTCAACTCTTTGATTTTTTCAAGAACCTTCTTTTGAGTTTCAGCGCTTATACCATGTTCATCACCCTTATTATTAATAACCAGAGAAACAAGAGTTTTAGAGACTCCAAGACTGTTGGCAATATCCGAAATAGAAGTTTTTTTTGTCATTTTTTTTATTGTTGATGCAAAGATATATAAAAAAACTAAAACGGTTTAGGTAGCATTAAAAATATATTTCTAATTTATTAAATCCTTTTAAATCTTGATAAAGATAACGTTTTTTGTATTTGTCTTAAATTACCAGCTTCTCGTTATTACTTCAAGTTCTGCAACCGAAACCCAGTTTTCATCATATATACTGGCATGGCTGGTAAATTTAAAGAACCTTGCCCTTGCAGGCTTTTGAAATCTTACGAATTGCCTTGAGGGGTTGTTAAGCATATTATCGAAATTTGCCCTATCAACGATGCGGTTCCATGATTTTCCATCAATGCTTACAGCGAATGAATACGTTAAAACGGTTCCGCTAAAATTGCCATCGTTACGAGGGGTGTACGAGAATCCCCTGATTAGCAACTCTTCACCTAAATCAATGGAAATGCTATGCGGATGTGGTTTGGGATTATCAAACCAGGGAGTATGCCACATGGTATTGTAATCCCCATCTATTGCAAACTCAGCAGGAAATGCGTTGAAACCCTTGCTGGCTTCAACAACTTTCCATTTTGTTGGTGCGATGTCGAAGGTTTCGGTAATAACGTTGCTTCCTAGCTCAAAGTTGTTGATAAAGGCACGTGCCTTAACCATGCCACCTTGTGGCAATGGGAATGGAGTGGTAAAGAGTGTGGAATGTTCCGAAGGTTCGCTGCCATCAAGGGTGAAAGTGACTATTGGATGCTTGGCTTCCGAACTTATGGTTATATCTCCCTCTTTATTCCTTGTAATTATCGGATCAGAAAGTATTTCAGCAGATAGATAGATGCAAATGTTCGAAATCAGTGCATCGTATCGTGCTTCGGTAATGGTTACTCTAATCCTGTCCGTAGTTACAGGGGCAAAACGCAGCAACCGTTTATAGCCGATTGTGGTTCCTGTGGCAATTTCTTTCCAGGAACCGTTCTCCATAACCTCAACGCTAAAACCTTCCACCCTTTGCCCTTTGGCAATATTCTCCTGAAGCTCTATGACATCGAACGTTTTTTCACCATTGAGTTGAAAAACAGCACTTGATGGAAATTTTTTAATCTTCCAGTATGTATCATTGTTGATGTCTATGGCAGCTTTAGCCCTCTTTGCATCTGTTTGGGCTCCATACATAAGGTTTTTGCTGAATGTTTTGTCTAGCCACATCCTGAGTTCTTTCAACCGTGCCACATCTATTTCGTGAATTAGCCCACGTTTATCAGGAGGAACATTGAGCAAAAGCACTGCGTTCATGCCAACGGAGTTGAAGTAGATGTCAACCAAATGGGCAAGGGACTTAACCCTGTAATCGTCTTTTTGATGATAAAACCAGCCGGGTCGGATGGAAACATCCACTTCTGCGGGGTACCAGAAAAGCCTGTCTGCCTTTGCCATCAATTCGCGGCTGCCCAGGTCTGGTGTCATGGCGTTAAGTCCAAGGCTTTCATTAATGGCTTCCATTTCGGGTCGCCCACCCGGAGCATAGGCTGTGACGCTCCACTCGGTTGACCTACCATAGCCGGTTTCAGTGCCTACCCAGCGCACATCCTCACCCATAATGGCTACAACAGCATTGGGTTGCAACCTGTGGATTACTTCGTAGTACGATTCCCAGTCGTACTCCTGCCTTTTCCCGTTGGGACCTTCACCACAGGCTCCGTCAAACCACACCTCGTCAACTGTGCCATACCAGCTTAACAGTTCGGTGAGTTGCTGCCTAAAGAATTCGTTGTATCTGGGCGAATCGCCATACGATTGAGCATTTCTGTCCCAGGGGGAGAGGTAAACTCCAAACTTCATTCCCAGTGCTTCGCAGGCATCCTTTACCTCAAGCACTAAATCCCCTTTACCATCGCGCCATGGAGATGAAGCCACAGAGTGGCTGGTGGTTTTGGTTGGCCACAGGCAAAAGCCATCGTGGTGCTTAGCGGTAAGAATAACCATTTTCATTCCTCCATCCCTTAGGGCTTTCACCCATTGCATGGCATCAAGTTCAGTTGGGCTAAAGAGAGAAGGCGATTCCGTTCCATCGCCCCATTCTCTTTCGGTGAAGGTGTTTATCCCAAAATGGATAAAAGCTGTTAGTTCCAACTTTTGCCATGCCAATTGCTGTGGTGTGGGGATAACGTGAGCAGCCCTTCGAATTTTATCATCCAGTGAAGTTTCTGGATCAAAAACCACGACCTTCTCATAGAAATTATTCTTTCTACACGAAAATATAATACAAACCACACTGAGAGTTACGATATAAAACCAACTTTTCATTAGTGTTCAATTTGTTGCACTGATGTGGGGCCTACAAATAATTCTTCGTTAAGCTGGTCAAGTATTGGGCTATCGAGAGCTTGTAAACCATATTGCCATGTTTTTAGCATTTCAAAAATAATTACCTCGTTTTTACCCCTTTTTAACCATGGAGCTGGAATATAAAGGGTTTGTTGCGGTCCAATATGCCAGTATCGTCCAATATGATACCCGTTTACCCATACACTTCCCTTGCCAAATTCTTGCATATCCAGGTAAGTATCTGCCACTTCTTTTAAGTGGAACTCCCCTTTACGGAGTAGAGGCCATTTAGTCTGTTGCTCAATTTGTTGCACTTGTTCAAATTTAAAAACGCCTAGGTTGTCAAAAGGAAAACCGAATATTTCCCAGTTAAGCACCTCCTTGCCGTTGAAATAAACTGCCTCGGTAATACCCTTTCGATTATCGGTAAGGAAGGTTCCAAAATTTATGCGCCCAAGATTTTCAATAAAAAGCGATAGCTTTGCACCCTCAGAAGGAACTGAAAGGTAAACTGAATCGAGTTTTGTTCTCCTGTCAACAATTCCAATTCTTTGGTTGTTAAGCAGAACTATGCCGTAGTCGCGTAGTTCCTTTATCTTCAACCATCCTTGCCCAGAGGGCAAATTGGTTTCGTAAAGAACGTAACCATAACCCTGGTTGATATCCTCAAAGCTTAAAGGGCGTTCAGATCTGATGGGATCAGGTTTAAAATTTTCAATAAATGAAACCTGATCCAATCTAAAAGGTGCAATTGTTATAGATTTTTTTGGCTCTGGAACATCAGGGATGTAGTATCCCTCGGGAGCATACTTCTTCACAAGTTCGCGATAGGCAAAAAATTTTGGGGTTGGATTTCCGGCTTCGTTGATGGGGGCATCGTAATCGTAGCTTTGGATTTGCGATTGGTATGGCATGTACGTATCGTAGTTGGCACCATTCATAAACCCAAAATTTGATCCTCCGTGTGCCATGTACATATTTAGTGAGATACCATAATTGAAAACGGAGTCCAGATAATTGGTAAAAACTTCAACAGGTGATGTGTGGTGCTTTTTACCCCACACATCGAACCATGCTGGATACCACTCAGATATGAAGTAGGGTCCACTACCATTAATTCGATTTTGGGTTTCGATTACATCCTTAGGTTTAACCCCTCCGTTAACAGCAGCATATATACCGGTCAGGTGTCCTGCATCAATTGTGTAAGGAGGATCGCAGGTAAAAAGATCGCAGGTAAATCCTGCTTCGCGTAATATGTCCCGGTTTAAGGCTAGGTATTCTTTATCGCTGCCATAAAAACCATACTCATTCTCAATTTGAACCATGATGATGGGTCCTCCATGCTGAATTTGCAGCGAGGCAAGATGCTTGCCCAGTTCCATTACGTAGTTGCGATATGCATTGAGAAAACGAGGATCTTTGCTGCGCACTTTTAACCCTTCTTCCTTGAGAAGCCACCATGGGTAGCCTCCAAACTCCCACTCGGCGCAAACGTATGGGCTAGGTCTAAGCATAACCCATAGACCCTCTTTCTGGGCAAGCCGAATAAATTCTGCGATATCGGCATTACCCCTAAAATTGTATTCTCCGGGGTAGGGCTCATGTACGTTCCAAAACATGTAAATACTAATGGAGTTCATGCCCATTGCCCTAATCATCCTAAGCCTGTCCTGCCAATATTCACGTGGTACTCGTGAAGGGTGGATTTCGCCCGAGAAGAACATGATTGTTTGTTCTTCGAGAAGAAAATGGCCGTTTGCAATGCGAAAAGTGTGTTTGGGCTTTTCACTACAACCGGTCAATATTATTGCCATTATCATTGCAAGGAACAAGGGTTTTTTTAGCTTGTTTATCATGATCAATGTATTTGGGCTATAAACTTATATTACAACTACAATTTCATCCACAAAAACCCAGGAGGCTCCACCTGCGGAGGGGTGCCAGTCGAACAGACCAAGCGTTCCCTTCACATCGAACTTTACGTAGCGGAACCTATTGTCCGAAACTTCGAAACGAAAAAGGCGATTGATACTCTCGGTTTTCTGATTGCCTACTACAGCCTGCTTTTCAAGTAGGGTAAAGTTAATCCCATTATCAGAAATGTAACAGGTAACGGATAGGGGGTGGAGTATCCAACTTTTGGGATCCCAAAGCGTACTTATCTCAATGGCTGATGCACAAATATCTGTCTCTAAATCAAGCACTAGCGAGAAATCCTTTGCCTCCCAGCCAATCCAGTGTACATTGAAGTCGTTGGCGCCCCGAACCCCGTTGGTGAGGTATGCCAGATTTCCCTGACTGTACTTCTGTGCTGGTTGAGGATCGGCAGTTACCTTCTTGCGGAACGCAAGGTTGCCCTTCACCTGGACATCAATAAACCTTTTTGTGGCTAGGTAGTACCCATCGGGTGTCAACCCCGATTCGTTCACAGATTTTACGTTGCAATCGATGCTTGTTTGGTAGAACTCCTCAAGCATATCCACCATCTCTTGCTTTGGCTGAAAATCACCATCGATTTCCTTATACCATCCTCTGGGTCCGAACATATCGTTTTTACCAATTTCCATTATGGCATACTGCAACGACAATTTGGCTTGCCTAACGTGGAGGTTGTAAGGAGATTGATTTTCCACTGCCTTCTCTGCTTTTTGGAATAATTTCAAGTATTTGTCCACATTCTCATGCGAAAGCAGCCCAAACTGGTGATTGGTTGGTGGTTCGTATATATCGAGCCGTTGACCTAAGCGGGTAATCTCACTCTCCATAGCATCGATATATGCCCTAATCCATTTGGCGGCAGGGCCGTAATACCCGTTAGTAAACTCCTCAATAATTGCCTTAACATCGGCATTGGGATCCCAGAGTAGCTTTGCGATTAAGTAAGACTTTAGCTCGGAGAACTCGTGACCCGAGCTGGTGTTCGACTGCTGGAAATGCTCATTCACGTTATGCTTAACGAATAGCTGGATGTTGGGCTGAAGGGTATGCAGGTTTGGGAATGGGTTTATATGATGGTTAAAGTTTACGGTATAATCCCAAAGGTAGATGTGATTGCTGATTTTGCCCCAATCCTCCAAATCCCTTATGAATGAAACGCTGGTGGGATCAGTTGCAATGGTTTTACTACGATTAAGTTCAATGGTGCAGAGCATAATCTGCACATTTTCCCTTGGCTTTGTTTGCTTTGGAGCCTGACGGCTATACTGGTATGCCAGGGTGGAGATGATTTTATCGGGGAACTCATCGGCAATGCGGTTTACAAAGCGAATGATTGGACCGACCGGGCTACCCTCTTCTTCTATTACTTTAGAACACTTTTCGCACTGGCAGTAAGAGAAGTTATCATCCTGACTAACGGACCATACTGTCTTTTCGGGTTGAAGCATCATTTCATCACGCAGTTTGCCAATTACAATTCTGTACACATCCTCATTGGTCAGGCAGAGTTGGTCGATAATCCGCTTGCCACCCATATAGGCGTAGTACTCGGGGTGCTTATGAAAAAAATCAGTCCAAGGCAAAAGCCTTTGGAATGTGTGGACATAATACCCCTTTGCAAACATATCCTCAATTGTATGAAGCCGATGAAAATCCTTATAATCCTGATGATTAGTGAAATCTCCGTTGATATTTCTGTAACTGTTTGGCGATGAACCAGCGATGTTTACCGATGGGAGTATGATATTCTTTTGCTCTGGAATAATTACATGATCGGGGCTATAATATTTAACCCCAAGATATTTCTCCAGAATTTCGCTAACTCCGTAAATACAACCCCGTCCTTTACCTCCATGTATATGCAGGTTGTTCCCGATGGTTTTAATCTCAAACCCATCATCAAGTAATTCATCCTGATTTACAGATATTGAAATGATATGCTTTGATTCGTGAGAATTGGTCAGGATTACGGGTAATTCAACTCCCGATATTTCTCTAAGATGGCTTTGAAGGAATTCAGCAGCACGTTTTTCATGGCCATTTGCATTTTCAGGAATTACGATGATGTAATCGCTTTTTCCATCAATAACAAGCTTTATTTTATTGGTTGTTCTTAATGTACAACCGAATAATACCAGAGGGAAGATAGCTGAAAGGAGTATTTTTTTCATGTTGGTGAATTATTTTGGATTTTTATTCAACCACAATTTCATCCACAAAAAGCCAGGCTGGTTCCCCTTCGCCAGAATGCCCTGCAGGGCATACTCCAAGGTTACGCAGATTCACTTTAATGTAGCGTACATTATCCTTTTTTTGCTCAATGGCAAAGGTTTGTATCAGTTTTCCGCCTTCGTAGGGAGATATCTGATTTGTAACTTTACCCAGAATTTCGAATTGTTCGCCATCGGTTGAGGAGTAAAAAATGGCTTCACGGGGATAAAATATCCACGATGCATAGTTTTGCATTGCATTCACTTTAATGCTGTTTATGCTTTTGGCTGTGCCAAGATCAATGGTTGCCACCAGATCATCACCAAGAAACCCTTTCCAGTTTCCATCGTGAAAGTTGGTAGTGCCCACAACACCGTTCACCAGGCTGTATTGGCCATGTCCATCGTATTTAGGACTATTAGGGTACTCAAGTGTTATTTCCGAAGCAAAAGCTTTGTGAATGATAAATTCTCTTGACAAAACCTGTCCGCTGGATTGACCATCGATGAAAGAGGCTGCTTTAATGCAAGAGCTTTCAAATATTTCGATGGGCTTAGTGTATAGGGGAGAGGATGAAAGAGGTTCGGATCCATCGAGGGTGTAACGAATTTCAGGCTCAAATACTTCAGTGGTAAGCTCAATTTTTATGCTCTTGTTTTTAATGTTCAGGCTTGGTTTTGCTGATACCTGAAATGCACTTCTGGAGTAGTTTATTCCCAAATCATCGTATCGTTTGTATTGTGCCTCCATTCTTCTGGAGAAGTTGCCCCAGTTGCGGTGCTGTGTTGGCGACCAAAGCACTTCGGAAAGTGCTGCCAAACGTGGAAATGCCATATACTCAACATGCTTTGGGGTTACTAAAAACTCCGACCAAAGATTAGCCTGTGCCCCTAATATCAGCTTGCCCTGTTCGTCAGTTAGTACAGGTGGAATAGGTTCATAATGATACACCTTTTTAAGGGTTGTTGGACCACCACCAGCAAGCGGTTCAATTGAGGGATCGCCTTGGTAATGGTTAAAGTAGCAGTGGCTTCCGGGTGTCATGATGACTGTGTTGCCCTGTCGAGCGGCTTCAATACCTCCTTCTTCGCCACGCCACGACATCACTGTGGCGTTTTGAGCAAGTCCTCCTTCCAGAATTTCATCCCAACCTACCAAGCTACGACCATGTTCGTTTAGGAATTTTTCAATCCGTTTGATAAAGTAGCTTTGAAGCTCATCCTCATCCTTTAACCCTTCGTCCTTAATTCGTTTCTGGCATTTTGGGCATTTCTTCCACTCGGTTTTATCCGCTTCATCACCTCCAATATGTATTAATTTTGATGGGAAAAGATCCATAACCTCAATTAAAACATCTTCCAAAAACTTAAATGTTGCATCATTCCCAGCGCAGTATATGTGTGTAATTGGCCAAACCCCACCAGGAGGAACACCCAGATTCTCACCCGTACACGAATACTCCGGGTATGCTGCCAAAGCCGACATTACATGAGCTGGCATCTCTATCTCGGGCATAATAGTAATATTGCGTTTAGCAGCGTAAACAACAAGTTCCCTCACCTCTTCCTGGGTGTAAAATCCACCGTAGGTTGCGGGTCCGCTTTTTGCTTCTGTATAGGATCGGCTGTCCCAGTGTTTATCACTCAAATCCACTCGCCATGCACCAACCTCGGTCAACTTCGGGTACTTTTTTATCTCCAGCCTCCATCCCTGATCGTCAACCAAATGCCAGTGAAATACGTTGAGTTTATGCGTTGCCATATAGTCGATCACCTTGTATATAAAATCAATGGGCATAAAATGCCTCGATACATCGAGATGCATTCCGCGATAGCCAAATCGGGGGTAGTCAACAATGTTTAAGCATGGAACGTTACCATCCTGATTAGTACTTATTAGTTGGTAAATGGTTTGAATGCCATAGAATATTCCTGCAAATGTGTTGGCTGAAAGAGAAATTTGATATGGTTTGATGTCTAAAATATACCCTTCCTCACCAATGGTAGTGTCAAAATCCTTGTTGATTTTGAATAATATAGTGTTTGAAACTTCGCTTTTCTCAATATTCAAAGGAAATCCAAGGTATTGTTCCCAAAGTGTTGAAGCATAGATGGCCAGGAATTCAAGATTTTTATCCTGAAAATCAATAGAAGTGTTTGGTGTAACCTTGAAGTTTCCTTTGTCAACTTTCATTTGTACAGGTTGCGGAATAAGGCTGATTCGATTATAATCAGTTTTATCATTGCATCCTGAAATGGCAGCAATCAAAGATATGAAGAGTACTACTAGTTTTTTTCTATTCATAATTTTCAATTTTAATTGTCCAGGCATGGTGGCTGGGGATTTCGTTATACTTTATCTGTTTTAGGTTGATAATCAATTTGCCTTCATACTTCCATTCCAGGTTCCCCTCACGACCCAGCATGCTGATCTTAGTATCTGCCTTTGGTTGGGGTATGGGAAGTTCCAACTCCTCGTCGGGCCAATCGAAGCAGATCACATATAGGTTTCCGTTGTTATGGGTGTAGGCAATATGCTGGCGCATGGATTTATAAACAGCGAAAAGTCCATCGCCATGTTCAAGCTGTTTACCTGTAAATAGATTTGTCTGTGGGATTATCTCCCTTGGGGTAGATTTGCTTTCCCAGTAAAGGGTTATAGCTGCGTTTTGATAATCTTCGCGGTACTCAATTTTTATGGGATATTTTTTTCCTTTCTCCAGCTTTATCTGGTTCTGCTTTTCAATATCAGCATCGCTCCTCATGGCTTCGGAATTAGAGTCCTCCGAATTTTGCTCCCAAAGATTTATCACCAGCATATCATCTATGTAAAGGCGCATGCCATCGTCGGCTTTTGCCGAGAATTCGAAGATTTCGGTTTGATTAGGCTGCAAAAATCCTGTCCATGTGGCGGTAAAATTATCTTCTGAAATTGGGTATCCCGGTGAGTTCCTCACCCAGTTAAAATCAATTTGCGCATCAATCCTTTCGAGCGTAACTTCCTTATTTTCACCACTTCTCTTCCATTGGGTCGATCCATAAATAGCCTCCTGATTTACGTTGATCCACTTACCCAAATCCTCAATCCTCTCTTGCTGAAGCAATGGAATTTTTCCATCAGCCGATGGACCAACGTTAATAATCAATCCCCCTCCGTAGGCAACGGTTCGGGCAAAGAGATGGATCAACTCTCGGGATGTCATGTAGGCGCTTAGCTTCTCGTTCCGGTTTAACCCGAAAGAGCGTCCCAATCCACGAACCTCAGCCCAGGGTCTGTCGGTTTGTAAACCTCCCGAACTGTATTCGGGCGTTTTAAAACCGATATCGCTACCATGCCCCCATCTGTCATTCACAACGGCTTCATTGCCAATCAGATTATAGTACCATGATATGAGCTGGCGTGCATTCCATGTTTCAGAATGGTTAAACCATTCACCGTCGGTGAAGAGAACGTGGGGTTTGTATGTGCCCACAACCTCCTTGAATTGAGGTATCATATGCTCCTTCACATAGCGTCCAATGGAGTCATGTGGGTCGGTGTACCAACGATGCAGAGGATTGTTCCATTCTGGCAGAGAGTAGTAAAGCCCAAATTTAATTCCCTTACTGCGAACAGCATCAGCCAATTCCCCAACGATATCCCTTTCCGGGCCAACTTCAACGCTATTCCACCCCTTTGCGAACTGGCTCGGCCACAGACAAAACCCATCGTGATGCTTTGATACCAGCACAATATATCTGGCGCCCGCTCTCTGAAATATTTCAGCCCATTCGTTGGCGTCAAAGAGTTCAGCTTTCCAAAGCGGTGCAAAATCGTTGTAGGTGAAATCATCACCCCAGTATTTTTTCATGAAATCAGTGCGAATTTGTGCCCCAGCTTGTAATCCTCTAAGGTACCATTCAGCATACGATTCTGCACCACCGTATGAGGGTACTGAATATACACCCCAGTGTATGAATATCCCCAGTTTAGCATCTTTGAACCATTGTGGGTAGGGACGACTTCGAAGCGTTTCCCAAGAAACAACATCTGAATTTTCACTCTGTTGAGCAACTGTTTGTTCTATGAAAGTTAATGCAATCAGAATTACAATCGTAATTAGTTTTAAGCCAAAATGATTTACGATTCTTCTCATATTAATTATTGTTTATATCAACGGTTCTACTGCAATTACCAGCCTTATCAAAAGCCCTTAATTTTATGTTAGTCCCCTTTATTTCAAAGGGTTTGACATAAAGCGATGAGTTCGATTTTGGTTCATTTCCGCCAATGGTATATCTGATTTGGAGGCCGGGAAATTCCACATTGGCATGTATCTTTCCGTCTATAATGGTTGCACCGGGAGGAGGAATCCGATAGTTGTAACCCCCAAAAAGATATGATAAACGTGGAAGTTCTCTTTGTGCCAGTGTGTTTGCAAAGATATTCCAATCCTCTTCCACCTGCATTGCACGCACAGTGTCATTAGCTGTAGTTTCCCAACGACGTTCAGGTGCCCATGCACTTTCAGAAAAACCTATTAACTTAGGTAGAAGTTTATATTCAAGCATTTCTTCTCCCAGAATGGTTTCGCTCCATAGTTGTGCCTGTAAACCAAGTATATTCTTCTTGGCTTCGGGTTTAAGTCGTACCATGTCTTTATATTCAACATCAATGTTAATGGGTCTTCCCATATTATCCATCAGGGTTGTTTTAAACAAATCGAATGGATTGTAATACCATGCATTCTGAGTGTTGACAAAACCTCCCCAGTATAAGCCGGGTTCCTTGGGATGATTGTTATAAGCCAAATCAAAGTAAAAGTTTGAAACATGGCACATTACCACGGGGTAACCCATATTTGCCAAACGATAGGCTAGATCTTGTGCCCCCCAAAGGCTATTCCATGCATAGGGAATAACCCTCCCATCGGCAAACTTAGGATTGGGGATATGTCCCTTTTCAGCATATAATGCTATTTCTTCCCATCCTGCCATCCTGATACCTTTGGCACTAAGGATTTCAAGGGCTCTCCCGGTGAAGTAAACATGCATATTCTTGAAATGCTTGATTTCTGGGTGGTCTTTCATCAATGTATCAACCATGGGTGATTTTGTCCAGGCTCCCTTTGGTACCTCATCGCCTCCAATATGGAGTATATCGAGTGGTAATTTCGCTTCGGTATACATATCAACTATTTCATCTACAACTGTTTCGAAGAAATGGAAAACCGATTCCCTGGCAACGTTAACCACGTTATCATTGGACAGCTGAGGCGATATGTAAATCGATTTATCATCAGGGTCAATAAGCCTAAATTCGTTGGCAGCATTAACATCACCTTTTTGCATGTAATGCAAGTGTCTTGCTTCCATTGCCTTAATGGCAGCACGGGCATGCCCCGGCAGGTTTATTTCGGGTATTACCTTGATATGCCTTTGGTTGGCATACTGCAATATTTCAATAAAATCTTGGCGGGTATAGAAACCACTTCCATGCTTTCCCTTAGCGTAAGGGGTTGCACCTGAACCATAGGCGGGATGAAGTGATGGGGACTCTTTAGTTGTATGTCCTCTTTGTCCACCTACTTTTGTTAGCTCAGGTAAACTTGGTATTTCGATACGCCAACCCTCGTCATCGGTTAGGTGTATGTGCAGGGTGTTAATCTTGTAGAATGCAAGAATATCTAGTATCTTAAAAATGGTTTCCTTTGGATGAAAGTTTCTTACAACATCTATGTGTACTCCCCTATACGCAAATCGAGGAGAATCCTCAACGGCGATCAATGGCAATTCAACCGATTCTCCATTTTCAATAATACACTGGATGGGCAAAAGGGCAATCAGGCTTTGAATCCCATAAAAAATACCAGCTTTGTCGCCTTCGATATGGATTGTCCTATCTTCATTAATCATAAGTCGATAGGCTTCGTGCGATACTTCTTCTACATTTTTTTTCGAAAGTTGCACCGAATTCTTTTGTTTTGTATAGCCTTTGCTGATTTTAATATCCCATCCCAAGAGATGGTTAAGTTGATTTTTAAGTTCAGTGGCTTCAGAAATTATTTCATCATCATCGTAAAAAATGATCAGTCCATTGGAAAAAAGTGATTTGCTTTTTTCAACCTTTATAGATTTTGGAGTGGGAACAATGCTTAGCAGATTATCATAGGGCAGTAAGTTGAGTTTATTATTCTTAGCAAAATCATTTTCGGGGGAGGGCAGGGATAAATTGTCATCTTTATGTCTGAGTATTTGCTCAGGGCGCTCAAAGGACATTATCGTATAATCTTCAACCTCGGTTATTGTTTCATTCCTTTTTTCATCTGTAAAAACAATATAGAGACCTACTGGTGCATCTGTTTCTTTGATTAGCCAATGGCTTGTTTCGTAGTATAAGGTTATCTGCTCATCGGGTTTTAGCAAAAAGTTTTTTTGGGGTTTAATCCTGTACCAGTCACCATTGATATGTTCTACCCTGGCAATACTTAGGCTGTCAAAGTTATCAGCATCAATGCTCCGCGGGCATTGATTGAAGTAAAGTTCCCAGTTTTCACCATCGAGGACTCGTTGGCTATTATTTCTAATGGTAAAAGAAGCTTTCGATGCCGGGTAATCCTTATGGGTATTGCTGATTACCTCCCAAGCGACCGCAATGCTCAATTTTTGAGATTTGTTTTTTTCGCTGCAGGCTAGTTGTAATGCAAGCAGGAACAAAACAAGCGAGTGGTTAAGAATTACCTTAAAGGTTGGTGTTAGACTACAAAAGGGATTTTTTTTACTGCAATAGTTCATATTATAAAAAAGTAATCTTTACATTTGTACCTAAATCGATTTACCTTGCAATATAACAATTAGTTTTGTGATCAATCAAAAAAAATATCAAAAAAAATTATGAAACGAGTTTTTAGAGCCATATTGCCAGCAATTTCATTGCTGATTTTCTTGCACTTTGAGGCTATTTGTCAAAGGACTGGTAATATTGTTGAAATTTTTGGACGTGATAAGGTTGAAACTACTGATGAAGGACTCATTATACATGAGTTTACCGAGGGGTTAGCCCTTAGGAATGCCATTCGTCCTGGAATGCTGAATGGTTCGCAGGATATCCTTTTCTGGCAGATCGCCAACATGCAGTTCCAGAAGCCGACTACCAACCAATTTTTAGTCCACTCATACAACAGTCCTGGAATTAAATCCATGCTACAGTGGGAACCGATTGAGGTTGATACAACGGGTTACTTTACGGGTGATCTTTACAGGGCATATGTTTACACTGAGTTTAGCTCGCCCGAGGAGAGGATTGCCCTTCTGGATGCCTCGGGGCATACACGTATTTACATCAATGGTGAGCCCCATGAGGGCGATCATTACGATTACAGGCATACCCTAATACCCTTTAAGCTTAAAAAGGGAGAGAATACCTTTATATATACATACGGACGATTTGGCAGGGTAAATTCTAAGATAGTGATTCCTAGTAAAGAATTGATGTTTTCAAACAGAGATCTTACCTTACCATCATTGATTATTGGCGAGACTGATGCAAAATGGGGTGCTGTAAGAGTTGTTAATGCCAGCGAGGAATACCAACAGGGATTAATCATTGAATGTATTCTTGAAACGGGAGAGAAACTTAGCCATAGTACTGATTTTATCATGCCTATGACCATAAGAAAGATAAAATTCAGGATACCAGCATTGGCTAAGAAGTATGAAAAGGAGAGCATTGCTGCAACCCTAGTTCTAAAAGTTAATAAAGGGGAGGAGCTTGACCGAACCCAGATAAACATTAACGTTAAGGATGCCAGCAAGCATCACGAAAGAACTTTTGTGAGTGGTATTGATGGTAGTGTTCAATACTTCAGCGTTGTTCCATCCACCTCAAGGGCACCAAAACAGGCCTTTGTCCTATCGGTGCATGGTGCATCGGTGGAGGCAACCAATCAGGCAAGAGCCTACAAGCAGAAGGACTGGGCTCACATTGTAGCACCTACAAATCGACGTCCATTTGGTTTTAACTGGGAGGAGTGGGGCAGGATAGATGCTCTTGAGGTGCTGGAGGAAGGACGTAAACTTTTTGATACTGATTTGCAGAAGACCTATCTTACTGGACACTCAATGGGTGGACATGGAACCTGGTATTTGGGAGCAACATACCCCGACAAGTGGGCGGCAATTGCCCCGGCAGCCGGATATCCCGATATCATTGGTTACCGCAGAACAGGTTCAGATACTGCCATGCTTGCCAAGCCCCATTTTCAGATGGTTGAAAGGGGTGCACTTGCTGGCAGGGTACTAAATATAATGAGGAACTATTTACAATCTGGAGTTTATGTTCTTCATGGGGGTGCCGATGAGGTTGTACCAGTAAGCCAAGCCCGAATGATGAGGGAGAATCTAGGGAAATTCCATGATAACTTTACTTACTATGAGTATCCTGGTGGTACTCACTGGTATGGCGACCATTGCATGGATTGGCCTCCACTTTTCGATTTTCTAAAGCAGAATACCATCCCTATGGCAAAGGATGTGAAAAACATCGAATTTCATACTGCATCCCCCGGGGTTTCGGCCTCAAACTACTGGATTACCATCAACCAGCAGGAAAGGTCTTATTTGAACACGATTGCAAACCTGAGATTAGCAAACGATACAATTTTTGCTCAGCTGCAAAACGTTGAGTGCATCACCATACATCTTTCAATGCTTGACCTGACAAGTGCCCCTGTAATTAATATCGAAGAGCAGAATATTTGCCCCAAAGCAACTGACGATATTATTCTAAAGAGAGTAAACGGAAAATGGGAGATATTACCTGCGCTGAATCATGCCGAAAAGCATCCTCAACGGTATGGCGGGTTTAAGTTGGCATTCCTTAACAATGTAGTTTTGGTGTATGCCACACAGGGAACCGACGAGGAGAATGAATGGTACAAAAACAAGGCCCGCTACGATGCCGAGGCATTTTTATACAAGGCCAATGGTTCGTTCGATGTAATACCTGATGTGGAATTTTCTCCAGAGAAGTTTAAGGATAGAAATGTGATTATCTATGGCAATTCTAACAATAACAAGGTATGGAGCATGCTGTTAAAGCACTGTCCTGTACTGGTAAATAATGGAAGGATTAGTTTTGGTAAAAAGATATTTGAAGGAGATGACCTGGGAACATACTTCATCTATCCTCGTTATGATAGTGAATTTGCAAGCATTGGCGTTGTTGCCGGAACAGGAATTCCAGGGATGAAGGCAACTTTTGCAAACGACTACTTCTCAGGCATAACCGGATTTCCCGATATTCTCATCTTTAACGTGGATTGGGTCAAGGAAGGTCTAGATGCGGTTAATTTATCCGGTTTTTTTGGGAGCGATTGGAGTATCGAAAAGGGTGATTTTGTGTTTGATTGATGGTAAAAGGTAACAACTAAATAACAATACCCAATGAAAACAAGACTTTTGTTTATTGCTGTTTTGTCAATGTGTTCAATATTGGCATTTGGACAGGCTAAACTATTGGAGGTATACCCTAAGCATTACGTTTGCTATAGAACCAATGGAGACATAACATTGGATGGTTTGCTCAATGAACACAGTTGGCAGAACGTACCCTGGACCGATTACTTTTTGGATATTGAGGGTCCACACATGCCACAGCCTTACTACAAAACTAGGGTAAAAATGCTTTGGGACGATGATTTCTTCTATATTGCAGCAGAACTGGAGGAACCCCATCTGTGGGCAACCTATACCGAAAGGGAATCGGTTATTTTTCACGAGAACGATTTTGAGGTTTTTATCGATCCCAATGGTGATACACATACATACTACGAGTTGGAACTAAATGCATTGGGAACTCTTTGGGATCTTTTTCTGACAAAACCCTACCTAAATGATGGCATTCCGATGAATGCCTGGGATATTGCGGGATTTGAGTATGGCATTAAATTAAGGGGAACCCTTAATAATCCAACTGATACCGATACATCATGGACGGTTGAAATGGCTTTTCCCTGGAATATACTGAAAGAGAGTGCTTTTGAAAGGCGTAGACCCAATCCAGGTGAACAATGGCGTGTAAACTTTTCGCGAGTACAGTGGAGGTTAAATATTGTTGATGGAGAGTATAAAAAAGCAATTAATCCCGAAACGGGAGAATCTTACCCTGAGCATAACTGGGTATGGTCGCCGCAATGGACCATTAACATGCACCGACCCGAGTTTTGGGGATATGTTCAGTTTTCGGCTTTACAGGCAGGAAGTGGAACAGATGAATTTACTCCCAACCCCGATGAACCTATAAAATTTGTACTTAGAGAATTGTACTACGCTCAACTGGCATACTGGGAACAGCATAACAAGTATGCAATAGGGATAGATGAGCTGGATATCCCGTTGGATTTTTTAAAAGGCCTAGAAGTTGATTTTGAGGTGAGCCGAACCAGATTTAAACTTTCGACACCCAGTGCCGATGGAGAATCGGTTTGGTACATAAGGGATGATAGCCGGATATGGAAAGAATAAAGAAGATGGCTAAAAAGCCACCCTTTTTTTCTCTTTCTTAAGAATTGTTCTAAGCACTTCAGCCGGTCTTTCAAATCTATTGGAAAGCATCATTGCAGCAATGATGTATGGTTTGTAGCCAGCCTCTTGATAGGTTAAAAGGCGGTACTTCTCAAATACATCAGATGAAACCTCACCGTTCTTGCACGAAACACTTGAAATATCAGCAGGGAGGCAGTGCATGTAGAGAGCATCCTTTTTCTTGGTTAGCTTCATTTTACTTTCGTTGTATTCCCAGTCCATGTGATTGGCGTTATGGGCAAGACAAGTTTTTTCAAGGTCAGCAAGTCCTTGCTTATCGGCTTTTTTAAGCAATTCAGTGCGCTGCTCCATCACTTTAAAGGGAGCCCAACTCTTGGGGTAAACAATATCAGCGTTCTTCATGGCCTCATCCATAGAGTTTGTTATATTGAATGTGCCTCCACTTTTCTTAGCATTGTCTCTGGCAACCTCAACAATCTCTGGAATTAATTCGTATCCTTCAGGGTATGCCAATTCAACATTCATCCCAAAGCGGGTCATCAGCGCAATGATACCCTGTGGAACAGAGAGTGGTTTGCCGTAACTGGGAGAGTAGGCCCAGCTCATCACAATTTTTTTACTTTTTAGATCATCCAGTGATCCAAAGTGATTGCGAAGGTGTAGAAGGTCACACATCGATTGGGTGGGATGATCCATATCGCACTGCAGGTTAACGACACCGGGTCGAACCGGTAATACACCTTTGGCGTACCCCTCATCCAGCGATGTAGCAACCTCACGCATGTAACGGTTACCCTCACCCAAAAACATGTCATCGCGGATACCGATGAAATCTGACAGGAACGATATCATCTGTGCTGTTTCCCTAACGGTTTCGCCGTGAGCAATCTGCGATTTTTCCTCGTCCATATCCTGAACCGCCAAGCCCAGCAGGTTGCATGCCGAGGCAAATGAAAAACGGGTTCTGGTTGACTTGTCTCGGAAAATGGAAACTGCCAGCCCTGAGTCGAAAACCCGTGGTGATATGTTTTCGTTACGCATCTCCTTTAGGATGTCAGCAATCTCAAGGATCGCCACAAGGTCGTTATCGCTCTTCTTCCATGTAAGCAGGAAGTCTTTCTGATAAAGTTTGGTTTTCAGTTCGCCAAGCTTTTCGATACGCTTTTTTAGTTTCATGTTCCAGTTATTAAGAAATTAAACTACAAATCATGCGCAAAAGCAGCATAGAACGCAGAAGCAGCTACTAAGTCACTGATGGGTACTTTTTCGTTAGGAGCATGGGCAAACACCTCGTTACCAGGTCCAAAGCCAATGATTGGTACACCATGATACCCGTTGATGGTAACTCCATTGGTGGAGAAAGTCCACTTATCGATCTTTGGCGCTTTTCCAAACAGTCCTTCAAATGCTTTTACTCCTATCAGAACAATAGGGTGATTTTCTTCTATTTTCCAGGTTGGGTAATACTTTTCCATGCCATACTTCAATCCGGTATAGGAAGTTTCTGAGTACTCCAAAACTTCAATCTTTGCATTCATATCCTTGATTAATTCTTCAATCTCCTTTATAGACGAATCCTTAGTTTCACCCCAGGTCAATCTTCTATCTAAATGGATACGTGCATAATCGGCTACCGCACAAAGCGATGGGCTTCCAGAAACAATTTCTGAGATGGTTATGCTTCCCTTTCCAAGAAATTCATCGTGATTCAGGCGATCATTCAGTTTCTCAATCTCAAGGGCAACCTTCGATGCCATGTAAATGGCATTTTTTCCCCGTTCGGGTGCCGATCCGTGCGAAGACACCCCATAGAAATGCACATGCATTTCCATTCGTCCCCTTTGTCCACGGTAAATATTGAGGTTGGTGGGTTCTGTGCTGATGGCAAAGTCGGGTTTAATACCTTCTTCTTCAATGATATACTTCCAGCATAGACCATCGCAATCCTCCTCAATTACACTACCAACGAAGTAAATCGTCAGGTCCTTGTTGAAATTCAGGTCTTTAAGAATTCTTCCAGCCGTAACGAAGGCAGCAGGTCCTCCCTTTTGGTCAGCGGAGCCACGTCCATGAACATAGCCATCCTTGATCTCACCCCCAAGCGGGTCAAAGCTCCAGTTCTCTCGAAGTCCGATATCAACGGTATCCATATGGCCATCTATAGCAAGGATCTTTTTTCCATTACCTATTCTCCCAATAACGTTGCCTAATCCATCGATGCGGACCTCATCAAAACCTGCCTCCTCCATTTGTCGTTTCAGCTCGAGCTGAACATGCCTCTCACCAAGGCTAAGGGATTTGATTTGCACCAGTTTCGATAGGTTTTTTGCTGTGTAATCGCGGTATTTCTCTGCCAAATTGTTGATTTGTGAGTATATGCTGTTCATGGTAAAATTATTTATTTGGGTTAAAGTTATGTTAATTTACAATGGTTTATTGCAATTTAAGGAAAAAACAGCTTAAAATTACCTGTAAATTCTTTCCCTGTTAAGCGCCTGTTGGTATTCTCTTGCGTTACGATTGTGCTCTGAAAGGGTTCGGGCAAAAGCATGGTATCCTGAGAAGTCGGCTTTTGCACAGAAGTAAAGGTATTGGTGTTTCTCGTAGTTTAGCACTGCATTAATTGATGAGATATTGGGAGCGTTTATGGGTCCGGGTGGGAGTCCACGGTACTTGTATGTATTATAGGGTGAATCGATTTGCAGATGACGGATAAGTATCCTACGAATTGAAAAATCACCAACAGCATATTTTATGGTTGGATCAGCCTGAAGGGGTATCCCCTTATTGAGCCTGTTCATAAAAACACCTGCTACCCTTGGGCGTTCGTCAACCTTAACGGTTTCCTCCTCCACAATCGATGCTAAAATGGATACCTTAACTCTATCTAATCCAATTTCAGATGCTTTTTTACTCCTCGTTTCGTTCCAGAAGGTTTCGTACTCCCTTTTCATACGATCGAAAAATCCCTTGGTATCGGTATTCCAAAAAAACTCGTAGGTGTTGGGTATAAACATGGCAATGAAGGTTTCGGTTGCAAACCCGTACTCGGCGATTAGCTCAATGTTGGAAAACCCCAACACAATTTCAGCCGAGTCGGCCTCCAACTGTGTTGATATACGTTGAGCAAGTTGTTGTGGTGTTCTAAATCCCGTGAATGTTACCCTTATGGGTGTTTGAAGACCTGCCCTCAATATTGCAACAAGTTCCTTATTGTTCATTCCATCACTAACCTTATACCTGCCGGGTTTAACGGTGTAAGGGTATCCCATACGTGAGCTAACCCATTTGAATGCATCCATATCAACCAATATTTTTGTACTGTCAATTATGGCTAAAACATCCGAATATGAAGAATTGGTAGGGATATAGATATACGTTTGTTCTTTCTCAGGTAGATTAATATTAGAGGAATACATACGGGAGTAAATTTTATAACCAAAAACAAAACCAGTAATGATTATAAAAAATAGCAGTATTGCAATGATTGTAAGGGATCGTTTTAAATTTTTGTTATTCATGTTAAATGCTTTGGATTGCAAAGATAGAAAAACCCGTAAATGAAAATTTACGGGTTAGTGGATAATCGAAGAGTTTTATTTTAATGCAATAATAGCTTTTTCAATCCTGTCGATCGCTTCAACCAGTTGGCTTTCCGAGGCAGCATATGAAAGACGGATGAAGTTAGGAGCACCAAATGCACCCCCCGGCACCAATGCAACATGAGCAGTATTTAAAAGATACATTGCCAGATCGGATGCATTGTTGATCACTCCATCACTATACTTCTTACCAAAAAGTGCCGAAACCTCAGGAAATATGTAAAAGGCTCCTTGTGGTACATTGGTTTTAAAACCAGGTATCTTACTCAACTTCTCAATAACCAGATCGCGTCTTTTGGCGAAGGCTTTGCACATCATCTGAGGGTACGAGGAGTCGGAGTTTATAGCTGCTGTCGAAGCTTTTTGTGCTATGGAACTTGCTCCGGAAGTCATTTGACCCTGCAGCTTTGAGCATGCTTTTGCCAACCACTTTGGGGCAGCACAATAGCCAATACGCCAGCCGGTCATAGCATAACCCTTTGAAACGCCATTGATAATGATAACCCTGTCCTGAATACTCTCGAACTGAGCAATGCTTTCGTGTTTTCCCACAAAGTTAATATGCTCGTATATCTCATCGGAGATGATAAAAATGTTGGGGTGTTTGGCAACTACTTCTGCAATGGCTGCAAGCTCATTAAGTGTATATACGCTACCAGTTGGATTTGAAGGAGAGCAAAGCAGCAGCGCTCTTGTACGTGGTGTAATGGCATCGGAAAGCTGCCTTGGGGTTACCTTAAAATCGCTTTCTATGGTTGTTTCAATAACAACATTCTTCCCCTCAGCCAGTTTAACCAGCTCAACGTAGCTAACCCAGTAAGGGGCTGGTACAATCACTTCGTCATCCTTATCGACAAGTGCAAGTAATACGTTGGCTAAGGCATGTTTTGCACCATTCGAAACTACAATCTGATCGGGAGCATAGCTTAAACCATTCTCCCTTAATAGTTTTTTCGAAATGGCTTCCAGAAGGTCAGGAAAACCCGGGACTGGTGAGTAGAAGCTGATGTTGTCATCGATGGCTTTTTTTGCTGCATCTTTCACAAAATCGGGGGTGTGGAAATCGGGCTCTCCAACGCTCAGATTAATCACATTTATCCCTTTGCTTTTCAAATCCCTGCTTTTTTGCGACATGGCAAGGGTTTCAGAAACAGCAAGTTTATTTATTCTATCAGATACT
>CAZDXY010000008.1:22385-49997 GCA_964509385.1 uncultured Rikenellaceae bacterium
AAAATAATCAATACCTTTATATTTTTGAAGCGATAAAGTTATACTTATTTAAGCTAATACAAACTTATTGTGTAATGTTAAATAGCAAGCTATGGTTTTCGAACTATTAAAATTACTTCTTCCCTCATTACTGGTATTCCTAGCCGGTTACCTTGCCATTGAGCGTCTTTTACGAGCAGAATCCAATCGAAGGAAAGCAGAAATAGCTGTTGATAGACAGAAGATATCCACACCCATTCGGCTTCAGGCATACGAGCGATTGGTTTTGTATTTGGAACGTATCTCACCCGAATCGTTGTTAATCAGGGTAAATCAGCCAAACTTAACGGCCAAAAAATTACAGTCAAATTTGCTTACAAATATTCGAACCGAGTGGGAGCATAACCTTTCGCAACAGCTGTACATCAGCAATAAGGCATGGAGCATTGTTAAGAATGCCAAGGAAAATGTGATTAAGTTGATAAACACATGCTCCGATAAAATTGAAGGCGATAAACCATCCATTCTGCTTAGCAAGATAATACTCGAAAGACTTGTTGAGCTGGATGAGCATCCTACAAACAAAGCCATTGAGTTTTTGAAGAAGGAGGTGAATGATCTTTTCTAGGGGAACTAAATCGGTTTGATTTACAATAATTAATAAAGCCCTCATTTTTTGAGGGCTTTATGTTTATTGTCTTCTATTTTAAGACACTACTATAAAGATCATTTAAACCATTACTTTTTCTTTTGATTGGGCTTTATCAGCTCTACGCTTCGTTTCACAAACTTGCTTAAATCTTCGCCCTTTAGCATATTGTTTGCCAGCAATGCGAGGTCAATTAGCTGCTTAACTAGGGCATGATCTTTCCCGAATCCCTTTAGCACTTCTTCTTTTAAAGATCTTTTGTCGCTAATACTCTTCTCGATTTCTTCAATCTGATCCTTTTCAGCCTGAGGAATTTCCTCGTCTTTCTTCTTCTCGTTGGATTTTTTCAGCAAATCGAGCTGTTTCTGCAGAGGGTCAATTTGGTTTTTAAAATCAGCTAGTTTTTCGCCAAGCGACTTATCCTTTTGATCGATAACCGTTTTAACCAAAGGATGTGAAACGTTTACTACCAGGTTCACAGTGTCGGGCATGCTGCCGTAGTAGCCTGACATACCACTCATTGCCGACATATCCTTCATTCGGCGGATAAACTCGCTACGGGTAATCACCACTGGTGCTGCTTCTTCGCCCATTTCTTCAAACTGTACCCAATATTTCCCATCATCAGCACAGGCACCTTCGAATAGGTTGCGAAGCTCACCTTGCTCCTCGTACGATAGGGTTAATTCCTTCTTTTCTTCCTTCATGATCAGCTTGTTAATAACATCGCTGTCAACCCTTACGAAACGCGAATCCTTAAACTTCGATTCGAGATGATTGATCAGATGAGCATCCAGCTGCCCATTCATGAGCAAAACATCATACCCTCGATTTTTAGCCTGATCGATATAGGAGAATTGCTCATCAACATCGTTTGTATACAGATAGATGAGGGTTTTGTTCTTATCGGTTTGATTTTCCTTGATGAGTTTTTCGTACTCTTCGTAGGTGAAGTACTTGCCTTCGGTATTCTTGAACATGGCAAATTTCTCGGCACGCTCATAGAACTTTTCGTCGGTAATCATTCCAAAGTTGATGAAAAGCTTAAGGTCGTCCCACTTCTTTTCAAACTGCTCACGGTCATTCTTGAAAATTTCTTGTAGACGATCGGCTACTTTCTTAGTGATGTGCGATGAAATCTTCTTGACATTCGAGTCGCTTTGCAGGTAGCTGCGCGATACGTTCAGCGGAATGTCGGGCGAGTCAATAACTCCATGAAGCAATGTAAGGAACTCTGGAACTATCCCCTCTACTGAGTCGGTTACGTAAACCTGATTGCAGAAGAGTTGAATCTTATTCTTCTGTATGTCGAAATTGGATTTTATTCTTGGGAAGTAAAGTATACCTGTAAGGTTGAAAGGGTAATCAACATTTAAATGGATGTTGAACAGCGGATCTTGCGCTGCGGGGTATAGATCTCGGTAAAACTTTTCGTAATCCTCATCCTTTAAATCGGCTGGTTTACGAGTCCAAAGCGGGTTGGTTTCGTTCACAATCTTATCCTTGCCGGTATCAAACTCTTTTCCATCTTTCCACTCCTTCTCTGTTCCGAAAGCAATTGGAATGGGAAGAAAGCGACAGTATTTCCTAAGCATATCGTTAATACGACCTTCGCCAAGGAATTCCTCGCTATCTTTGTTGATATGCAAGATTATATCTGTTCCCCGCTCATCGCGTTTTGTCTCATCTATTGAGAACTCTGGGTTGCCTTCGCAAGCCCACCGAATTGGCTTAGCATCTTCCTGATAAGATCGTGTAACGATCTCAACCTTATCGCTTACCATGAATGATGAGTAGAAGCCCAACCCAAAGTGCCCGATGATCGCATCGGTTTTATCCTTATACTTCTCCAAAAATTCTTCAGCGCCCGAAAATGCTATCTGGTTGATATACTTTTCAATCTCGTCGGCAGTCATGCCAATACCGCTATCGCTAACAGTGATAGTTTTTGCCTTTTTGTCGAGTTTTACTCGTATTGTCAAGTCGCCCATTTCACCCTTGAAATCACCTACTGAGGCTAGTGTTTTGAGTTTTTGGGTGGCATCAACAGCATT
The DNA here is from genome assembly GCA_964509385.1 of uncultured Rikenellaceae bacterium. Lineage (GTDB taxonomy): Bacteria > Bacteroidota > Bacteroidia > Bacteroidales > Tenuifilaceae > MWFE01. The sequence goes on from CAZDXY010000008.1 coordinate 25,068, forward strand.
TGAGATGATTTCCCGAAGAAATATTTCATGATCCGAATAGAGGAATTTTTTGATGATGGGAAAAATATTTTCTGATGTTACGTCAATCTTGCCCTTATGCATGGCTATTTATTTTTAATGGTTAAACATATTTTCATCTAGCGTTTTGAACCTTTCAAACGTAATGCCATGCAGCTATTTGCTGCCAAATAGTCAGAAAATATTTTTTTGAATGGCAAAATTACTGCGAAATGAATAAGAAGTGGTGAATCAGGATTATTAGCGTGGATAAAATGAGGTATATAACAAAAATCTTAACAGCAAAAATAAAAATCCTACGTTTCTGCTCCAACTTCTTTTGGCTAATAATCCTCATTATTATGTTGTTGATCCTCAGGAAAATTGTATCAGTTTTTGGAACTATTGCGAACGCACCACTTTTTTTTGCATATGAGCCTAAATTCGATTCAGCATCCTCTGAAATCATTACAACTTCTATATTGGGGTTAATAAGTTTTGTGGCATCTAATATTTCGATGCCATTCATTAAGCATAGTTTTGGTTCACCCTTAAAATTGTAACCTAGAAATACAATGTAAACATCGTTTTTCCTGAATTTCTGAGAGGTTAAGTGAGCAATGAATCGTTCACCCGAAGGAAAAGTTTGTATGATATACTTTTCTGGCTTTTCAATGGATTCTTTTAACGAAGCAGAATAAATTGGATCGTGATCGACAATATAGATGGTGGCGTTAATCCTCGGCTTCTTTCTGATATTCATTTCAGAGCGATAAGGTTGCCACTAAAATACAAAAACAATGGGGTGTAACAAACTATGGGCAATTTTTTTTGCTGAATTTTTTCCTTTTTTGCTCAATAACATAATGGAGTCTAATGAATATCAATATTTGCGGTACTTTGAATTTAATCACTTTTAATAAATTTCACGCTGTTTGCCTTAAATGAAATCCATACTTCTTTCCCAATGAAAATTTCAAGTTTTTGTATCGATTCAGCAGTTATAAGAGCATAAACCTTAACTCCAATATCAACAACAACTTCAAATCCAAATCGATGCGGGTATAAGTCTACCACTTTACCACGAAAAGAGTTCAAGGCACTTGAATTGGATGGAGAATTCGATACAATAACGCCATTCTCAGGAAAGGTAATATATCCCAGACCTTCGTCGTCAGAATATAAAAAAATTGAAAGGTTGCCGTTTAATTCGGCTTTCACCAGTTCGTGATCCTGTGTATGCGATAGAAATGCTTGAAAAAAATTACGAATACCTCCAAAACCAGCCACGAAGGTTGATGTGGGTTTGCTAAAAATTTCTTGTGGCGTACCTGTTTGCTCAATTGCCCCATCATTCATAACAGCGATTCTGCTTCCAAGGGCAATTGCTTCTTCGTAGTCGTGGGTAACATGAACTATGGTTTGCCCTTTCCGGTTTAGATCGCGAAGCAATTTGCGGATATCGACCTTACGCTCAACATCAAGTGAGGAGAGGGGCTCATCCAGTAGAAGTATGGCAGGATCGAGAGCAAGGGTACGAGCAAGGGCAACCCTTTGCTGTTCTCCTCCTGATAGTGTGGGGGTAAATCGCCTTAGAAGATGTTCAATGGAAAGACTTCTGGCTAATTCAATAACCTTGCGGTTTACTTCTCTTTTTCGAATACCCTTTCTCAATAGTGGAAAGCCAATATTATAATGCACTGTGAGGTGTGGGAATAAGGCCAAATCTTGAAAAACAAGACCAATGTTTCGATCTTGAATTTTAAGTTCCGTAATATTTGCGTTATTAAGTGTAATGTCCCCAGAATCAGGTTTTATCAATCCAGCAATTATTTCGAGTACAATTGATTTGCCTGCTCCTGATGGTCCTAATAGGATGAAATATTCGCCCTTATCTACATTTAGAGAGATATTTTTAAGGGAGAATGACTCCCATTTTTTCGAGATATTATTTAGTTTAAGCATCCTTCTTCCGTTTTACAGCAAGCAATCTGATTGCAACAAATACAACCAAGCTAACCATGATGAAAAGTAAAGCTACTGGACGAGCATACTTTAGCCCAAAGGCATTAAACCTGTCGAAGATCAAAACCGGTGCAACCATAGGGTGATAGGCAACAATAACCACTGCCCCAAATTCACTCATCCCTCGGGCAAACATCATTACCAAACCTGTAACAATACTTCGCCATGCAAGGGGTAACGAAATGGTGAAGAAAACTCTGGCGGGTGAAGCCCCAAGGAGTAATGCAGCCTTTTCCAACCTTTCAGGTACTGATGAAAAACCTTCACGTGCTGCGTTTATTAAAAATGGAAGGCTAACGAATGCCATTGCAAACGCAATGGCAATAGGACTTCCAACTAGATTTAAACCAAATATCCCTGTAATTTTCCCAATTATGGTATCGCGGCTAATAAATCCCAGAAGGGCAATACCTGCTGCAGAATGGGGAATTACAATGGGTAAATCAATAATTCCCAGAACTATATTCTTCATGGGGAACTTATACCTCGCCAGTGAGTAGGATAGGGGAATAGCCATAATCGCAAAGACCAATGTTGTGGCCATTGAAACCCAAATGGTTAACCATATACTTTGCTGAACCTCCAGTTCACCAGCTGTTGAGAAAAGCGTTGTGAGAGGAGTGGCGAATACCATTCCGAGTAATGGAGCTAGTATGAAAAGAAGGACTAAACCTCCCAAAAACGTAAAGGATAGTTTTATGGATGACTTTTGCATTGTTAGAATGTATAACTTATTTCTTGCAACAAGCTAATGTACTATTCATATCTGTTTATCGCTACTATTTGCTCCAAAAGTATATCATCCTTGCATTTATCATTTATGATAATCAATGGATTTAATGGGGGCATGCCCATTTGTTCAATTATTTTCAGCCCTTTTTTGGGATCAAGAAAATACTTTATAAACTCCCCTGCAAGTTTCTTGTTTGGAGCATTTTTTGGTATGGTTAGCCCATAAACCATGGGTTCACCTTTTATCAGCAGAGTATCACCCAGAGATGACCCTCTTATTCTTACTTGAACTTGCGAGTAATCTTCACTGTAAAATGGATTTCCAAGGTTGATTTCGCTAGGTAGCGAAAGGTACTCCAAGCCATGCTGTACAGCCACTGATCGGTATAGAAAAATATAGTCGATGGTCCCCGTTTCTAGCAAAGCGATAAGATCAACTTCCTTTGGACGGATGAAACGATTATCCTTATGTGTGATATCATTTGTCAGGTTGGGCTTTTTGTAATAATGCTCAGCAAGTTGAAGGGTAAGCAAGGTACGGTATCCGCAGGGATCGGCATTGGGATCGCTTCTTCCATAGCTTACATCAGGTTTTAGTAGTATTTCAAACCAGTTGTCCTTGCTTATTTCATTGGCATATCTAGATTTTTTTGTATGGACAAGAGCCATTTCATTACCTGAAAATAGTATATTCCAATCAGCATAATCGGGGATTAAAAGGTTATCGATTATTTTGTAATCGGCTGATGCCATTACATCGCATTGACGATTTAATTCAGTGATTTTTCGTGCACATTCAACACTTCCTGCCGCTTCAAGTTGAATGGTTACACCTGGATTTATCAATTTAAAGCTGTCTGCAATAACCTTCATAGGCAATGATAGACTTCCAGCGTGAAATATTGTCAGGGTATTTTCACTTTTATTATTGCATGAAAAAAATAAAAATAATGCAAGCAGAGAGATGAATAAGGAATTCTTCATGTTGAGCATTTTCGTTATGCAAAAAAAGCACAACGCATCGAAATAAAAAAATATTTTGGAAGTTGATTAAATTTTAAATAATGATTTTTATCGTTTTCAATCATTCACTTTTGCCCAAAAATCTTTTGCAGCATCATGCATAAGGGTTTCTGTTTGTTCTAAAAAGACTTTGTATGCCTCAATTAGCTTTTTTCCTTCGGTATTTAGCTGGGTATTACCTCCTTCCTTACCTCCTCTGTGTTTATTCACAATGGCAAATCCAAGTCTTTGTTCAATTTCGCGCAGGTTACCCCAAGCTTTTCGGTAGCTTACACCCAATTTTTCTGCTGCTGCAGTTAACGAGTTTAGCTCGTCAATGCATAAAAGTAAATCGAATTTTCCCCCACCAACAATGTCTTGACCATGAATATTTTCGAGCCAAACTTTATGCTTAAGAAAAATATCGTAGTATTTACTCCCTTTTCGTCCAGCCATGTTAGTATTATTATCATGTTAGTAAAAGCATTGATCTATTGGTTCTTGTTTTTTGCTATTTCATTGCAAGATATAAATCTTTTGCATTCTTCCTAAAAACGATCTGGTTCCACCTCCTTGTTCTATTGCCTTAAGGACTTCATGATCAAAGGGATCAAATCGTGCACCAAATAATCCAGCGATAACAGGATTCCTAAACATAAAAGGTGACAAGGGTGTGGATGGACCCAGAATAAAGACTTTTGAATGGTTTGGTACAATGCCAATTAGCTCATTAAAGGTATTGTTTGAAATACTTGTAGCAGTAAGGATTATGGCATCGGCTTTTTGAATTCCTGTAGATAGGTTTTTCAGAGGTTCTACTGGTTTGTCTTCTTCATTGAGATCAAAAACAGATAAGTTTATCCCAATGTCCAAAAGTTTTTTGGTTAAAGAACCAAAATAACCAACCATTACAACGTGTTTGAAACTAGTGAAGTTAATGGCATCGAAAATATCATTATTTCCGGAGGGAGTAATGTTATTATTTGCACAAGCATTAACCCATGCATTAATTAGAATTCTATGATGATAGTTTGTGAAATCTGGATTTTCAAGAGTTTTTGTATCACATACGATGGTGTTGCATAGAGTTGAACATACCCCAATATTACCATCATTGAGCATAATGGCAACATTTTTTTCACCGCAAACCATTTTTTGAAAACTTTCAGAACTGTAAGGGTATTTTTGGAATAATTCGTAAAGCAAATCCATAGCTGGGAATTCAATTATCAGATTGTAAAGATAATATTCTGTAGAAAATCCTATTTAAACATTGGCTTTTATTACGATTGGTATAACAATAAGTTTTTGCTTTATAGAAATTTAAGATTATCGATCATGAGCATGGAATCTTTTTATTATATTTGTTTAAATAACCTTAATTAATGATAATTAGGTTAAGCTAAATATTATCCATAATTGCTGCAAATGTATTTACCTGATTTGAATAAAGATAAGCTTTTAGAAAGGTTGAAGTTTTCCATGACCAAAAAGGAAGTGCTTCAATTGGCTAAGTCCTTTTCAAATTCAGGAGTAGGGTTTGAAGAAATAATTTCGCTGACTTTACATAAGGATCAACCCATTAGTTTTCATTCGGCATGGGTGCTGGAAAATATGTTTATAACTTCGCCTGAGGCATTGGATTATTATCTTCCTACTCTAATTGACAATCTTCCCAAAGCAAAGAATCATAGCGTTCAAAGACACTTGACGAAGCTAATTTCATTAGGTGTTCAAAGAGTTGTGAAGAGAAAAACATCAAAAGTTATTGATCGTGAGTTTTGGCAAACAAACCTAGAACCGCTTGAAGAGATTTGTTTTAAATGGTTGGTTGACGAAAAGAGTAAACCGGCAATTAAAGCAAATTGCATGGATGTTCTTTTTCATCTTTCCTTACGGCAGAAATGGATAGCACAAGAATTACCATATATAATAGAAAATCAAATGGAAATGGGAACTCCTGCTTTGCGTGCCAAGGGAAAAAAAGTTTTAATGCAGCTGAAAGAAAAAATCTAATTTTTTTCAACTTTTATTAATTATTAAGTCATTATTTCGTATTTTAGTTGATATTATTGTACCGTCAACTGTTTGGTAATAGTAATTGGCCATGGAAAATATTAAAATTCTTTACGTTGATGATGAGCCTGTTAACCTGATGTTGTTCGAGTTAAATTTTAAAGGGATATACAATGTGGTTACAGCAACTTCAGGAATAGAAGGATTACAAAAACTTCAGGAGAATCCTGAAGTTTCAATTGTAATTAGCGATATGAGAATGCCAGTTATGAATGGAATTGAATTCATTAGAAGAGCCAAAATAGAATACCCTCATATCGTTTTCTTTATTTTAACAGGTTATGATATTACCGAAGAGATAGCAAATGCATTGAATGAAAAATTGATAAACAAATATTTCAGCAAACCTTTCAACATTAAGGAGATAGTTAAAACTATTCAAGAAGTATTGTAAACTTTTTAATCGTGTTAAAAGAATTTTAATTTCCTTCAAATATTCTTTTAAGTACTACTCCCATTCTTTTCTGTCCATTAATTATTGCTTCCAGAGGAGATTTGAATTCAACGTGTCTTACCATTTCACTTTCGTATGAAGCTTGTTGGGAGGCTAGGTAATTATTATCGATAAAGCCTTCATTCAGATATGGATTAATTGTTAGGTAAGCAACACTAAATGAAGTAAGGTTTTGAAAGAAATGGGTTCCTTGACTGGGATCTATTTTATAGTTTTCCAATGCAGTTTCAACAATTATCTTTGCTGCCGAAATCTGAGGCCATTTTACTGGTATACCAAGCCAACTATCGCTTGAACCCCAACGACCCGGACCAATGAGTATGTAACTTTTTCCTTTTTTCATGAATTCAGCATTGATACTTTCAAGTTCGGTTGCTATCTGGTATGTTTTCGATGGATCAAAACTTACTGGTTTTATGTAAACGATATCCGATAAGCTGTTAACAACACCATTCCCAAGGGCTGAGGTTGAGAATAGAAGCATGTCTTTTTGGGGAATGTTATCAAAGTTTGTATTTATTATTTCACGATTTTGAACAATGGGGCGTATTTGTAGCATGCCAAACATGTTAGGCTTATCGCCTGGAGTATTCAGGTTAACAGCAAATTCAATTTCCACCGGATTATTCATTTCCTGTTGTCCCACCTCAAGGATAGCCTTTAAAATCTCAGGTAAAGGAAATTTCTTATGCTTTAGAATGGCATCAAACGTGATTACTGGTTTGCCACTGCCATTATAACCATCATAAATTTGCTGATTCTCAAAATCGAAAGTGGATGCAGCTACGGAAAGAGTACCATCATCAAAAGCCTCCATTACATCCAGTTCAAAAAGGTTAATGGCATCGTTGGTAGATGGGATAAAGCTTGTAGGTTGCAGGTCTAAAGCAAAGAAGGTTTTTTGTGTTTCCTTAATCGCCATCTCTGTTGAAGAGAGCTGTAATATTTTTTTGGGGTATTTGGGCGAAAATCTCAGGGACGGTTTTCCCTCAACCACATGTTTCCCCAACCCAAGTGCAATGCTCGAGATTCCATCGTTTGGTGTTTCGGGAGCAATGGGGTAAAAATTTATGGAACGAGCTACTCCCGAAATATTTGGATAGTACCTATTGCCATGCTTTGATCCAATAACCTCTTGTAAAACAATTGCCATGCGTTCCTCTTCAATGGCATTCTGTGTTGCTTGCATGTAAGTTTTACTCTCTCTTGTATATACCGAAGCATAGACGCACTTAATAGCTTGACTTAATAGTTCTAGCATTTGCGGGGCACTCTCCTTAATATTTGGAACCATATAAGTAGAATATACTCCTGCAAATGGTTGAAAATGTGAGTCTTCAAGTAAACTTGATGAACGAATGGCAATGGGATTTCTTACCACTGCAATGAAGGAATATAAATCCTTATGAATACGTAGTGGAAGTGGAGCATTCAAAAAATGACGTAGTATTTCTTCATTGCTTGCATCGGAAAGAGCAATTGGGTAAAGGTTGTTGATCTCCATAAATTCATCGAATACATCAGTGCATATTACCACTGTACGGGGTATTGAAATTACCACGTTTTCGAATCGATGCATCAGGTAGCTCTGTTTAATAACCGAATCGATGAATGCTAAACCTCTACCTTTTCCACCCAATGATCCATCGCCAATACGAGAGAATATTTGGTACTCATCGTAGCTATCGCGGTAGAATTTGGCGATAATTCCCCTTCCTTTACTCTCGCGGTACCTGTCAATTGTGTCAAAAATAAACCTTCGAACCTCTTCGAGGTTTTGAAAATCATCAGAAGTTATGTACTTAAATATATCAGCAATGGGAAATAGGGCTCTGGCTGTTAACCATTTAGAAAAATGATTCCGTTCAATATGGTAAGCCAGTGATTCATCGGGAATTTGAAATATTATTTCCTGCAACGATTTCAAATCGGTAGCCCTGAATATCTCCCTGTTGTTATTAGGGTCAATAAAAATAAAGTCACCAAATGCAAAATATTTAATGATAAAGTCGTGTAGTTCGAGCGATAAAGTTTTTGAGTACTTATGAATAAATCCAACTTTTTGTTGCTTGGCAATTAGCTGGTTATTGATATCTGAAGATTGAAGCAGAATGGGCATGAATGGGCTATCCGATTTAATTAACTCAATCAACTTCACCCCAGCACGTTGAACCATTTGACCATTATGGGGATAGCTCATATCGGTGATCACACCGAGCATATTATGCTTATACTTATGGTAAATTGTTTCGGCTTGTTCTAAGTTTCGGGCAAGCAATATCTTTGGTCTACCTCGCATGCGAAGCATCTTCTGATGTTCATTTAAACCTTCAGACATAAACTGCTTGCTTTGAGTGAAGATAATCCTATAGATATTGGGGAGATAAGCTGAATAGTATCGAACAGAATCCTCAACAAGCATGATAACCTGAACACCTACCTTGTTTACATCATGCTCAGCATTCATCGAATCTTCAATCAGCTTTATTATGGCCAGCATAATTTGAGCGTTTCCCAGCCACGAAAAAACGTAGTCAATGGCGCTTAGATCCTCACGGCTTAGCTTTAGGGTTACCTCGCGTGAAAATGGGGTTAGAACAACAATAGGTTTTTGTGGGTAAAGGGATTTTATCTCTTTGGCAAGATTGAAGGGATCCATTCCCTCAACTTTTAGCATGGTGATGATAAGATCAATGGATAGCTCTTTCATCTTTGCAAAAGCATCATCGGCAGAGGTTACATGGATAAATTTTGGGGGATACCGTAGGTTTAAGTTAACATATTCGTTGAAAATTTGCTCCTCAATTCTACCATCTTCCTCCAGCATAAAAGCATCGTACTTGCTACAGATTAACAGAACATTTAGTATCCGTCTTTTCATTAGCAAATCAAAAGCAGTTTCTGCAAAGTAGTACTTACCCGTGCTTGAATCTGTTGATTTTGGTAGCATTTAATAGAGTTATTTGTTATACAAAGTATTTTTTCACGAAGAAGTATACATCCATTCCATTTTTTAAACTTACCCTCCAATCACCCAATCATAAACTAACTTACAGAATGCCGTTTTAAACTATTTCTCAGTGCTAACCAGAACAATTCTTTTTTTACCATCCATTTTAACCGATAGAGGTTCTTTGAAGTGAACGTGTCTGAAAAATTTTGTTTCTGTTTCTGCAGGAATTTCATCGAGAGAGTCCCAGGCAATCCTACAATTTATATCACCATCCTGTATCGAACAATAGCCAACATTCATGCTAATAACGTTATGAAAGAAATGGGATCCCGATGAAGCATCAAGCGGAAAGTCCTCGAAGCTGGTTTCAACAATAATTTTAGCATTGGATATTTGAGGCCACGTAACAGGAATTCCTATCCATCGGTCTCGAGTTCCCCATCTACCAGGACCAATAAGCACATATTTTCTACCTTTTTCAATCATTTTTCTGTTGATCTGATCAACTTCTTGAGCCATTTCAGGGGTCATTTTTTTGTCAAAGTTTTCCCGACGAATGTAAACAATATCGGAAATGCCTTCAACTTGTCCGTTGCCCATGCCATTGTACGAAATTAAGATAACTTTTGAATGATCAATGCTTTCAGGGAATATTTTATACTCCTCTGTATTACCAACCATTGGTTTTATCTGCAACAAGAAAAAGGATGCCTTATAGTTGATATCTCGATTTAAATCGACAGCAAATTCAATTTCGCATGGTGAGCCAAGGGCTTCCTCAACCACTTCAAGAACAACCTGAATTGTTTGTGCTAAGGGAATGTAGTTGTATTTTAATATGTTGGCAAAGTTAAGAACTCTCGATCCGGGTTGCGATAACCCAGGTGTGATGGAATTGTTTTCGGGATTGTAAACCGAGGCGCAGTGTTTAATTGTACCATGCTCCTCTGCCTCGAAAAGATTTAGTCTTGATAGCCCAGCCACATCACCGTCGGTTAGCAGATTAATATCATGTCTTTTAAGATCAATGGCAAAGAACTCGGTTTGTGAATTTTTAACAAGATCGGCTGGTGTATAGTTCATCAATGTAGGGTATTTGGGGCAGAATCGAAAAGCTTTTTCCCCTTCCACCACATATTTGCCCAAACCTAATGCAACTGTGGCAAAGCCATCCTCAGGTTTGATATGGCCATAAGGGTAGTAGTTATAGGATTGAGCCACACCGCTAATATGCGGGTAGTAGTGATCACCATACTTATTACCCACCACTTCCTGAATTATCACAGCCATTTTCTCGTCTTCAATTTTGAAGTTAACCGCTTTTATGTAACCACGAGCTGTATCTGAAAAAACGGAAGCATAAACCAGCTTAATTGCATCCATGGTTTGTTTGAGGCGTACCTTGGGGTCGGGGTGGTTATTTGGAATTAGGTAAGTTTCGAATATGCCTGCAAAGGGTTGCATTAGCGAGTCCTCAAGTAATCCCGAAGAACGGATTGCCAATGGGCGATAATATATTTGTAGAAGTCTTTCTAATCTGGTTTTGAGTTGTTCCGATAGTTCTCCTTCAAGGAAATACTGCATAATCCTACTGTAGTCAGTTTCAGAGAATACCTTTTCGTACAACCCATTACGCTGCATAAAGCATTCGTACTCGTTTATGCCAATTATTGATGTCCTTGGACTATACAAATTGATATTTGGAACATACTGTGAAATCTCGAAAGTATAAAGTAAAGTATTTATAAATGAGATACCCCGTCCTTTGCCTCCCACTGAGCCTTCCGCTAAAGAAACTATATTGCTTGAATCAACTTCCCATGCTGTTTCAAAGCTTACGATCTTTCCTTTACGTTGTTCTTGGCGGTATTTCTTCAAAGTAGTTAGGAGGTAAGTTCGAATTTCTTCCGGTCCAGAGAAGTCGTTTATGCTTGAGGGGTGGATAATACGAGCAACGTTTATCTCGCCTCTGGCAGATAACCACAGAGAAAAGTGATTCTTCTCGGCATGGTAAAGAATACTTTCTCCTGGAATATCCCTAAGAATCCGCTCAAACTCTTCCATGCTGGTTGCTGTGGCAATGGGTTGTCCAATTGCATCCTTAAAAACAAAATCACCAAAACCTAAATAGTTGCTAATGAAGTTTTTAAGTTCTTGCATTAGACTGTCGGAATTCTTATTAATAAAGGCGATATTCATTAAATCTTCGAAAATTGGTTCGTTTCGAATGCCTGCAAATTTTTCGTTCAGCAGTTTTACTTTGAATTCATTACTCTGCTCATACGATTGCATGATCACTGGTAAGTTGGGCAGTGTTTTGCGGATTTCAGTAATTAGGTCTATTCCAGCATTCTCGTCAAGCCTCCCTTTGTGAAAAAACTTCACATCGGAAATCACGCAGAGCATAAAGTCCTTGTATCGCTTGAAAATTTCAATAGCTTCCTCGTAATTTCCGGTTAGTAAAACCTTGGGTCGTATTCTAATTCTTAGCACTTTGTAGAGATCATCGGTGCTAACATCCTCAATAATGCGCTTGGTCTGTTCAAGGATACTACTGTAAAGTACTGGTAGATAACGAGAATAGTACCTTGGTGAATCCTCAACTAGTAGAATAATCCGTGTAAGACCTATTCTAGTATCATTTTCGAGATTCACTTTATCCTCAAGTAATTTTATTATTGAGAAGAATATTTTTGGATCACCATTCCATTCAAACACTTTATCAATGCTTTCTAGCGTCAAAGGATTTTTCTCTATTTCGTTAAGAACAGCAGAGTTGTTAACCAGAAGATAAAGAGCTACATAGCTGTATTCGCCTTTGATTCGTTTTGCCACTTCCAATGGGGTAACCCTATCCGCACCCATCATAATGATTACCATATTGAAGTGCTTTTCCTCCATTTTCTCCAATGCCTCATCAAGCGTAGAAACACCGGTAATACGTGGTACGCTGGTTAAACTCAATTTTGAGTATTCACCAAGTATATTATCGGTTACTCTATCCTCTTTTTCAAGGTTGTATGCATCGTACAGATTGGCAACAAGCAATATTTCCTTTACTTTAAATGGCATTAGATCGTGATAGATATCACGGTCAGAATTATGCTGATTTATGAATTTCTGTAGTAGTCTTTTCCTGGCGTGGGCTCCTTCAGGTTCAATTGGTTTTTTGGGAATTTTAACCTCTTTTACAAAATCTTTTCCTTTTATGGAATTTAGGTAACCAACGATTAGATTGGTTAAGTTTTGAATTAAATCTCTTTCCTCTTTCAGGAAAGGTCCTTCATATTCTTCGGGGAACTCGCGGGTATAGAATATTTCAATATTTCCTTTCTCTCCATCGATGGTGGAAAATTCTTGAATTTGAACCCAGGGTGTTTCTTCAAAGCCTACGGAGGTAAACTCCATTTTCTGAAACTTAATACGAGCAACAGTGAACTGAGGAAATTGCCATGCATCGGGTAGTATCAAACATATCTGACGAAGAGTGCCTTCAACAGTTCGCCCTTCTTTTATGATTGAAGTTGTACGGTTAATTGCCGAAAGTTCTTTTAACCTTTCCTTGCTTTCAGCAAGAAGTTTATAGAAATCTTCTTGTGACGATGAACTGCTGCCCATAATGAACGTTGTTTTTCGTTTATATACCCTGTTTACTGGCTTTCAGTTGCTCTCTTAACTTCCCAATATACATTGTTTTTTTCTAATCAGGATAGGTTAATGGGCAATTACGTGTTTTACGGATACAATTTAGGTAAAACCCCGATGCGAAAACTCAGTAAATGCCTGAATTTTAGTAATAAGTATTGCTCAAATGGGTTTTATAGGTAACTTGAACCAAAATTTTTAATCAACATTTAACCAAATTATAAATTTTTTAAACTATTTCCGATTATGAAAAATCCAGCTTACGAAGAACGGTTGAATAAGTTTATGGCATACATTGTTGCCAAGAACCCTGCCGAACCAGAATTCCACCAAGCGGTAAAAGAGGTGGTTGAAAGTATTATCCCGTATATTGAGGAGAATCCTATTTATAATGAGGAGCGAATCCTTGAAAGGATTTGTGAACCTGAAAGGGTTTTAATTTTTCGTGTTCCTTGGATTGATGATAAAGGTGTAATACAGGTTAACAGGGGTTTCCGTATTCAGATGAATAGTGCAATTGGTCCATACAAAGGAGGTATTCGGTTTCACCCAACTGTAAATTTGGGAATCTTAAAGTTTCTTGCGTTTGAGCAGGTATTTAAAAACAGCTTAACATCACTCCCTATGGGAGGTGGTAAGGGCGGTTCCGATTTTGACCCCAAGGGAAAAAGCGATAAAGAGGTAATGCGTTTTTGCCAAAGTTTTATGACAGAACTATGTAAGCATATAGGTGCCGATACGGATGTTCCTGCTGGGGATATTGGTGTTGGCGGACGTGAAGTGGGTTACATGTTTGGTCAGTATAAGCGAATTCGCAACGAGTTTACGGGTGTGTTAACCGGAAAAGGAATACAATGGGGTGGCTCACTCATTCGTCCCGAAGCTACTGGATATGGTACAGTTTACTTTGCTGAAGAAATGTTGAAAACCCGTGGTGAGAGTTTCAAAGGAAAAGTGGTTACAGTATCTGGTTCAGGCAACGTGGCGCAATTCGCTGTTGAAAAAGCAACTGAACTTGGCGGGAAAGCAGTTACTCTTTCTGACTCTGAAGGCTTTATTTACGATCCCAAAGGAATAGATGCTGATAAATTGAAGTATGTAAAATGGCTTAAAAACGAAAAACGTGGTCGTATTAAGGAGTATGCTGAGAAGTATGGATGCGATGCTACCCAAAATGAAATAAATGGAGAGGAAGCCAAAACTTTGGTGAAAAATGGTTGCATTTGTGTTTCTGAAGGTGCCAACATGCCATCGGTACCCGAAGCTGTTGAGGTTTTCCTAAATGCCAAAATCCTATTCGGACCAGGAAAAGCTGCTAATGCTGGTGGTGTAGCCACTTCTGGCTTGGAAATGTCACAAAACTCAATGCGTTTATCCTGGACACGAGAAGAGGTGGATGCTCGCTTACATACAATTATGATTAATATTCATAAAACTTGCCAGAAGTATGGCACCAAGGAGGATGGATTTATCAACTACGTTGACGGGGCCAACATTGGTGGGTTTGTAAAAGTAGCTGATTCAATGATAGCCCAGGGGGCAGTATAGCTTCTTCGGTTACAAATGCTTTATGAACAAGGAATATAGATTACTTAACTTTAAGCCTTTTTTCGACTTTCAGTAAAAATTTGTATTCCTTGTTCAATTATAGATATCAAATCCTTACTTTTAGACGTCATAAAGTATATTAAAGAAGCTCTCCATGCGTATTCAAAGAATTAAGCCCAAACATGATAATAATCAAATAGTTGATAATATCGACTTAAATCTACTTTCACCCTTAATCGAAAAGTTTAAGGGTAAGAAGGGAAGTCTAATCCCATTACTACAGGGAGCACAGAATATCTATGGCTATATACCTGTTAATGTTTTCAAAAAAATTTCAGATGAGACAGGACTCAGCTTAAGCGATTTATATGGTGTGGCTACTTTCTATGCTCAATTTAGGTTAATGCCTGCTGGCAAAAATATTATAAAGGTTTGTCACGGTACTGCATGCCACGTTCAGAATGCAGATTCCATTACCGACGCCTTGCAGGAAGCACTTGGGGTTAAAGATGGGGAGACCACACCTGATAAACTATTTACGCTAGAGTCAGTTGCCTGTCTTGGATGCTGTTCGCTCGCCCCTGTTATGATGATTGGAGAAGAAACTCATGGAAAACTGACAAAAGCCAGTGCTGTAAAAGTAATCAAGGATATAAAGATTAAAGAGACTGAATCCTGATTATTGTGGGCGAATAATCAACTTCAAACATCATATTAATTTCAGCAAAGTCAAACTACAGGATTATCAAAATCAGTATTCCATATAAAAAATAAATTGATGTCGAAAACAAAGGTTATTGTCGGGTTAGGAAGCTGTGGGATAGCAGCAGGAGCCGGTAAGGTTTATGAAAAGATACTTGCGCTCCAAAAATCCGACTCGCTCGATTTTGAACTTAGTAAAACCAGCTGTGTGGGCATGTGTTTTCGTGAACCACTTGTTGAAGTTGTTGACGATTTAGGCTCATTTACTTATGGTGATATAACCGAGGATAGAGCAGTTGAAATAATTCAAAATCACATAATTGGGCATAATCCTATTAAGGAGTATGTAGTTAAAACAGATCTTTTTGAAACGCCTGATAGTAATTTCTTTCAGGGACAGGTAAAAATTGCACTTCGTAATTGCGGTTATATCGATCCAGAAAATTTGCAGGAATACCTGACAAGAGATGGTTACAAAGCGTTGAAAAAGATTGCTGAAAGCAAAATATCGCCTGAAGAGGTAATCCAAACAGTTCTCGATTCTGGCATTCGTGGTCGTGGTGGTGGTGGATTTTCTACAGGATTAAAGTGGCGATTTGCTCGAAATAATAAAGCGGACGATAAATATATCATTTGTAATGCTGATGAGGGAGACCCAGGTGCATTCATGGATCGTTCGCTGCTCGAGGGAGATCCTCACTCGGTATTGGAAGGTATGATAATTGGTGCTTACGCCATTGGTGCAAATCATGGAGTAATCTACTGTCGTGCAGAATATCCGTTGGCAATAAAACGATTAAATATTGCACTCGATCAGGCAAGAAAAGCGGGTTTCTTAGGAAAAAATATCTGTGGAATCGAGGGTTTGAGCCTTGATATATACGTAAAAGAGGGAGCTGGGGCATTTGTATGTGGAGAGGAAACAGCTCTTATCGCATCCATTGAGGGTGAAAGGGGAATGCCTCGTAAACGTCCACCTTTCCCTGCCGAAGCAGGTCTTTGGCGTAAGCCATCAAATATTAACAATGTTGAAACCTTTGCCAACATACCCTATATTATTTACCACGGTGCCGAATCGTTTAATAAGTACGGTACTGGAAAGAGCAAAGGGACAAAAGTCTTTGCCATAACGGGTAAAATCAAGCACGGTGGCTTGGTTGAAGTTCCTATGGGCATGACCATTCGTGAGATTATTTATAACCTTGGAGGGGGAATTCAAAACGATAAGGAATTTAAAGCCGTTCAGATGGGAGGACCATCGGGTGGCTGCATTCCAAAACATCTCATCGATACAGAAATTGACTACGATAAAGTAACAGCTACTGGCGCCATAATGGGTTCAGGGGGCATGGTAGTTATGGATGAAACCACTTGCATGGTTGATGTTGCAAGGTTTTTTCTGGATTTTACACAGAAAGAATCCTGTGGTAAGTGTACTTTCTGCCGTATTGGTACTAAGCGAATGCTTGAAATACTTACTCGTATAACTCAGGGTAAGGGTGTGGAAGGCGATATAGAAAAACTCGAGGAATTGGCACATCAGATTAAGGATAGTTCGCTTTGTGGATTAGGACAAACAGCTCCAAACCCTGTTCTTACAACTATCAAATACTTTAGGCACGAATACGAAGCCCATATTCACGATAAAAAATGCCCTGCTTTGAGCTGTAAAGAATTGTTAACCTACGAGATTATTCCTGATAAGTGTACGGGTTGTAGGGTATGTGCCATAAAGTGTCCGGTTCAGGCAATTACAGGAGAGAAGAAGATGCCGCATTTTATTAATCAGGAAATCTGCATCCGTTGTGGCGATTGCTATAGCAGGTGTAAATTCGAAGCCATAAAGGTTTCGTAATCTTTGTTTTTAAGTTAATTAATAATGTTTTGCCTTTGCACTCCAGCAAAAAAATTGAAGACATGAGTGAAAAAATCAATATAATTTTAAACGGAAAACCTACAGCTGCAAATAAGGGGGAGTATATTCTCGATATTGCCAAACGTCAAGGTATACAAATACCAACGCTTTGCCATGATCCTCGTTTGGAGCCCTATTCCTCCTGTTATCTTTGTGTTGTTGAGATTGAAGGGCAGCGAAATCTGCAGCCCTCTTGCTCCACAAGAGTAGCTGAAGGTATGAGTATTAACACTGACAATGAACGGGTTCATAGGGCTCGTAAAACAGCATTGGATTTGATCATGAGCAACCATTACGCTGATTGTGTTGCACCATGCCGTGAGCGTTGTCCTGCTGGGGTTGATGTTCAGGGTTATATTTCACTCATCGAAAAGGGTTTATACAGCGAAGCGGTTAAGGTAATTAAAAGCACAAACCCTCTCCCTGCAATATGCGGTCGAGTTTGCGTTCGCCCCTGCGAGGTTGCCTGTAGACGTAATCTATTGGATGAAGGAACAGGTGTGGGTATCGATTACATGAAGCGCTTTGCTGCTGATGCTGATTTAGATTCTCAAAACCATTACATTCCCGAAATTGCCCCTTCAACGGGGAAAAAGATTGCCATAATTGGTGCTGGACCCGGTGGACTTTCAGCAGCGTACTTTCTTCAGCAGAAAGGTCATCAATGCGATATTTATGAGGCTCAACCTTATGCAGGCGGGTGGTTAAGGTATGGAATACCCGAATACAGATTACCCAACGATTTACTTCAACGCGAGGTGGATTCAGTTACTGAGCTTGGTGTTAATATATTTTTCAATAAAAAATTGGGAGATAACCTCAGCTACAAGAATATTTCTGAAAACTACGATGCCACCATTCTTACCATTGGTTCGCAACGAGGCACTTTGCTGGGTGCAGTTGGCGAGGATGCTGAAGGTGTTTTCTCGGGAATCGATTTTCTAAGGAATATGGAGATGACGGGTCAACGCTACGATTTCAGGGGGAAGAGAATAGCCGTTGTAGGTGGTGGAAATACCGCCATGGATTGCTGCCGCACGTCTATTCGCTGCGGAAGCACCGATGTAACTGTGGTTTATCGTAGAACTGAGGCAGAGATGCCTGCAAATCCCATCGAAATTCACGAATCGAAACTTGAGGGTGTGAAGTATATGTTCCTAACTGCACCCGTTAAGGTAAATAAGGATGATAAGGGCAGATTAAAATCATTAACTGTTGTTGAAATGGAATTAGGCGAGCCAGATGCCTCAGGTCGCCGACGCCCCGTTCCCAAAGAAGGTTCGGAACACGATTTGGAATTCGATTATATTCTGGCTGCCATTGGGCAAAAAACAGATATCAACTTCCTTGATGACATTAATTCTTATGCCAAAGGTGGTATTTTAAAGCCTAACAAGTGGGGCGATATAAACGCTGACTCAAAAACCCTCCAAACCGATATTCCATCGGTATTTGCAGCAGGTGATGGGGTTACTGGGCCAGCTACAATTATTGAAGCCATTGCACAAGCCAAGTTGGCTTCACATAGCTGTCATCTGTTTTTAATTGGCAAACCTGTTGTTCCTCCCAAAAAGGAATTCCTGAGTAAAAAGGATAACTTTAAAAATCAGGAAAAGAACGATTACGTAGGACGTTATCAGAAACAGCTTCGTGAGGAGATGCCGGTGATGAAACCAGAGGCGCGAAATAATTTCAACGAGGTAGAGTTGGGCTATAGCGAGGAGCAAGCACTAAACGAAACCAATCGTTGCCTCGAGTGTGGATGTGTTGCTTACTTCGATTGCAGCCTAAAAGAGCATTCCGATAAATATAATGTGGATCAGCAACGCTTTGCTGGAGAGCATAAGGAATACCAGGTGAATTTCAACCATCCTTTCATCGAAATAGATAATAATAAATGTATTCTTTGCTCACGTTGTGTAAGAATTTGCAAAGAGATAGTGGGAGCTAACGCTTTAACCCTTATCAATCGAGGGTTCGAAACCTATGTCGCCCCTGCTATGGGTAACGATCTAAGCGATACAACCTGCGAAAGTTGTGGACTTTGCCTTTCTGCATGTCCAACTGGTGCACTCACCGAAAATGTTCCCTTTAAACCCGGTCCTGTTGAAATGGAGACATTTGAAACGATTTGCACCTACTGCTCTGTTGGGTGTAAACTTACTTTTCATCATAGTGGTGGTTACATTATGAAGGTTACAGGTGCTGAGGGTATGATTAATGTCGATGGTAATCTGTGTATGTACGGAAAATTTGGATACAGAATTTTTATTCGAACCGACAGAATAACAAAACCATTGGTAAAAGAAAATGGTTCGTTTCGCGAGATCTCATTCGAGGATGCATACAAGCTTATTGAAGGGAAAATTAAATCAACAGATTCCAATAAAAATGCATTCTTTGCCGGTGCAAGGTTAACTAACGAAGAAATGTACCTTACCCAGAAATTTGCCCGTGCCGGTGTTGGAACCAACAATGTAAACAGCTTTCACTACCTACATGGGGCATCGAACCTTGCTAACATTTCAACCCATAACGTTCCCTTTGAACAAATAAAAAAATCGAGCAGAGTGTTCCTTTTTGGTGCAGAGATAGACCGGTATAACCCTGTTGTAGGATACATGATTAACTCGGCCAAAGTTCCATTCGAAGTAATTTCAACACAAAACATTCCTCGTTTAAAAAGAAAATCCAGCGGATTTCACCATATTAACTCATACTTCTATTTTGTTCAGGCAGTAAACCACTATCTACTCTCAAATAACCTGCAGAACAAACTATTTATAAAGGATAACTGCAATAAGTTTGAAGAGTACAAAACGAATATTCTGGCCAAAAACTACAGCGAACTTTGCAAAAAAGCTTGCGACTGCAGCGGTAAGTGTATTGAGGAATTTGCCAATAGGTTTAACAAAGAGTTGAATGCAATTCTCATCTTCTCTGAGAGAGAGATTGACCAGCAAACCGCAATGGAAATTCGAAATTTGGCATTAATTAGCGGTAAACTTGGTAAAACAGCCACAGGAATTATTGCTCTGAAGAGCAAAAACAACTCGCAAGGACTATTCGATATGGGAGTTCGACCCAATACAGGTGTTGGAATCCAAAGCATTTCTAGTAAAGATTTTGCTGAAATGCTGAAAAACAAATGGGGTGTTAGCACTATTCCAAACCCCGAAAATGGTTGCTTTAGCGAGAGGTTTTACAAAGCCGAATTCCAGAATATTTTTATCTTTGGGGAGGACCCAATAGGCTGTTCGGATAATAGTAAAAAGATTTCGGAAGTACTCTCGAAGGCAGAATTTGTTATGGTTCAGGATGCTTTTTTGACTCAAACAGCCAAGTTGGCAAACCTAATTCTTCCCTCATCGTTCTGGTACGAAACAGGTGGCTCGTTTACCAACTCACAAAGGTTTATTCAGGAATTTGATGCTGGGCTAAAACCAAGGGTTGAAAAAACAAGTATCGCACAACTAATCGATCTAATCAAATTGTTTGGATTAAACGGATTAAACGATATTGATGACATAAAGAACGAAGCCATATCGCTTCTGCCTAACGATGTTAGTGAATGCAAACATGAATTTAAAATAATTAACGAACCTGATAAAATTTCGCCCTTTAACCATGGATGTGACTATCTGATGGAGCAATTCGATAAGGAGTTTGAAGAATTAAAATGAATAATGCGATGAAAGAATTCAAAAGCACCAACGATATTTTAGACTTTGCCATTGAAAATGAGCAACATGCAGTTGACTTTTACAATGGTTTGGCAAAAATTGCCAATAGTGAGGATATGCGAAAAACCTTCATTCAATTTGCCAGAGAAGAGATAGGGCATAAAGCTCGTCTTACAAAAATAAAGGAGGAGGGAATTCTTAATTTGTCAACTGAAATTGTCGCTGATTTAAAGATTGCCGATTATATTGTTAAAACCGAAGCAACTAATGATATGACATATGAGCAAGCGCTTGTTCTTGCCATGAAGCGTGAAAAAGCTGCTTTTAAACTCTACATGTCATTATCTGAAAAATCACCTAGCGAGGAGTTGAAGCAGCTATTTTTAAATCTTGCACAGGAAGAGTCGCGCCATAAATTACGCTTTGAGCTGGAGTATGACGAATTTGTATTGCGTGATAATTAATAAAAGCATGTTAAAAGAAAAATCCTCATAGAAATATTCTTTGGGGATTTTTTCGTTTTTTTTGATTTTGCCCCAGTTGTTGCTCTATAGACGAATTACAATAATTATTTGTATTTTTGAGCAAATTTCAACTTGAATGGTTAATTTTTGTTTTAGGCTTAATTTGCTCATTATTGCAACAATTTGGTTTGCTAGCATAAATCTTTTTGGTCAAAATGTTGAGATAGCACCCCAGAAAAGTAGTATTGAGGTAACAGCCGATTCTCTCTTTTCCAAGAATTTATATGCTGAGGCGTTACCTGAATATCAGAAATTAATTGAGCAGTTTCCTCAGGATCCCAACTTTCATTATAAGATTGGAGTTTGTTACCTTATGGTAACCAAAAAACTTGAAAAGTCTATAGAACACCTTAAGTTTGCCTCAACCCGTCAGGTAACAAACCTGGTATACTACTACCTGGCCGAGGCGTTTTTCCATAGCTATCAATTTGACGATGCCCTTTCATACTACCGCAGATTTATTATCAATGGAGGTGATCCTGAAGTACCTACTCCGGTTATTGAACGTCGTGTAGGGCAATGCGAAAACGGAAATTTTATGATCCGTTTTATCTACCAACCCAAGGTGATCGAAAGGAAAATGGTTCACAAAAACGATTTTTATCGGTACATCAATACAAAATCTTCCAACGGTACATTTATACTTAAACCCAACGATTTAAAAACATCTACCGACCTCAAGCAGGGCGATAATTCAATTATCTTCTACCCAACTAACCCCCAGCAGGGAGATAAAATATTCTACTCAAGTTATGGCTCCACTACCTCCTATGGAAAAGATATTTTTATGATTGAATTCCAGGCGGATGGGTTTTGGAGTAAACCCCGAAATCTTGGGGATGTTGTAAACTCATCGTTCGATGAGGATTTTCCCTACTTAGCCAGCGATGGAGTTTCATTGTACTTTGCATCCAATGGTCATTACAGCATGGGTGGTTACGATATTTATCGAAGCGTTTATAACCCTTCGACCAAGCAATGGAGCACTCCAGAGAATTTGGGTTTTCCTTTCAGTTCGCCATTTGATGATTTTTTATTAGTTCCCGATGAAAAGTATGAGTTGGCCACTTTTGTGACTAATCGGAATACATCAAAAGATAGCCTTGAAATCATTTTGGTTGAGATAGATGATAATCCCATTCGCCGTCCATTCGATAGGATAGAATCTATTTGGAATATTGCCAAACTTGATCCAAGAGTGATAGCAAAGAAGGAAATGGCTCAAACTGCTTCCTCAAAAACATCACAACCAAAATCAGCATCATTTAATGCTGTTGAAAATGACCCTGAGTATTCTAGAGCTTTAGCTCAGGGTTTTACGCAGCAAATGAGAGCCGATTCTTTAAGGGTTAGGCTGGAGGCTCTTCGTGAACGATTCGACTTTATAAATACTGCTGATGAACGGAGAGCACTTGAAAGGCAAGTTGTTACAGTCGAAAATGCCCTTCTTGAGGCACAACGCAGTGCCGACGATTTCTTTGTTAGAGCAAGCCAGATTGAGCAGGAGTATATAACCGGAAAACGTAAGCCCATCGATAAACCTACAACAACTTTTGCTTCGGATAATCCCAAATTTCTTTATCAGGCACAATTTGCACCAACTGTTTTTCAAACCGATGAGCTAAATCGTTTGGCTCAATGGGAGAGGTTAACACCTCAGATTGAAACACAGAGAAGGGAATTAATTGAATTAAAGAATAAGATTGAACTAATTGAAAGCAATGAGCCCGATTCCTATAACGAAAATCCACATTACCAAAAACATAAAGCAGATTGGTCGACCAAAATTCGAAGTTTTAGCAATTTGTTGAACGAGCAAACGGGAGGAAAAAAAGCGCTTTATAGAGAGTGTGTTTCTGTGGCTATGGTAAAAAGAGGAGCAAGCAACGATATTGATATTAGAAGTGAGATTGATAGAGCAAATCAGCACTTTCGTGCTGCTACGGCTATTCGAAATAATGCCACCGAAGAGGAAATGGTTCAATCAACTTATGACGCTTTATTGCTTGATGAGTTGGGGGTGCTAAGGCTAGAGTTTGTTTTTGCTAAACTTTGGGGAATGAGGCTGTTTGAGCAGGAAGTGCTTAGCAAAATATATCGGCTTGAACAGAATATATTTGGGAGCAAACTACCAGTTACACCACAAAAAATTATCGTTGAAAAGACTGTATCAGAAGATCAAGAGTTGGATAAAAAGGATATATCAATAACCAGAGTCGATGAAAATAAGGTAAAGCCTGATGCAATACTTTTTCATTCCGAAGAAGAAATTGAATTTCAGGTGGTCGAAAAATCGCCATACAGTTCAACTAATCCTATTCCTGTTGACACACCCTTTCCTTCAGGAGTCATCTATAGGATTCAGGTGGCAGCATTTAGCAACCCTGTTGCTATCGATTACTTTAAAGGAATGGTACCAATCAACGGGGAGCGAGTTAGTGGAGGGAAGGTAACAAAATACTATATAGGTAATTTTCGTTTGCTGAATGATGCAGAAAAAGCATTACCGATTGTTCGATCAAAAGGGTTTAAGGATGCCTTTATCGTTGCATGGCACAATGGACGTTCTATTGCTCTTTCTAGAGCAAAATCACTAGAATCAACTGAAGATTTATCGAGTAATGGGAAATCACCAAGAATTAGCATTGAACAGGATGGCCGTTTGTATATGATTCAGTTTGGACATTACAAGGGCCGATTACCCGATGGTATTGCTCAAACAGTAAGGGCACTTGCCCCCGGAAAGGATATAATTCGTAAACCCGACGATCAGGGTGGCTTTATCTATTCTGTTGGTTCTTATACTGATGCAGTTGAGGCAACAAGGGTAAAGGACAATTTAATAGGCAGTGGAATTAAAAATGCTTTTGTTGTTGTGGTTGAACTAGATGATAATTAGTTATATTAGCATCACATTTTCTAGAGATATTATGAGTAGTAGTAAATCAACAAAAAGAAAAGAAAGCACTAGTAATCAAGAGAGTATAGCTAATTACTATTCTCTATTTCTATTTAATGACGACCATAATCTTTACGAATATGTAATTGATAGCCTGGTTGAGGTATGTAATCATAACAGATTGCAGGCCGAGCAATGCACTTTAATTGCACATCATAAAGGGAAATGCGATATCAAAACAGGAGAGTTTAATAAACTAAAACCGATGAAAGATGAGCTTTCAAGGCGTGGATTATCCTCAACCATTATTTCCCAATAGGGATTGTTAATATGATATTTTAAACAATACTTTACTTGTAAAACCATGACTGGTGTTATCATTTTAATCCTTATCGGATTATTTCTTTTTCTGGTTGAGTTTTTACTAATTCCCGGAATAACCGTAGCAGGTATTGGAGGAGTGGCATTTTTAATTGGTGGTATTGTATGGGCATACACTGGCTATGGAAACACTGCTGGTCACATTACGCTAATCTCCACATTGGTTGCAACATTCTTTACCATAGCAATAGCCCTTCGTGCTAAAACATGGAAAAGATTTATGCTTAACACAAATATCGAAGGCAGTGTGGCTAACCCCGACGATGAAAATCAGGTTAAACTGGGAGATACTGGTATTGCCATTAGCAGATTAACGCCCATTGGCAAAGCCCGATTTAATGATAGGGTTTATGAGGTTAAGTCAACAGGAGAGTACATTGATCAAAAAACAGAA
>CAZDXY010000008.1:50054-59277 GCA_964509385.1 uncultured Rikenellaceae bacterium
GTCGGCTTATGGATTATCCTTTACTTTGTACCCATTGGAATGTGGTTTTCGGCCCTGGTTAGCGGGGTTAGAGTTTCTCTGCTTCAGCTTATTCTGATGCGTTGGAGGAAAGTACCACCAGGAGTTATCGTTCAAGCATTAATTGAAGGAACAAAGGCTGGCATCGAACTTTTTCGAAACGATCTTGAGGCTCACTACCTTGCAGGTGGTCGTGTGTCAAAAGTGGTTCACGCCCTAGTATCGGCTCAAAAAGCCAATATCCCCTTAGATTTCAAAATGGCTACAGCCATTGATCTGGCAGGTAGGGATGTATTTGAAGCCGTGCAAATGTCAGTTAACCCAAAGGTAATTAACACACCCCCAGTTACTGCTGTGGCCAAGGATGGTATACAGCTGATTGCTAAAGCTAGAGTAACCGTACGCGCCAACATCAAACAGCTGGTTGGTGGGGCAGGTGAGGAGACTGTGCTAGCCCGTGTGGGAGAGGGTATTGTTTCATCAATCGGTTCATCCGATTCGCATAAGAAAGTGCTTGAGAATCCGGATTTCATTTCCCGTGTTGTGCTTGAGAAGGGATTGGATGCAGGTACAGCATTTGAGATACTCTCAATCGATATTGCAGATATTGATATTGGGAAGAACATTGGTGCTGTACTACAAATGGATCAGGCCAATGCCGATAAGAACATTGCCCAGGCAAAAGCCGAAGAGAGACGTGCTATGGCGGTAGCTCTTGAGCAAGAAATGAAGGCTAAGGCACAGGAGGCTCGTGCAAAAGTTATACTTGCTGAAGCTGAAATTCCAAAGGCTATGGCTGAAGCTTTCCGATCAGGTAATCTTGGAATTATGGATTACTATAAGTTCAAAAATATTGAGGCTGATACCAACATGCGTGAAAATATTGTGAAGGACAGCGGAAGTACAAAGAAAAAATAGCTTGGCATAATTGAAACAAAAAGGTGAAGCATATTGCTTCACCTTTTTGTTATCTTTACTAATCAGTTACTTATCGAAAATTTTTGTCCACTCATACTTTTTGCGCTTCTTCCAGTCGCTTTTATGGAAGATATAGCTTACAATTAAAGGTAATACGCTTGTTGCCTCAGCATAAACCATCTGTTCGTAGGTTGTGTCAACCTTGCCCCACGAGGAGGCTTCCTTTAGGGTTGAACTGGAACAAGCACCATCGCGAACATCGGCAACGGTAATCTGAATTGCGTATTTGTGCATGGGCACATCATGCCCTAAAATCTCGGCACATACTACAGTATCCTGAGCAAAGTTTTTTGGAACACCTCCGCCAATCATAAACAATCCAGTGGTTTTTGCCTGAAGTTTAATCATGGTAAGTTCCCGAAAATCCTTAACCGAGTCGATGGAAACATGCGCATCAGGACGCTCAACCTGGTGTTTAACCAGCCCAAAACCAGCACTGCTATCGCTGAATGCAGGACAGAAAATAGGAACGTTATGCTCATAGCAGGTTTGAACTAAGCTATCCTTCTTTACAGAATGCTTGGTAAGGTACTTACCCATTTCACGAATAAATTCACGTGAACTGTATGCCCCTGGTTTCATGCCATCAGCAATTGCTTTGGTAGTGGCATCGCACTTTTGCAGTTCCTCCTCATCAATAAAAGTATCGTATATCCTATCTATATAGTTATTTCTCAGAATTTTATCATCAACCCATGGGGTTCCTTTGTAATGTTTGAAGCCTAAAGCTTCAAAGAAATCCATATCTACAATAGAAGCCCCAGTAGCTACAATTGCGTCGATCATATTGTTCTTCACCATCTCCACGTATACCTGCATACAACCTCCTGCGCTTGTGCTTCCAGCTAAAGTAAGCCAATTGCTACACTCCTTATCATTTATCATGCGATCAAAGATATCGGCTGCAGCAGCAGTATCGCGCGAGGTGAATGACATATCGCGCATGGAATTGATAATGGGGGTAGAGTCGAACGATTTAATGTCGATGTGTTTAACCACATCTTTTAGCAGATCTTTTTTCTTCATTTCAACGGTTTTTAAATAAATTGGTGTGCTTTCAATTACTTTGCAAATTTATAGGAAAGTATTTTGTAAACCAATTTGGAAGCCAAAAAGTCCGATGATTTTTCATGGGGATTTGGACAAAGTTCCACCACATCAAAACCCACAAGGTTTTTTTTCTCAACAACTCTTTTGAGTAACGAAAGGGTTGGATACCATTGAAGTCCTCCGGGTTCGGGTGTTCCGGTTGATGGCATAATTGAAGGATCAAATCCATCCAGATCAATGGTTAGGTAAACATTATCTGTGAGTAAATCAATAGCCATATCCATCCACTTATCGCACTGGGTAATTCGGTGTGCCCAGAAAACCCGTTTGGGGTCTAGCCTTTCTTTTTCACCAACATCCATGCTTCGGATTCCCACCTGAACAATTGGGCATAGATCTTGGGCACGCGCCATAACACAGGCATGGTTGTTTTTCGAACCCTCGTAGCTATCTCGGAGGTCTGTATGTGCATCTATTTGTAAAACACTTAAGTTCTTGAATTTTTTTGCATGAGCTTTAATGGGACCGATGCTAATGGAATGTTCACCGCCTATGGTTACTAAAAATTTGCCAGATTCTAAGTGCTTTAACGCCTCTTTTTCCGATGCTTTAACCATTTCTTCAGGACTTTTATTCTCAACAATAGGGGGTGCAGTATATATGCCATGTAGGTAAACTTCGCTATCGGTTTCAATATCATACAACTCCATATTGGCTGAGGCTTCAAGCAGGGCAGTTGGGCCCAAATCAGATCCCTTTACCCAGGTGCTTGTTCCATCGTAAGGGATGGGTAGTATTACAATTTTTGATTCCTTTTCCCGGGTAAATTCATCGGGAAGACCACCATAACAGATCATAATAATCGTATTTTTTTTCTGCAATTATATGAAAAAATGTAGTATAACTTGAGTTTTTTGGATGTAATTGCTAAAAATAGTTTTTGTATAACTTCTCAGTTTTCTAATAATGAAAAACCTCTCAGCCAAAACCGAGAGGTTTTATCGAAAAAGCTCAAACCTAAAACCTGAAAACCTAATTTTTTACTGCATATATGGACAATTACCCATTCTTTCTTGCTTGTTATGACCCCTATGCTCCATTTTTTTTGACCCGCCAGCTCTCCTGGCACTAAACTCTACCCTTTGATCATCAGTGAGCAAGGATGATATTTCAGCCCTGTGAGCTGCTTTCTTCTTAATAATATTAGCTTTTATCTGGGCCATCTCGTCTATTGTTTTGTTAATGGCATTCATGTCGGGTTTCTCGGCAGACTGAAGCGTTTGTAGGCGGGCCCTTTTTTCATTCAACTCGTTGCGGAGTGGAGTAACCTCTTTAAGATGCTTAGTACGAAGTTCTTGAATTTGTGTTTGCTGTTCTGGGCTAAGATTGGGGATAAAGTGTTCCCTTTGTGGCCTATTTTCCTGAATAAGCATCGGTTGCCCTGGTCTTCCCTGACCACGTTGAGCGTAAACATTTAGTCCCATTGTCATTAGTAAGGTGCCAATTACAATGGCATTCATCGCTGGTCTTAACATTTTTGTTTTCATATCAACTAAATTTAACGTGTTATTAATATAAATTACTGATTGTTATTCTTTGTTCGATCCATTCTTCTCTCATGCCTTAATTGTCTGTTTTGATCCATCTGGTCTCTATCCATCATCCTGTAAAACATTCTTTTAAAATGTTCCTGTTGCTCGGGTGTGATGGCAACCTCTTTAACTTTTTTGAAGTGTTCAATGGTTACTTTGTGATGCTTGCGATGCAACCTGGCAATTTCATCGGAGAGGCTATCGAGGATATGGTTGTCTGGTTTATCTTTTGATAGTTCAATCATTGATAATTTATAGGTATTCTTGATTTCATTCTTGACCGATTGCACATCTCTCATAAATTGATCACGAAGTTCTTTGAATTCTTCTCTTTGCTCAGGGGTGAGGTTTAGCTCATTGGCAATAAACCTGGTACGTTGTATTTCATTGGGAGCAATTGGTGGTAACTCCTTGGGAGCATTAATGAAGTGGAAACCTATTGTTGCGATTACCGCAACATTTATGGCTGCAAGTAAAATAACCGCTCCGATTAGTACTCTTGTTTTTGTAAAAAAGTTCATGGCAGTATTATTATGATTATTCATTATTTGCTAATTCTTCGTATGGTCTATAGATTTCTGAAGGGAAGTACTCTTCGGTTAAAAGTGTCCACGATTGTTCAATTTCATCATTTACACTCGAGAGAATCAAACTATTAATAAGACTTCCCATAATGATTCCAATGAATAAACCCGCTGCAGCAATGGATGTAAAGGCAACTCTACGAATTGAAAGTATAGGTGAATTGTAACTCTTCTCTTTTACATCGATTTTGCTCCAAATTTTTTGTCCTAGAAAAGGGTCAGGGGAAAATTCGTTCTTCTCAAATTCAATTTCAGCATATATCCTGATAAAACTATTAAATGCTTTTTTGCAATTAGTGCAAGTTGATATATGACCCTCAAATTGCTGTATCTGAGTTTCATTTAACTCTTTTTCAAGGTATTCAATAAATTTTGTATTAATTTCTTTGCATTTCATTGTTTTGCACTTTATCAGTTAGACAAAGGAACTTCTTAAAACTTGCGCTTAAGGTTTGTTTTTCGACTTGACAACCAATTTCTTTTGAAGATTTGCCTTTGCCCTAAAGAGCAAGGATTCTACAGAAGCTACAGTAACATTCATTACCTCTGCAATTTCTTTGTACGATAGATCCTGATACTTGCTGAGTATAAATGCAATCCTTTGGTTGTCGGGCAGGCTGTTAATGGCTTGCTTTAAAATCAACTTATCCTCTTTTTTTTGAATTTGTTTTTCGGGGTTAGCATTGGAGTTTTCTTCAATATCAAAATATTGGCTTCCTCTATTACCCCCTGTAAAGAACCTGTCAATGCTTTGCAGCACGCTTTCGCGTTTTTTCTTACGCACAAAATTTAATGATTTATTAACAGCAATCCTGTAAAGCCAGGTTGATAGCTTTGACTCATTCCTGAAGTTGGAAAGCGATTGGTATACCTCTATGAATACCTCTTGGGTCAGATCCTCTGCATCGGCATAGCTGGCAACAAATCCTCTGCATGTTTTAACCACCAATGGCTGATACCTATCCACCAGCTCAACAAAAGCTTTCTGACTATTGCTATTGAGTATTTCTTTAACAATTTGCTGGTCGGTCATAGAGTTAAGTTGCAATTAACATTTACTATCTTTAGACACTTGCAAGTTATAAAACTTGCGGAAGCCATGAAAAGATAGATTTCATATTTATCGGTATAAAGAAGACTTTATTACTCTTGCTGTTGATCAAAAAGCATTACATTTGTGTATAAAATTATGAACTATGGGTATAAGAGTTAAAATTTTGTTAGGCTTTTTTATTCTAGCCTCCATGCTCTTTATTTCAGGAGCATTCTCAATTTTTGAGCTTACCAAGCAAGGTCAAGCAGTAAAGATGATGATTACTGATAGCTACCGTAGCATCGATTACTCAAAGCAAATGCTCGATGCCATGGAGCAGCAGGAAAAAATATTGCTAAGGCACATAGGTAACAATACTCCTGAATCGTTTGAAAAGTTTGAAGAAGCAGCAAAGTTTTTTGAGTTAAATCTTGATAGCGCACGGAAAAATCTCACATTTCCTCACGAGGAGGAGATAGTTGACTCTATCACAAAATCTTACTTTAACTATAAAGAGAAAGCTCAAAGGGTTTTCTTCGTCAATGGATACAACCTTAACGCTTTTCTTGATACCATTCATCCAGCTGAATTGCAAACTACTAAATACATAAAAAAATTAACCTTGCTTAACCAGCAGGAACTTTACGATTCGGCTGCTTTTCATGAGGCAAGTGCCCAAAGGGCAATAGTTCCCGGATTAGTTGTTATTCTTACGAGTCTTATCTTTACATTTATCTTTACTTATCTGGTTAACCACTACTTTGTTTCGCCCATAATTAAGCTTACCAAGGGAATTAATGATTATGTGAAGTTTCATAAACCTTTTGATGTTCCTCTCGAAACTCGTGATGAGATATATAAGCTAAAAACATCAATAAAGGAAATGATTTCACTTAGTCGTTTGTCGAATAAGCCTGAATAGCCAATTGTATGCGATTCCATATCATAATACGATATGTTGGATTAGTACTTCTGCTAAATGCAGGATTTATGTTTATCTCTTTTCTGGTTTCTGTTTATTATTCCGATTCAGCTCAAGTTCCTCTAATTATTAGCGCTATTTTAACAGCGCTCATTGGTGTATTCCCTTTAGTGTTTGTTCCTCCCATTAATCAGATTTTCTACAAAGAGGCCTATGTTATAGTTGTAATTGGTTGGATTGCTGTTTGTTTATTTGGAATGCTCCCTTACATTTTCTGGACAGAAAAGATAACAGCCATAAATGCATGGTTTGAGAGTGTTGCAGGTTTCACAACAACTGGAGCCTCAATTCTTAATGACATTGAATCATTGCCAAAAGGTTTATTATTCTGGCGTTCAGCAACTCACTGGATAGGTGGTGTTGGCGTAATTCTCTTTGTATTGGTTGTTATACCAGCTTTAGGGAAAACTCGTATGTCCTTATCGCGCATGGAGATGTCGTCACTGGCTAAGTCAAATTTTAACTACAGGACCAACAAAACTCTTAAGGTTGTTATTTTTGTTTACTTAGGCTTAACCCTGGCTGAAACAGCTCTTCTGTATTTTTTTGGAATGAGCTTGTTTGATGCAGTAACTCATACCTTTGGAACAGTAGCAACGGGTGGATTTTCAACAAAGAATACTAGTATTGGGTATTTCAATAGCCTATCCATCGAGATTGTAATAATCGTTTTCATGTTCCTTTCCGGTATGCACTTTGGAATACTCTACACAATATTTACTTTCAAGGGCATAAAGTGGTATAAATCATCGGTTTTAAGGCTTTATTATTTTCTAACCCTTATAGGTATTGCATTAGTTACCTTTGGCAACAAGGGAAATGTTTATGAAACATGGGGTGAGTCATTAAGGTTTGCTGCTTTTCAGGTTGTTTCTATAGTTTCAACAACAGGATATGGTACTTGCGACACAACATTATGGTCATCATTCTCAATTATTGTTTTGGTATACTTTTCATTCCAATGTGCTTGTGCAGGTTCTACTGCAGGGGGGATAAAGGTAGATAGAATTGTTATTTTTTATCAAAGTCTTCGTAGGCAAGTTTTAAGATTACAGCATCCACAAGCCATTATACCAGTAAGGGTCGATGGACAGCCCATTGATGAAGAAATAGTCGATGCTGTTTTACTTTTCATTTTTCTTTACGTAATAATCCTTTTTATTACAGCTTTAGGGCTTTCTGCTATGGGAATGGACTTAACAACCGCTTTTACAGCATCGGCTGCAACAATTAGTACGGTAGGACCAGGTTTTGGAGAAGTTGGATCAATGTCGAACTATGACATTATCCCAGATTTAGGAAAAATTCTGCTCACAATCAATATGTTGTTAGGGCGTCTCGAGATATTTGGGTTGATTATGATCTTCTTTATTAAATCATGGAAGTAGATTACATTTTTTTGGTTAAGGTATTTTGAGGACAAAAAGAATTAAAAATAGAGGTTAAATGCGATATAACATTATTTTACGGTATGTTGGATTAGTGCTTGTATTCAATGCTGCCTTTATGTTTATATCGTTTCTTATTTCTGTATATAATAGAGATTCAGCACAAATACCCCTATTATTAAGTTCTTCTCTTTCGGCACTTATAGGTTTTTTCCCGATAGTTTTTGTCCCGCATACCATTCAAATATCAAATAAGGAGGCCTATATGATTGTTGTTTTAGGTTGGCTATTTGTTTGCTTATTTGGAATGCTTCCTTATTCTATTTGGGGAGGTGAATTTTCTTTTGTCAATTCATGGTTTGAAAGTGTTTCAGGATATACAACAACAGGATCAACTATTTTGCACAATATTGAGGCACTTCCAAAGGGTTTATTGTTTTGGCGTTCTGCAACACAATGGATTGGAGGTATAGGAGTTGTTCTTTTTGTGCTTGTAGTTGTTCCAGCTTTGGGAAAAAGTCGTATGTCTTTATCGCGACTTGAAATGTCGCCTCTCTCCAAATTTAATTTTCATTATAGAACAAATAAAACTCTAAGAATTGTTATAGCAGTTTATTTGGTTTTAACTCTTTTAAATTTCATTCTTTTGTATCTCTTTGGCATGAGCGTTTTCGATGCCGTAACACATACTTTTAGTACAGTTGCAACCGCAGGTTTTTCTCCGAAAAATACAAGTATTGGCTACTATAATAGTATTTCAATAGAATTGATTACAATCATTTTCATGTTCCTTGGGGGGATGCATTTTGGAGTAATATTCATCATTTTCACGTTTAGAGATAAGAAGTGGTACAAATCGCCAGTTTTAAAATTTTATTTCTATTCAGTTTTAATAGGTATACTATTAATCACAATTAGCAACAAGGGAAATGATTACGAAACATGGGGGGAATCATTACGATT
The DNA here is from genome assembly GCA_964509385.1 of uncultured Rikenellaceae bacterium. Taxonomy (GTDB): domain Bacteria; phylum Bacteroidota; class Bacteroidia; order Bacteroidales; family Tenuifilaceae; genus MWFE01. The sequence continues at coordinate 58,643 of CAZDXY010000008.1, forward strand.
CGCAGCTTTTCAGGTTGTATCCATTGCTACTACTTCAGGTTTTAGTACTTGTAATACAACGCTTTGGCCTTCATTTTCCATAATGATTCTTATATACTTTTCCATACAGAGTGCTTGCGCCGGTTCAACTGTAGGAGGTATTAAAGTTGATAGAATGGTTATTTTTTTCAAAGGGTTGAAGAGGCAGATTATCAAGCTTCAGCACCCACAAGCAGCAATTCCTGTAAGATTTAACGATCAGACTATTGACGACGACACAGTTCATTCGGTACTACTTTTCATTGTTCTTTATCTATTAATTCTTTTTATAAGTGCTTTAGCACTCAGTTTAATGGGTATTGACTTTAAAACAGCTTTTTCTGCTTCAGTAGCTACTTTAACCACAGTTGGTCCTGGTTTTGGGGAGGTTGGTTCTGCATCAAATTTTGCATCAATACCAGATTTAGGAAAAATACTTCTTACATTCAATATGCTTCTTGGTCGATTGGAAATCTTTGGTTTGATGCTGCTCTTTTTTATCAGATCGTGGAGATAATCAGAAAAAAAGGATTAAATGAAAAAAGCCTCCTTAAGGGAGGCTTTTGCGGTCCGGACGAGACTCGAACTCGCGACCCCGTGCGTGACAGGCACGTATT
>CAZDXY010000009.1:0-58470 GCA_964509385.1 uncultured Rikenellaceae bacterium
ATCGCCTCGCTATATTTCGATAATTTTAAGCTAAGATTCCCTAAATTATTATTAATATGAGATAAATAGGATTTGTTATATTTATCAGATAAGGAATAAGCCAATAGCGAAGCCTTTGAAGCGTCTTCAAAATTTCCAGATTGTCTATATGCATTCGATAATTTCAGATATGCAAGGATTAGTTGATTAGCATTTTCTACTGAATCATAATATAATAGATTTATTCCCTTTAAGATATGAGCAATTGCTGAAGAGAAATCCTGCTTATATCTTAAGCAATTTCCCATTTCATAGTAAACAATACCTAGTAGAGAAGCAGAGGGCTTATCCATTTCATATAAGATTTTCTCTGTTTTCTCATAGTAAAACAACGCCGAGTCGACGTAACTCATATCCAGCTTAAGGTTGGCGAGGTTAAGGTAGCCGTTGGCAAGCCTAACCTTAGGGAAGTCGGGTATCGACTCCCTTAATTTCAGGGATTTAAGAAACAGTTCACCCGCTTTTTCAAAATCGCCCTGCATGGCGTAATCAACGCCAGCGTTGTTATACACCTTAGCCAAGCTATCGAGATTCTTATGGGGGATTGACTCCTGGGACATGACGTTAGATAAAGCCAAAAACCTTGGGAGAAGAAGGGGAAGAATGAACCTCAGAAGTATTGTCCGAGTGGTGTTCAAGGTTAATAGATTTTCTCTGCAATTTATTAAAAAAAGCGAAACGAAGATAAATGGATATAAAGGTTTTGCAAAACCTTTTCCATTATCATTCTACTCTACTCTTGACTTGTAAAGGTGCTTCAATGGGCTGAACAGCCTCTGCAGCAAAGATAAATCCTCGGTGGTTATTTCGGCAGTACCCTGTAACTCTCTATCGAATTGGATGGCAACGCCATAGCTGGTTATTGTACCCTGTGGTAACTCTGCCACAGCAGGGTAACCCTGATCGGTATAGCCTGAGGACACACCACGAATAACCCCTTCAACCATACCAAACTCCAGGTACGAGTAGCCATCGAGCTTAATGTTTACCCTTTGTCCGGGTTTCACCTTACCTGCACCAGCAAATGGGATGAGTAAGCGGGCTTGCACCTCGCCAATGTTCTGGGGGGTAATTGCAAAGAGAGGAACACCTGCAGTTACCTCCTGTAGGTCGCTCCAGATGCTCATAAACGTAAGTTTTCCCGAAGAAGACGCAACCAATAAATAGCTCTTCTCCCAGCTTGCCAATGCACTTACGAGCTGAGTGTACGTGCTGGTCAAATCCTCTATCAACTTCTTGCGCTGGCTTTCGTACTCCAAACGGGTATCGACCACCGACTGCTTAAGCCGTTCCATGGTAATGGCAGTATTGGAGATGCTAAGCTGCGCAGCTTCCAGTGCCTGATGCTTGTTCAGCAAGGCGGCTTGTGACTTCTCAAAATCAACAGCAGCAATTACGCTGTTTGCAAAAAGCATGGAATCGCGGTTGAACTGCCTCTGTGTTAATTCAATGTCCTTGCTTATTAAATTGCGCTGGTTTACTAACCTTTGGCTATACACCTGGTACTGCTGCAACTCCCTGTTCAGGGCTTCAATCTTTTGCTGATGATACTTCTGCCTGATAAAAATCTGGTAGTCACTAATGGCCCGACTAAAGGCATTATATGTTGCCTGAACTTCACCTAAAACCAGATTTCCCAGCCTATTTATCTGTGGTAGGCTATCTCCAATGCTGTAAGTTGATACAAACCGCGATAGGCAGAAAATATGGTTATAGTTTGCAGGATTCTCAATTACACCCAGCGTATCACCCTTGACAACCTGCTGTTCATCGGTAACAAAAATTGCGTCTGGTTTCCCTGTTGCGCGTGCCACTACCACCGAAGGTGGATTCTCAGCTGTTATAATAACAGGGGCAATTACCGTATCGGGGTATCGGAAGAAAATGCTGCCTATAAAAACCACTCCAATAACGGTAAATATCAAGGTTATTCCCCAACGGACTATCCAACGTGGAGGTGTGCCGAGTATCTCGGTGATCTCATCAGATTTTATGTTGATTTTTTCTTCGTTCAACTCTTTTTCCATTGATCTAAAATCTCATTTTTTGACAGTCACTATTTGCTTGTTGCAATAGTTGCGATGCAAGTTGATGCCTTGTTTCAATTCGCATTCCCACGTGCGTCGCCTTGTGGGCTTTATTTTTCACACGGGCTACGCCCGTTTTTATCGATATTTTGCCGCTACGCGGCAAATTTCAAACAAAAACCTACAGCTCCAGCTGATTCTTAACCAGCGTATAGTACGCACCCTTCTTTTGGCTTAGCTCCTTGTGGGTGCCCACCTCAACAACTTTTCCCTTTTCAATTACCACTATCTGGTCGGCATTCTTTACTGTACTTAGGCGGTGTGCCACCACTACAGACGTTTTTCCCTTAATAAAATCTTCCAAGTTTTCAAGAATAACCTTCTCATTATTAGCATCCAAAGCATTGGTAGCCTCATCGAAGAAGATGTACTTAGGATCCTTGTAAACTGCCCGAGCTATGAGTATTCGCTGTTTTTGCCCCTGGCTTAGGCCATGCCCCTCGCTACCAATCTTGGTGTTATACCCTAATGGAAGGGATGAAATAAAATCGGCGATGTTGGCTATGCGGGCAGCCTCAATCAACCTCTTTTTGTTAATAATTTCCACACTTGGAGCAATATTGCGGGCAATGGTATCGGAGAAGATAAAGCCATCCTGCATTACCACGCCACACTCCTCTCGCCAATTCCTAAGGCTGTATGCATTAAGGGTATTATCGCCAAGACGAATAGTGCCTTTTGCTGGAGGGTAGAATCCAAGAAGAAGCTTTACCAATGTGGTTTTTCCGCTGCCCGATGTACCTACAATGGCAGTTTGCTTGCCTTCGGGAATGCTAATGCTCACATCGTTCAGTACCAGATCCGAGTCGGGACCCTCGTATCGGAATGATAGATTCTGAATGTTGATCCCCGCATCAGCAGGTATATCTATTATCCTGGAGCTTTCCATATCCTCCTCATCGTCCCTAAGGTGAACTTCCCCAAGCCGTTCAAGGCTGATTTTGGCATCCTGGGTTACGTTGATAAAGTTGATTAGCTGATCGATGGGGCTGTTGAGCTGCCCGATGATGTACTGTACCGCCAGCATCATGCCCAGGGTCATGTTGCCATCCACCACGCTCTTGGCTGCCAACACGGTGATTACTATATTCTTGAACTCATTGAGGAGTACGGCACCGCTTTGCTGGTACTGGCTCAATGCCAAACCCTTAACACCTACCCTGAATAAACGGGCTTGAATGCTCTCCCACTCCCATCGCTTCTGCTGCTCGCATCCGCTTAACTTTATCTCCTGCATTCCATGGATTAGCTGAATTAGGTTGCTCTGGTTGGCCGACATCTGGGCAAACCTGCGGTGATCGAGTTCAGCACGTTTCTTCAGGAACAGCCACACCCAAACTGCGTACAATGCGCTGCCAATAAAGAAAACTGTGAATATCTGTGCGCTATAGAAAAGCAGAACTGCTCCAAAAATCACCAGGTTTACAAGAGAGAATATCACATTGAGCGATGTACCGGTTAGGAAACTCTCAATACGTTTGTGGTCGCCTATACGCTGCATAAGGTCGCCCGTCATCTTGGTATCGAAGTAGCGTATGGGAAGGCGCATCAGTTTGCTTAGGAAATCGGAGATTAGCGACACGTTTATTCGAGTACCCAAATGCAAAAGTATCCACCCACGGATAAACTCCACCGATACGCGGCTAAGCGTAAGCACCAGCTGTGCTATGAGCACAAGGTAAATAAATCCTATGTTCCTATTACCAATACCCTGATCGACAATGCTCTGGGTTAGGAATGGAAACAGTAGCTGAAGCAAGCTGCCCAGCAGTAACCCCAGAAATAGCTGCACCAACATTTTGTGGTATGGGCGCAGGTAGCTGAATAGGAAACCGAAACTTCGACGATTTGGCTTCTCATCGCGGGCACTGTAGAATTCAGGGGTTGGCTCCAGCAGCAGGGCAATACCCCGTTGTTCGCCCTCCTCGGTGGTGGAGAACCAGCAACGGGTAAACTCCTCTACAGGGAATTTTAACAGTCCCCCGGCGGGATCGGCCACGTGAACGGTCTCGCTGCCCTTTTTGCCCGATATCCTGTAAACTACCACAAAATGGCTTTGGTTCCAGTGCACAATAACGGGTAAAGGTGCCTCGCTACGCAGCTGCTCAAAGTTGAGCTTCACCCCCATGGTGCGAAAGCCTATACTCTCGGCAGCACGGCTAATGCCTAGCATGCTTACCCCCTCGCGGGTTATGTGGCTACGCTCACGAAGGGTTTCAAGGTTGTAATGCTTTCCGTGGTAACGTGCCACCATCCTTAAACAGGTGGGACCGCAGTCCATGGCATCGTGTTGGTGGTAGTGGGGGAAAGGCATTTTGAAATGTTAAATGATAAATGTAAAATGATGAATTTTGAACTTTTCTGACGACAATCAGGTGTAAAAGTAAAATAATAACTACTCTTCTTTTCCCTTGATTGAGCTATTCTGATCAAGCGATAAGAAGTTTTTCTTGGATATTATGCTTTTGCCTAGTTCTTTTTCGGTCTCTTTACGGGCTTTCCCAGCAACTGAACCACCCCTCTTTGCAACTTTTTTGCTTTTAGAAAAAGATCTTGGCTTTTCGTTCTTAGAAATCTCGGTAGTAACCTTCTCGCCCAACATTGTGAAAATGAGTTCAAAGTCGGTCATATGATCCCTTAGATTCTGGTTTTTATTGGCAAGCCCCTTTAATTTCTTGTATTCAGAGGGTGTTAATCCAAAGGTTGCTTTTGAAATTTCAGCAGTAAGTATGGCAAAATCGCGTTCATTGTCTATACCCCTCTCCTTCCACTCATCAGTTAAATTCTGTCGAATGGCAATACCTCTTATTCTTTTGTCAATCCAGTCTTTGGGATAGCCCTTTTGCTCATACAGCTCTTTCATTCGCTCCTGGGCAAGTTCAGGGTTCTCAATTTCCTGCACACGTTCGTACCCAGTCTTAGCGAGCCATTGCTTAAAAGGCTCAGCCTTGGGGGATGGAATTGACTGAATAATGCGAAAAAGTGATTGGGTGTTGGCGCAATCGGTTAGTCTCATTTTGCCATCTGGAGCCTCAAACTTCAACTGTCGACAAATTGTCGACAGTTGGATAACATCCTCAAGTTCTACCCTCGATTTCATCTTAAACCAGTAATCACGAGGGTTTGTGCTTTCTGTGAGGACGCCTACAACATCAATTACCGAAAAATACCATTCATCGTCAAACCATACCCTTCGAATGTTTTTGCTCTGAAAAACAGCTACTTTATTCTGTTCCATAATCTGAAAATCAAACTTTTGAAGTTAGGTAGTTCAAAGTATCAAATGTACAATATTTTAAGCCAATAATATCATTAAGTAGTGCCAACCAAAAAATATCCTAATACCATCCTTAGGCAGAGCCTGTCCAGTGAATCTGGATGTGACCGCAGTCCCTGTCTGCTCTACCTGTCGGTAGACAGGCGCAGGCTGGAGCATGCAGGCTCGGCGATGCCAATCGTGCGATAGCAGGGGTAGGCACAGCCTGCTTAGGATAGAGCGACGGCGGTACATTTACCTGCCGCTTAGGCAGGACCGCCTCCGAACAAGGGTAGCTTGTTTAGCATTAGGTTTACTAAAGTCTTACTCCGATTTATCTTTTCCTTTAAAGAGAATAATCCCATAGCAAACCTCAATTCCAATATAGTTGAAATACTGTTTTGCGGCACCGTAGCTGTCGTAATAAAGGTAGTTAAATTTGTATTCCCCCTGCCTCATGCTAAAAGGGGAATAGTTTGCCACAAATGCTAAATAAATATTGTTGCCATTTGGTGCCTCTCTCACAAGTCCAAGCTTCACAAAACCCGATGGATTGAAAATTGGTCTAGGTTTTTTTAATTCAAAAATGAAGGAGATTATTTCAGTGCCACTCGCCTGATCGCTATAGATGTAAAGCATTCCTTGTTCGCTCTTTAGATTTCCATGAACATTAATGCTTATCCCTGCCTCAATACTAGCCGAAATCCTAAACTTTTTCAGGATATTGTGCCTATAATGTACAGCCATTGGCAGCATAAAAAGGTTGTTAGTAAAGCATGATTCCTGATAGTGATCATTAGCATCGGGGAATAGGTTGTGGTTAAGGGGTGCGTTAAAATCATAAAAAAAGGAACCATTAATAGATGACATCCCAAGCCCCAGGGAAAGAGCCAATTTGCTGGTTACAGGATGATAATATGAGACAATGCCCTGAAAACCTCTTACCGGGTCTGACTTTATGTGCTCAACTCCGTAATGCTCAAACTTAAACTCCGAATGCTTAATGCGGGAAAACGATACTCTTACCTGAGGTTCTCTTTGGGGGACAATTACATTGAAGTTAACTTTTGCCCCGGCTGGCAATAGAGCAATCAATGAAAAAACTGCTAAAAGGGCTATTCTCGTAGCTGGCATGGGTTAAATATAGTTTAAAATTTTGGATGGCTTAAAGTTCAACTTAAACTCAACTCCTACGTAGTTAATGGTTTGATAAACATCTCCATAGCTTTCGTGCTGCAAGTTCTCAAACCTATAACTACCCTTTCCAATAGTTTTGGGCGAAAAGTTTCCCACAAGGGAGACCTGCATAAAATTTCCATTTTTTAGCTTCTTCTTACGGCCAACCTTTGCAAAAAAACTGATGAAATTTTTTGAAACATCATTGTCAAGCTGAAAGCTGAAAAAGGGGATTTCCTGAAACTCATTGAAGTAATTGTATCCTATTTCATAGCTTAATGGATATATAAGCAACCTGTTCAACTTTACACCCGTCTCAAAACTATGGGTGTAATCTTCGCTTTTACGGGAAATCACCAATTTTTGAAACGAGATGGTATAGGTGGTTATTAGCTGAATATAATCAAAACACAACATTGTATGATTATTTTCTTCCTCAAATCCGGCAGGGGTTACTGGACCTGAAAAGTTAAACCCGGCAGATACAGGAATAACACCAAAGCCCAGATCGGCATTGATAAAGTATCCATTCTCTATATGAAGTCCATAGCCAATTGAGCATTCGCCGCTGGGTAGTGGGTAGGATTTAAGGTATTGACCCACTCCACGGTGCTTGATGCTAAGTCCCTGGTAAATCGCTGGCGAAAAGGAGAAATGGAAGGAACTGCTGTACATATCTTTCTCATTGCCACCCGAACCTAATATTCTTGGCGATAGTGTTAAAGCGAGCAGCAAGGAAACTGCTCGCTTTAATGTTAGCATTGCTGTACTTTTTTTTACCATGTAAAAGTTGAGTTATACTGAATACCACCAGCTCCACCAATGGTATTGACTAATACAATTTGCCACCATGATGCTCTGTTATTGTAATCCCAATATTCCATGCTATATTTTGCTATTGCCGAACATATTAGTACAGCATCTTTATCGTGTATTTTGTGACCTGTTGACATACCTTGCCGCTTTATTATAGAAAAAATGCAATTTATTTTGCTGTTCGTAAAAGTTAATTTGCAGGTACAGCCTGCTTAGAATAGAACTACGGCGGTACATTTCCCTGCTGCTTAGGCAGGACCGCCTCCGAACAAGGGTAACAAAATTAATCGTGAGGTAGCGGAGCTTCATACCATCAAATCACCTTATCCTTCTTAGCATTAAATGTCGATCCCAGCAGTATTCTTGAATAGTACAGGAAGTACCGGTAAGCGGCAACCTTGGCTATAAGAACCAACATAACAAAAATCAATGCCCACCAACTTAGCTTGCAGGTAAAGACAACCAGAGGGAATGCCAGACTAAGGGCTATATTGCGCGAGAAGATGTACAGCACAAAGAACGATTCGATCTGCTCCCTTTGATACTCCTTGCACTTACGGAAAGCCCTGTTCTTTGCCACCTGCAAAATGTAGTTAACCGTTTCGAGGTTCTTTTTCATAAACCTTTTCTTATACTCTGAACTACTTGTCGAATCGCTGAACCGACCTGCAATTCGGCAAAGATTGTTGAGGATGGCTGTTCGATGGGCAAGTGAAATGCCCCACCTGCTTTTGCGGGTTAGCAAGAAGAAGCAGGGGGGCGTTATTATACCCACCCTAATGGCAAGAGCCTCCAGGTTATCGGCAATAAAATCGATGATAACCCCGGTAAAAAAGGATGCTGCTAGGAAAATCAATGCTAAAATGGTTTCAAAATCCCTAAAGCAATTAAAGAAATCCATCAAGGGATGGAAATAAAGGTAAATAAGCATTAATAAAACCACGGCTCCCTGCACTACCTGAAGCACAAAATTTTTGAATGTAAATCCAATCATAGCTTTAGTATTTGGTTAATCATTTCTAACTACCCATGCGGGGTAATCTGCCAATTAGCCTGAGAGTGTCTAAAAAGGCAAAAAGGATTAGATTTATTACTCAGTGGGACTCTGTGTTTCCACTGTGGTACACTGTGTTACAATATATTATTAATTCCACAGAGTTTACCTTCCCTGCCTGAACTGCTACACAGCAGGCCGGGGTGAGGAGGGCTTAGTCGTTCACAGATTCCTTTACTGAAGTTCTCCAGCGAGCTTTTAAGACAGCTCTGGGCTAAAAAGCACTAACGCATGGTTTGCAAATTCAATGAAACTTTGGTTCAAAACAATGGGACTGAAACCTCATTGTTGTTCTCACCACAGCCATCGCACTCCTTAACCATTCCCTTGGGATCAACAATAACGGTTATTTGAAAAACATTGTCCAAATAGCTGTTATCGGGATGTGCCAAAGGTGAAAAATCGGAAATGGGCAGAGTGATTGAGCTGCATCCTTCCAGAAGATCGACCTTGTGCATGATTTGTGGTCGATGGTTTGACGATTCCGGATTTTCATCGGCATTTACGTACACCAAAAAATTTGTTGCAGAGCCCGTTCCAGTATTGTGAATGGTAACGTAAACCAGCTTGCTGTTCTCGTTCCATTGAACCGAGACAGAGGGTACAAGATCGGGGCAGGGTGGGCACTTGCACATCTGTAGAAAAGCTACTACTGCAAGTAGAAATACGATTGATGCTAACTTTTTCATTTTTTTGATCCTCCATTTTAAGTTAAAAACCATTATTTATACAGGGCATTACAAATAATCAGCTTATTGCAATAAGATATCTCACTTTGTTTTTACTTTGAGCAAACTGCTTTAATGTGGCTTCATTCCTCAAACCCAAATCTGATTCGCTACCAAAGTTCTGTTGCCACACCGTTCTCAATTCTTTCCTCCATAAGCTTAGTAAGGTTTGGAAAAAAATTCAGTCTGGTTAACTTTTCCACTTCGTTTATGCTTGTTACAAACTTTAAGTCAATCTTTTGCTTTTTCTCCAGCTCCTGTGGGAATACAAAGGTTAAATAGTCGGCATTTCCCGGAACATCGTAGGAGTATCTTTTGGGACGAGCCAGAATGCAGTAAAATGAATGGGGTATGGCCACCTTCAAGCCATTATTTCGGGTAAGATACTCGGGGCTGTCGGAAAAAATTGGTCCTACAATTACCCAAACGTGATACTTCTTGTTCTTGCTATCGCCGGCATTTGGGTACTTGTTGAGTATTTCTGCTTCCAACTTCTGCCATACCCCTTGGTTTAGCGATGCTTTCTGCGGGCAGATGTTGCTCATCAAAAATGTCTCCATCTGCGAGAGCTTTGCGTACTGCTTATTGATGGCAGCATTGGGTGCCAGATGCCCCAGATCAAATCCATCGCCAAAGGTCTCAGATCCAATCCTGTGCCCCTCATCCAATCGTAGGTCGTCCACAAAGAAGGGGAAACGCTCGTAGTCAACATCCCTCTTCGATTTTGATACCTGGTAAGCAGCCCAAAGGGGCTGATTGTGCTTTTTTGAGAACCCTACACAGTAGCCGTGGTTTATCAGTATAGTTACCGAATCGTCGGTGTTTTGGTTTTGGGGAACCCCATGTATGGTAAAAAGGGGTAGCAGGTGCTCAAGCGCATTACACTGTTCGTGGACTATTGTATAGTCAATCTGAGCATCTTGCCCAAAGCATGCAATGCCTTGCAGGAAAATGATTAGTATGATGATTTTTTTCATATCAAATTATTTTAAGTGAATAGCAATGTGCTGCTGTTAAGAACTATCACAAACATACTATTTGTCTGTACCTTGAAAAATTAAAAACCTTTAATTCAAAACCTAGATACCCGAACGAAATACATTTTCTACAATCTATAAAATACTAAGAAACTGTTTAAATTTTGTTTCTGAATAGCATTCTTATAATTGCCACGGGCTTAAGCCCGTGGTCAAAAAGCAAGAATAATGATGGGCTTAAGCCCAAAAAAAAATCTCAAGATGTGGCTAAAGCCATTTTTTGATACTTATATCTTCCACGGGCTTAAGCCCGTGGCAATTGAAAACCAAATTATTAGTTAAATCTTTAACAGTTTCTATATCGATCCAACCCACACCCCGGCAATAAGCGATAGGGTGCTTAGCGCCCATTTCTTGGTATCGGAATCGTACTTCTTCGATAGCACCACGTAAAGCGAGGCCAGAGTAAAGATTAGCGAGAGTATGCTCTTGACCAGAAACTTGGTTTGCTCATTATCACCAAATTGAAATGGGGACTGGGAGACAACATCCTTTTGAAGTTGCAAATCCTCTTGCATTTGCTGCATGTGCACCAAAACCTCCTGATAACGAAGCAACAGATCTTCCATGTCCCGCTGAAGGCTATCCGATTGGGTGTAGTCTGCCTGCTCAACAACCTGTATTGGTAAAACCGGAAGCGAGACTGAAACGGTATCAACTTGCATTACCAGCATGTGCGTATTTAACGCCCGTTGATACTCAATTTGCCTTCGTATTCTCCTCGTATTGAGGCTATCGATCTGGCGGTACAACTTAATGTTGGTCTTAATACTCTTTTGTATTTCCTTTGCCTCCTGCACTGCTTCAACTACAGATATTGGATCGGTCTCTATCACTATATCCTGCTGCAAGGGCACTCGCTTATTCCACAGCGATATACCAAACATAACCAGTATAACCAGTAGAGCAATCATGCTCAATATTGTGATCCTATTCATAATTTTTTGTTTGTATTGTTTTTGGCTTTACACTCTGCAGTACTGCTCTTACTCCTTTATAGTATCCCCAGTTGAATGATGAAAGAAATTCCAATGCCTTTTCGGCACCAAGAATAAACAGGGCTATTTGCTTTTCCTTTGGCATGTTAAAGTCGAGCCAATTGAACATGAGATTCCCATTTTCGTCCAGCTTCTCATCGGCATCGATACTACAGATCAGGTTCTTGTAATCCTCGTGCTTGAGCAGGAAATCGTAATCGTGAAGCTGACGCATGGTGCTTACCATAGCACCACACATGGCGCCAAGGGTATCGGTTTTGCTGCAGCTACTCCTCCATGTGCTAAGCCTTGCTCCAAAGGTGGGTTTTTTGGGCACACCATTGGTAAGATGAAAGGCATCAATGGGAAAGTTGGAGAGCATACCCCCGTCGACAAAGCTAACTTCTTTAGGAATGGGGCCACGATAACCCACATGCCTGATCCATTTGGTTTGCCCTTTGGGCAAATTGGGATTCTCAACCGTTCCTGCATTGGGAATATTGAAAACCCTGTAGGGCTGGAAGAAGAAGGGTATAGACATGGATGCCCTCACAAAGCAGGCAGGGCTAATAAGAGTAGGGTTATCCCAGTAAAGCTCTGCCATTTCGGGAAATGTAATCTTGCTCTTCGATGTGATGTCTGAGGCAATGATCTTTAGATCGGCTTGACGTTCAATGGGATCTCCTGTAACCCTGTCGATGAGTTTGGGTAACTTTTGCCGGTGTTTCTGCAAATCGCCCAGGTTGCCAATACCTGCCAAACGCAGGTTTTCGTCAACCCACTTCTCGAAGTACATGCCCGGATTAAGCCCCAATTCCTTCTTCAGTGTCCGCCATATCAGCAACGAGTTGAAAAAAAGGTTCAGCTTAAAGGGTTTCTCATCGATTATGCGTTGGATAAGGCTTTTAAGCCTTGGGTTGCCATCGGCAAAATCAAATAAGTTTACATTGCACAGGATATCCAGTATTTGGGTCGAAACCGGTTTCCCAATTTCACCCAACCCGGCAATCATCATGGTATTTATTGCCCCCGCCGATGTGCCGGCAAGGCTCAGGAATCGGATACCCGCCTCCTCGAGTATATGGGTATAACCCACCAGTGCAATACCCAGCACACCACCTCCCTGCTGTACAAGATCTACGTATTGGCAGCCCTGTTCATCAATAATATCGGAGTAATGCTTACCCTTTAGGTTTAGCCTTTCAACCTCGGCCAGCAGTTCCTTTACCCTTTCATCATCTAAAAATGGATTCATCGCTTTACATTTTTTTTGTTTAAACCCTGGTTTACAAATTGAAAACATGAAATTGCAAGTTTATTAAGGGTTATGAATTATTTGAAATAAAACATCTGAGGAAAAACAACCCTCAATCCCCAATAAAAGGTAAATGTATAACAGGGTTAAAAAGATGTCAATACCCAAAATAGGTGATAAAAATGTTTTGTCGTTGGTTAACAGCCGATTACAGGTGCGATTTTTTTTACCTCAGTCTTAATGAACGTAAAAAAGTATGATTATCGGATTGTGGTGGTGCGCTGATTAATCATCACCTGACGAGACAAGATAAGATCGGATGGCTATATACCTTATTGGGCGCTGGCTTTATTTTAAGTTTGTCAAAGTTGATTATTTACCTATTTGATAAGTTCTAAGATCATTGTGATTTCGTATTTTCCACCATGCTTTTCATAAATATTTTTGACTTCTTTTGTCATGGCTCCGTTGCTCAGCATACCGCCCGGAGAAACCAGCCCCTCAACAAAAGTAAATGGGTCAAAGACATCATCCTTCAACGCTTGAATGATGGCACTGATTATAAATACTGCGACAAGGGCAATAACACATGCTGCTATAATGACGAGAAGAGCAGCAAGCGCTGTAGAGCATCCTGCTACAACTGCAGTTGCCGTCAAAACTGAATTTTGTGCTAAAGCATTGAAAATAGCAACAGCAAGATCGCCGCATACGAATGCCCATACCGCTTCCATAAATTTAGCAAATCCACCACAATCAACTTCCGCAATTGATGCTGTACATGTGAATATCTTAGGCAACGTATAATTAATATTCAGTGGAAATGATTTAATGAGAATCGGTCCAGTTGATGGTTCAATCTGCCCATTACGACTATAACTACCAACTTGAAAAGGCCCATACTGGGTTGCTGAAAAGTTTTCATCCATATTTACAAAGCTGGCACTTATCTCATCGCTGCCAGGCTCCCAGTTCGTAAGGTCAATAGCCTTTAGCGACTTCATGTAAATATTCAAAAACCTATTTGGATTTGGTGTAGGGTTAGGTGGTATTGGATTTCCCTGTTTATCTAAAGGAACGCGTGGTACTAGAGGTATGATTTCTTGCTGTAAAATGTTAATTCTTTTATCCACACATTTTTTTGCCCAAAGCTTTAAATCCTTATTATTAAATGTAAATGTGTCGATTTTAATTTTATTTACTGTAATGTAATTCTTAATATCCTTTCTTTTTTCAAGTGTTTCAATTGCCCGTACCACCTTTTTTGCTTCTTGTAAGGTTAGATTTTCTAGACATTTTGCAATACCCTTGCAGATTTTAGGATGTTTTCCTTTCTTGTAATAGTCAAAGTACTTATTTGCATTCTTCTTGTAATTTTTAATTTCTTTAATTGCAAGAACAAGATATGGAAGAGACATGTCATTCGCAAGATCTCTGAACACTGGTTTGTCAAGTTCTGCGCTTCCGTAAAAAAATGAATTTTCCATAGGATTTTTATTTTAGTTATTAGTTAAATTTAATATGAAGTAAGCAAAGTTAATTATTTGATTAATAATATAGTTAACTAGTTTAATTCTTCAAAGGTTTTTATTTGTTCTTTGCTTGCGTCCAACTTGTTTATACACCCCCAACAACATTTATTATTGTAACAAAGGTATTACCTGCATTTCCGTTTGTCAATACCCAAAATAGGTGATAAAAATGTCTTGTCGTTGGTTAACAAGCGATTATAGATGAGATTTTTTTTCCTCAGGCTTAATGGAGGTAAAAAGTATAGCTATCGGATGGTGGTGTTGTGCTGTCTAATCATCACCTGACGAGACGAGACGAGATAAGATCGTTTGGTTACAGCCCATGTTGGGTGCTGGAAATTTTTCTATCAAAAATTTTTTTCATTAATACCAAGAAAATCAATCATTGACTAAATCTAAATTATTCAATAAAAATCAATCTGACTTTTTCGTAAAACATTCTGTCCAAATAGGGCCTAAACCACCTTGATGCTTGAAATATAAGCTGTCATTTACTAAAGTCAATATGGGTGGATGATAGTAAGTTGTAGAAATAAATTGTCCATCAACATATTTGAATGAAAAATCCTCGTCGGAGTAGGTTGGATTAAAGCTAATATCAATAATTGAGTCCAAATCCGATTTTGAAAGATTAATAATTATTGCTGTGGTATCATGACCATACCCAACAGTAGCATTTATCCAATAAGTATCTATTCTGATTCCAGCATATTCACCTATTACAGAATTTCTATAATCAATGGGCTTTGAGTTCTCTTTTTCACAAGAAATCAAGCCAATTATTAATCCCAATAGTATAAATTGATATAATTTCATTTTTATTATTTTAATGTTAGTATATAGGCTGTCTCCATTATGCTAGTTGTCAACTTGTAAATACATCCACAACAGCTTTTATAGTTTCAAACAAAGGTAACCCCTTCTCGTCTATTTGTCAATACCCAAAAAGGGTGATAAAATTGTTATGCATATAGTTAACAGGCAATTGCAGGTGTAATAAATTTTAATTTTTGGGTAAAACAGCCCTTAAGCTGGGGTTAATGGCTGGGTTTGATAAAGTGCAGGCGATTAAAATGAATAAGCATTTCATTTTTTATAAATTAAACCGATAGATATTCCGTAAGCTAAAAATCCGCCAAGAGTATATATATGCCAGAATAGCTGGTTCTTATTTGCAATACCGTCTTCGTATACTAGAGGATGAGATATAGCCCAAAGCGAAATAATTAACCAAAGTATAATGCTAAATAGAAGTCCTTTAATAATTCCGGGAGAATTCATTAATGTATGAAATTTGGAATATATCAAGGTAAAAATAATTCCAAAAAAAATGCCTATTAAAAGTTTTGTCCATAAAAAATACAAAGCATTTATCTGTTCTGGCTCAAATTTTCCTTCCGGAACCATTTGCTGACCATAAATTATTCTTGCTGCAATAGCCCCAACAATAAACAAAGCTATACCCATAATAAGGCCTGCGGCAGTTCCCCTTAAAATAACTTTTTTCATATCCTTGTACTCCCAATTTTAGGCTGAGTGATAAATATTTTTACTAATCTTCAAATTTCCTTAGATTATCTTTATTAACCTATTGAATTCTTTGAAGTTTTTTTGATTATGCCCCTAACTTTCTTAAATGTTCAATAATACTCTTAAAATTCTGACAAAGTTAAACCTTTCTCTTCCCTTTGTCAATACCTAAAATAGGTGATAAAATTGTTATGCATATAGTTAACAGGCAATTGCAGGTGCAATAAATGTTAACTTTAGGGTAAAAAGCCGTAAGGCTATGGTTAAAGGCTGGGGGTGTGGTCTCTTCCTGTCACTTTCTGACGAGATGAGGCTACGCCTCTTGTTACAGGCGGGCTTTAAATCAATGATTCAATTTTCTTGATTAAATTTTCTGTAGGTTCAAATAGTGGCATTACTTTATTCTCGTTGAAATTAAAAAGGTCATCATAATCTCCTTTCTGTCTCCAAGTGAAAAGTTGAGCATAAAGAGTTCCCAATTCCTTGTCAATAATTTCTGTTTTAATGAAATGTTTAGTGAAATTTGTCTTGGCTCCGTTATGAGTTCCTGTTTTCAATCCATTCCTTAAAAGCAATGCCATTACAGCATAATAAGTTGCATAATAGAGCCTATTAATTGCAGAGTTCCATTTTTTATTTGTAGCTAATATTCTTGCGTCATCTAAGGTGTCCCACGCACGTTCAATTCTATATTTAATATGGTTTTCAAGTTCTTCTCTCATTATAATCTGATTCCCTCGTGATTAATACTTTCAAATAGAGGTGTTATATAAAATCTCTCATTCCATTCCTTTTTAGTGTATATGACAGGAGAAATAACTTCGCCTGTTTCAATCTCAACGTCATATAGAACATTAATTAATTGTTTTTCAAATTCAAAACTTATGGATGATGTATTTAAAAGGATTAATATATCCCAATCAGAATACTTCTTAGCGGTCTTTCTTGCTCTTGAGCCGTAAAGATAAATTTCAGCGTTTGGAGCAATTGAATAAACTGCTAACTTAATCTTATTCAATATGGTTTCATATCTGCTCATAATGCAAATGTAAGATTTTTTTCAGGATTTTGTTAAACTTTTCGATTCCGTCTCAAGCTTGCCCCTAACTTGCTTATTTATCCACAACAACTTTTACAATTCAAACAAATATAACCCCTTCTCGTCTATTTGTCAATACCCAAAATAGGTGATAAAAATGTTAGTTCGTTGAATTACTGATATATACAAAATAAAAAAAAGTGCCCCTACAGCACTTCCCCCAGTAAAAATGATGGATACAACAATTTTTCCCTTATTGCCTAACCCGTTGCATCCTCGTTGGCAGGGGTGCAGTACTTTGTGTACACCACCATAGCCTCAAGGCGGTTGTTCACCCCAAACTTGGAGAATATCTTCTTAAGGTGCGACCGAACGGTGTTCAGGGTTATCCCCAGCTTTTTCGAAATCTCCTTGTCGGGGGTTCCCTCAACCACAAGGTTCATCAGCTCAATTTCGCGGGTGGACAGGGCGGTGGAATTATCCCAGCGTTTAAACTCGGGCTGGGTGATAAACTTAATGATCCGGCAAACCAGCTTTGGCGAGATGCGTTCACCCAGATCCAGCGCCTTGCTCAGCTCCTCCACAAGGGTGTTCCTGTCCTTGCTGTTCAGGAATATCCAGTCGATGCTTGCAAGCACACCATCAAACTTGCCATTCGTATCATCGTGATCGTCGTCGTTGGTGATGTACAGGCAAACCTTTGCGTGGTTGGCATCAATACGGTTTAGCAGCTCCTTACCCTCGTCGCCACTGAGCCTGACATTGAAAACGGTTACCAGATCCTCATCGTCACCCTTCGGGTTCAAGGTTTTCTCGCTGAACTTTTCGGTTCGGACGGTGAGTACCTTGCCCTCACGCTCAATCCGGTGAAATGTATTCTCCGAACCCTTTACTTGTGCATCAACAACTGCCAGCCTGATCATGGGGTAAACGTTAAAGAAGTTAAAGATAAAAAATATTTTGGAATATAGCTATTAGCAAGTATGCCAAAAGGAATGAAAAACAAAGAAACTGTTAGAAACTGATTAATTTTTGTTTATGAATATTATTCTTATAATTTCCACGGGCTTAAGCCCGTGGACAAGAAGAAAGAAGAATGTTGGGCTTTAGCCCAAAAGAAAAATTATAATATTTGGCTAAAGCCAATATTTGTCACTCAATTCTTCCACGGGCTCAAGCCCGTGGAAATTAAATCCAAATCGTTAGTTAATTTTTATACAGTTTCCGAAATGATTTGATGCAGCATAAAGGCTAATCAGTGGCTTTTGCCAACTATGGTGCATCCCCACGGATATAATCCATTTGTCTGTTGATGCCTGTCTATTGCCTTATTATCCTATAAAAACCAAACCTGTTGCCATTTGTGATCCTCACAATGTAAACCCCTGCCGCAAAATGATCCGTATTGAGCGTTGTGCTTCCCAAAAATTGCTCTTCGTACACAACCTGACCAATGGAATTTAGTATTTCCATATTTATCTGGCCATAATCCTGATCGCTTTCGAGGATCAACCTATCAGTAAAAGGGTTAGGGAATATTTTTATCGTAAGGCTACCATTAGGGCTACTCACAGAAGTGCCCTCTTCAAAGTTTGCCACAAGTTCCCTGTTGCGGTTCACAATAAATGAGTAGTTGGCGCTCATCGATACCACATTACCGTTTTCGGTCCAGCTTACAAAGCTGTAGTTCGGCAAGGGGGTTGCCATTAAAACTGCTGTTTGTCCATGGTTATAGGTTCCTGCACCATTAATGGTTCCACTGCCGGCTGGCTGAACACTTGCATATATTGTATAGGTTTGAGGAGCAAAGTTGGCAACCAAAGTTCTATCTTCAGTTACGTTAAATGAATAGCTGGCATTGGTTGATACCACTGTTTCACCCTCTGTCCAACTCACAAAACTATAACCTGTTGCAGGTGTTGCACTAAGATTAGCAACATGATTGTATTCATATATTCCATACCCGCTTACAACCCCTCCATTTGTGGGGTTAGCGCTGGCTGCAATAGTAAAAGTTTTAATCTGTCCTGTAAGCAATATATCATCAATTTCCCAGGCTGCAGCCTGGCTTGCGGTTGATGTGTACTTAAAGGCAATATTAGCCGATGCACCTGATAAATTGCTTAGGTCAATGGCTCCGGAATAAGTCCACTGCCAGTATGGGCTACCACCATGCCAATTAATACCAGCTATTTCAGTCCATGTTGCAGTAGAAGGGTTATTGGTAAAGTTATAGGAATAGAATACCTGTAGCTGAGGCCCCGTATAGCCAGAAGTATTCCAGAAGGAAAACTCAATATTGTTATAAGCATCGGGACTAAATGCAGGCGAAACAAACCAATCCTCGTTTTCTTGTGCCCCAGAGCTGTATCCATTAATGTAAGCGCAGTAGGAATTATTATGGCCGAATTGTTCTGAGGGAACAAACCAAGTCTGGTCGCCAATAATGCTATAAGCATTCCACCCACCCGAGGTTAAGCTTTGATCCTCAAAATCTTTGCTGAATATTGTTGATACTCCCTGCGAGAGCTTGATGGCAACAGGTCTGTGGTCGGAGATATTCTGGTTGTACTCGTACCAACCTCCAGAAAGATGATTATCGAGTTTAATGGTAGTAACAACACTGCTGCTTGAGTAGAACATGTCAAACAACTCGTTTGTAATGATAATGTGGTCGAGATGCGATGGCCACGAAGGGTACGACCAGTTGGAGCTGCTGCCAGTGGCAATTTCATAATCGGTAAACAGGTAGTTTTCGTAATCATCAAAAATGCTCTGAAATACGTTATTGGGAGGTGTATCGGTGATCTCATCGTTAAGGTCGCCAACAATGAAAACTCTTTTGTTCGGGAGGTATGTATCAACGTACTCCTTGAGCAGGTTGGTTGCCAAGAAACGTCTCATCTCCTCATCATAGGGATCATCGTAATCAATAATACCATCGCCACAGCACTTAAAATGATTGTTTATAACAACGTAATTCTCATCCTGATAGTTAAAATCGATGACCAATGGCCTTCGGGGGAAGGGATTGGCATATTCCGATGCTGTATAAATCTGATAGATGCTGTTAACCTCAATAACTTCGGTTCGATATACAAATGCGAGCTTCCAATCGCCTCCGGTTGTCCCAACCTGTGCTGCATATCCATCAAGGCTGTTTATCATTTCAACGAAAAGAGTAGCATTACTAATTTCCTGAAATGCAATAATATCTGCCTCAAGGGCAATGATTGCCTGTGAAACATACTCCACCGTTGTTGAGCCGTTTGTGGGAAACAGCTCCAGATTCCAAGTGATCACCTCCAATGAGTTATCGGTTCCAAACGATAGGTCTTCAAAGTATTGTGCTAACAGGGAAGAAACCGATAATAGCAGGGATATTAATAAAGCTAATCTTTTCAAAATAACTAATCTTTAAATGGTTAACACGTAATATCAATTTGCAAATATATCAAAACCCTCAAAAAGAAATTATACTATATGATGGTTTTTATGCAGAATCACATTTACTGATAAATCCAGTATGCCTTAATCTATTATTTTTTGAGCATCGCTGTTTTATCCCTTTTTTCTATCTTTGCAAGTTCAAAATAAACAATGCAATAAACACGCTTTATGGATTACAATTTCTCGGCAATAGAAAAGAAGTGGCAGCAATACTGGAAGGAAAACAAGACCTATAGGGTTGAAATCGATAAATCCCGACCAAAATTTTACGTACTCGACATGTTTCCTTACCCTTCGGGTGCAGGGTTGCATGTTGGGCATCCGCTGGGATACATAGCCTCCGATATCTACTCACGCTACAAGCGTTTGCAGGGTTACAATGTGCTTCACCCCATGGGTTACGATGCCTTTGGACTACCTGCCGAGCAATACGCCATTCAAACCGGACAGCATCCAGCCATTACCACGGATAACAATATAAAAAGGTATCGCGAGCAACTTGATAAGATAGGATTTAGCTACGACTGGGACCGCGAGGTACGCACCTGCGATCCAAAGTACTACCACTGGACCCAGTGGGCCTTTATAAAGATGTTTAAGCACTGGTATAACAACGATACTCAAAAGGCAGAACCCATTGAAACCCTTACTGCAAAATTTGAGAGTAACGGCAATATTGATGTAAATGCTGCCTGTAGTGAGGTGATATTGTTCACTGCACAGCAGTGGAAATCCATGAGCGAGAAGGGTCAACAGGAGATTCTTCTGGCTTATCGTATTGCATACCTTGCCGATACTATGGTAAACTGGTGTCCGGCGTTGGGTACAGTGCTGGCAAACGATGAGGTAAAGGAGGGTTTTTCGGTTCGTGGTGGTCATCCTGTGGAGCAACGAAAGATGAAGCAGTGGTGCTTACGCATATCGGCATACGCCGAGAGGCTACTCAGCGATCTGGAAACCATTGACTGGACCGACTCGTTGAAAGAGATACAGCGTAATTGGATTGGTCGCTCTGAGGGTGCTGAGGTTACCTTTAAGATTGATGGTTCCAACAAGGAAATTCTGGTTTTCACAACCCGCCCCGATACGATATATGGCGCAACATTTATGGTGCTGGCACCCGAAAGCGAGCTGGTTGATGAGCTTACTACCCCTGAACATAAACAAGCGGTTGAAGAGTATATAACGCTTGCCAAGCGCAAAACAGAACGTGAACGACAGGCTGAAGCCAAGAAGGTTACTGGTCAGTTTACGGGTAGCTACGCCGTAAATCCTTTCACAAAAGAACGCATCCCTATCTGGATTAGTGAATATGTTCTGGCTGGCTATGGCACTGGTGCCATAATGGCTGTTCCGGCACACGATAGCCGCGACTTTGTTTTCGCCAAAACCTTTGGTTTGCCCATTGTTCAGACCGTAATTCGCCCGGGCGAAACCCCTTCCGATCCGGCTACATGGGAAGAATCCTACGATTCCAAGGAGGGTGTTGTAATCAACAGTGGCATTATCAACGGGTTGGATGTTAAGGATGCCATTAGAACGATAAACGAGAACATTGAAGAACAAGGTCTTGGGCAATTCAAGGTAAACTACCGTTTGCGCGATGCTATTTTTAGCCGTCAAAGGTACTGGGGCGAACCATTCCCGATTTACTTCAAGGAAGGAATACCCTATTCCATTGAAGAAGAAAAACTTCCGCTTGAGCTACCTGAGGTGGATGCATACCTTCCAACCGAGAAGGGCGAACCCCCTCTTGGCAGAGCCAAGAGCTGGCAAACTGCTGAGGGTTATCCGTATGAATTGAGCACCATGCCAGGCTTTGCAGGATCATCGGCATATTACCTTCGGTACATGGACCCCAAAAACGAAAAGGGTTTAGTATCGAAGGAGGCCAACGAGTACTGGGAGAACGTTGATCTTTACATCGGTGGAACCGAACACGCCACAGGGCATTTGGTTTACTCAAGGTTCTGGAACAAGTTCCTGTTCGACCTTGGCTATGTTTGCAAAAAAGAACCCTTCAAGAAATTGGTGAATCAAGGGATGATTCAGGGTCGATCGAACTTTGTGTACAGGGTTAAGGGAGGTAACAAATTCGTTTCGTACAACCTGAAAAAGGACTACGATGTAACCGAAATTCACGTTGACGTGAACATAGTTAGCAATGATATTCTGGATATTGAGAAGTTTCGTGCCTGGAGGCCCGAGTTTGCCAACGCCGAGTTCATCCTTGAGGATGGTAAATATGTTTGCGGTTGGGCTGTGGAAAAGATGAGCAAAAGCATGTACAACGTGGTAAACCCCGATGATATCATTGAACATTACGGGGCTGATACTCTCCGTATGTACGAAATGTTTCTCGGACCGCTAGAACTATCGAAACCCTGGGATACCAACGGCATAGATGGCGTGCATAAGTTCCTGCGTCGTCTTTGGCGGTTATACCACGATAACAATAACCAGATAAACATAAGCAACGATCCCGCCTCTAAGGAAGAGCTAAAGGTTTTGCATAAGACCATTAAAAAGATAAACGACGATATTGAGAAGTTCAGCTTCAACACCGGGGTATCAGCCTTCATGATCTGCGTGAATGAACTAACCGAATTGAAGTGCAACAAGAGGGATGTGCTAGAACCGCTAACCATTACCATTGCTCCATATGCACCCCATATCGCTGAGGAATTATGGCATTTGCTGGGAAATAGTGATAGCGTGTGCGATGCCCAATGGCCCGACTACAAGGAAGAGTATTTGGTTGAAAGTACGTTTACCTGTCCTGTTTCCTTTAATGGTAAAACCCGATTTACTGTTGACATTCCATTGAATTTGGCTAAGGAAGAAGTGGAAAAAATGGTGCTCGAAAGCGAGCAAGCTGCCCGTTACCTCGATGGCAAGTTACCAAAGAAAATTATAGTTGTGCCCAACAAGATTGTGAATATTGTGATATAACAATCCACCATAACACAATAAAACCGCTAAGTGAAAAATTAACTTGGCGGTTTTATTTTTAAAAAATCCCTAATATTTTAATCGGCTGAGTATCGCTTCTCTGCTTCCTGAAGGCTTTTTTTGGTTTCTTTTTCCTTGGCTTTGGCATCTTTAAGCTTTTGCTTAGCTTTTTTAAGGTTAGCCTTCCCTTTCACAACTTGATTGGTACCCTTTTTTAGATTTTTATCGGTTTCCTTTATACTTGCCTTTGTAGTTTTAAGTTCAGCTTTATACTCGCTGGTTTGCTGTTTAAACTCTGCTTTTGCCTCATCGCGTTCCTCCCTTTCCATTTTTTTTACACTCTTTTCGAAGGCTTTCTTACTCTTATTGTAATTCTTGGTTAGGTTCTTTTCTTGCTTTAGTAGGGTTTTCTTTTCACTTTTTGAGGATTTACTTAGCGTACTCCCCTCATCAATTTCTTCCTCAATAGCTACAATAATTTCTTCAATTTTAGCTGTATTGGCTACAGCTTTATCGTGCTTCTCTTGAAACTTAGCTATTTTTTCATTCCCTTGTGCAAAAAGATTTGAGTAAGAGAATAGCAGTATAAGGATTAGAATAATTGGGTTTTTCATCATATACTGGAGTAAATACATTCTCGAGATTCTTCTACAAATATAACAATTCGTTTTAAATTCCATTTCTTTGGAATAATTTTGAGTCATTATAAAAATATTAAAAATTTTATCAACTAATATTAAAAAATTTATTAAACCTCTTATTGCCATAGAATCTTTTGCCAACCAGGTTGGATTTGATGCATGTGGAGTATGCCTTGCAGAACCACTAATAAATGACAAAAATCATTTTACGCATTGGCTCTTTGAAGGGATGCATGGCCAGATGAACTACATGGAACAAAACATCGATAAGCGACTTGACCCAACCCTATTGGTTCCTAATGCAAAATCGGTGATTACGGTTTTGCTAAACTATTTTCCTGGCAACCCAACGATTTCAGTTACTCCACTTAAAATATCCCGATACGCCATATCTAACGATTACCATGTAGTTGTAAAGGATATGCTTTACATTCTTCTGGAAAAGCTGAAAAAAGAATATGGCTCAGTAAACGGTAGAGTTTTTGTTGATTCGGCTCCGGTGCTAGAGCGTGCTTGGGCAGTAAAAGCCGGATTGGGTTGGATTGGAAAAAATGGAATGCTGATAAACCCCAAAATTGGTTCATACACATTTATTGGTGAACTGATTATTGATATTGAAATTGAACCAAGCAACAGGCAAATACCAAATCGATGTGGAACCTGCACTCTTTGTATGGATGCTTGCCCTACTGGGGCAATTGTTGAACCATACACTGTAGATGCCCGCAAATGTATATCCTACCTAACCATCGAAAAAAGAACTCCATTTAGTGAGAATGAAAGGGAAAATATGAACGGCTGGTGCTTTGGCTGTGATATATGTCAGGAGGTGTGCCCATGGAACAAAAAAATTCAAAAGACAAGACTTTCGGATATACAACCTCTTGCTAATATTCTTAAAATTGACAATAATAGACTTACGAATTTGACAGAAGACGAATTTGAGGTAAATTTTTCAAAAACTCCAGTTAGCAGAGCTGGCTTTAAAAAATTCGTCGATAACTGTAAAAGCATTTAACCTGCTTAATTCATAAACTTTGTGTTTTCTTTGTGACTTAGTGACTTAGTGGCAAGTCTTTTTCCGCCACAAAGACACCAAGACACTAATCCCGAATTCTCGGGATCACTAAGATGTATTAATTTATGAATTAATCAGGTTAAGCAGCATTACATTTTTCGCATAATCTTTCATATTTCTGATTAATTTTACCAAAAACTATCAAACTATGGAACCCAAAGAAACATGCCTAAAACTAAAAACAGGTGAAAAAATATATGGATGGTACGTTGCTCCTGAACTTAATCCCAAAGCAATAGTATGTCTTTGCCATGGATGGGGTGAACATTCACTACGATATAAACATTGGGCCGAAAGATTTCTAAAGTATGGTTACGGCTTTTTTGCATGGGATCATTATGGTCATGGACAATCGGAAGGTAAAAGAGGGCATATTAGGAACTTTGGAGTATTCATGGAAGAGATAAACCTTGTACTAAGCAAAGCAAGCATGTTGTTTCCCGGAAGTCCAATAGTACTTTACGGGCATAGCATGGGTGGAAATATTGCTATAAATTTTGCACTAAGAGAACATAATCCATTTAGATTGCTAATTGCCACTTCGCCATGGCTAAAACTAACAAACAAGCCCTCTGCAATATTAAGTTTTCTGGTTAAAATTCTCAACGGTATATTACCAGCGTTGCAAATTAATGCACCCCTGAATGCTGAGGGCATTAGCCATGTGCCTGAAATTGTTGAAAGCTACAGAACCGACCCCCTGAATCATAGCAAAATAACCCCGCGGCTTCTTACCGAGATAAATAAAGCTAGCGACTATGCCATCGCCAATATAGAAAAGTTGGAGAAACCATTCCTCCTTATTCACGGTGATTCTGATCCCGTAACCCAGTACAAAGAATCATTCGAAATGTCGAAAAAGGTTAAGACATGTAGCTTTATTCCCTTCAAGGACATGTATCATGAACTGCACAACGAAACTATTAACGAGGAGGTATTTAGGATGATCAAGGAGTGGATTAGCGGTAATCTGGAATTTTAAGGACTCCATGGAAAAATCATTTACCACACCAGTTCATGTTGATAATTATCCATTTGAGATAAACTACTCATCGCCTACACTATTTATAGGATCGTGCTTTGCCGAAAGCATTGGGGACAAAATGCTTGAACGAAAGTTCCCTGTTCTGATCAACCCCTTTGGGGTTGTTTACAACCCCCTTTCGGTTGCTCTTGGGCTAAAACGAATTATTAGCGGACAGCCATTCGTTGAGGATGATCTTAATACATACAACAATCTCTGGTTCAGTTTTTACCACCATACAAGCTTCTCATCCTCCAATCAAGAGGATTGCCTGAAGAGGATCAACGTTTCTTTAAGACAGGCTCATAATTTTTGGAGGGAAACTGAATTCTTGGCCATTACTTTTGGCACAGCCAGGGTTTACCACCATAAAAAAATGGGGATTCCCGTTGCCAATTGCCATAAAATTCCAGCAAGGGAGTTTAAGCATAGCCTACTCTCAGTGTCGGAAATAGTCAATTTATGGTCTGATCTTTTGGAAAGCATTCTTAAAGCGAAAAAAAACCTTAAGGTAATTTTAACCATTAGCCCTATTCGTCATTGGAAAGATGGACCCGTGGGAAATCAGGTAAGCAAATCTACACTGATTTTGGCTGTAAGCCAACTTGTTGAAAAATTTCCCGAAAACGTATTCTACTTCCCATCCTACGAAATAGTGATGGATGAGCTGCGCGACTACCGTTTTTACGCCGACGACATGCTACACATTTCATCAAGGGCAATTGACCATATATGGAATAAGTTTCGAAACACAACAATAGCAAACGATGCCCAGAGGACATCGTTAAAGGTTGAGGAAATTCTTGCAGCAATAAATCATCGTCCATTCAACCCCAAATCGAAAGAATTTATTTCCTTTGTTGAGAATACTCTGGAAAAAATCAATAACCTAAAAAGAGATAATCCATCATTCAACTTTTCTCATGAGATTAACGTTCTTCAAGAGAATATACTTTAATCTATTATTGATAAAAAACAGGTAACCTAAAAATGGAATACGAACTAAACGACATCCTTTTTGCCTTTGGCCTAACCCTTTTTGCCGGATTATCGACTGGCATTGGCAGTACAATAGCCTTCTTTGCCAAGCATACCAACACAAAATTCTTATCGGTAGCTTTAGGGTTCTCTGCTGGTGTAATGATTTACGTGTCGTTTGTTGAGATCTTTTTTAAAGCGAAGGAATCGCTTGTGGAAGCAGTTGGATATTATACAGGATCATGGATAACGGCAGCTTCATTTTTTGGAGGAATTGCATTGATAGCAATTATCGATAAGTCTATCCCCTCAACCGAAAACCCTCATGAAATAAAACTCATTGAAGATTCCGAGCGTGGATCCAAAAAGAACAAAAAGTTGATGCGTATGGGCATTTTTACTGCTCTGGCTATTGCCATCCATAACTTTCCCGAAGGTCTTGCCACTTTCACTGCTGCCCTTTCCGATCCAAACCTGGGTATTGCCATTGCGGTTGCCATTGCCATCCATAACATACCTGAGGGTATTGCAGTTTCGGTTCCCATAGTTTATGCCACAGGAAATAAAAGAAAAGCATTTACATTGTCCTTCCTTTCGGGATTGGCTGAGCCTATTGGTGCCTTGGTTGGATACCTCATTCTTATGCCATTTCTGACAGAATTAACCTTTGGGATACTCTTTGCCGGAGTGGCCGGTATAATGGTTTTCATATCCATCGATGAGCTGTTGCCCGCTGCACGGGAGTATGGGGAGCATCACCTATCCATTTACGGATTGATTGCCGGTATGGTAATCATGTCGGTTAGCCTGTTGATGTTTATTTAGCCGAAAATCAAATACCCAATTCAACCTGAAAATGGAAAATCCATCTGTCGTTGCTATCCGTCTCGGGTTGTAGTTTCCCTTTCTGCTGATAAATCAAATTGGTTTGAGCTTTGACTTTATGTTTATAAAGGTATTTGGTAAATCCCAGAGAGTACTCATTATTCCGGGCTTCGAAGGCTGAAATTGTTGTTGTTGGATCAATAAATGAATATCGTACTCCAATTTCAACTTTGTTCTTGAAATAGTAGCTAAGCTGGGCAAGAAATCCATAACCAGAATAAACATAGATTGGTTTTTCGTCGGTATTTTCCGAGAGGGTTATGGGATCATTTGCAAACCGATTCATATATTCTGTATAAAACGACCAGCCAATATACTTGAATACTGCATCCAGATACCAGGTTTCGATATCGCGAGTTTCGTAGAGGAATGATCCTCTTTGTCCACCTGCGCGCTGTGCTTTATGGTTATAGCTATACCCCCCAGCAAGAGAAAGTTTGGGTTTTGGTTCATGCACCTGATCACCCTCGGAGAAGTCACCATTGCTTGTGAATTTGCCTAAGGGCAGGAGTTCAATTCTGCCTGTATAGGCTAGGCCATCATCCGATGCCAATGCGTTGCGACCTTCGCCGCTGGATATTGCTCCCTTTAGGTTATAAACCAATGAACCTAGATTATTGGTATAGTAGGTCATTAGACCAAAATCCCGATCTATATTAAAGGCGTTGTTAACAATTGATCTATCGGTAAACTGCTGTTCGCCTGACGAGATTATTCGCTGACGGTTTCCTGGCAACTTCCCCTGCCCAAAACCAAAGTACAATTTGTGGCTATAGTTATAGTAAACCATAGCATCGCGAATAACATTTGGCACCTTCGAATTGTCCCAGTCCTGATCGCTTCGGGAGAAGGAAAGCTGAAGATAGTATGTTATTTTCTGGTTATTTGTATAACCATCCAATCGCAATCGTAACCTACGGATACGTGCATCAACCTCTTCAATTCCCAAATCACTCTCTGAATAGGTTGAAAGACCAACCCTATTTTGCATTCTGAACCTCAGGTTCATGCCAAAGGTTGAATCAGGAGCATGAAATCCTATTCCCTGTTCGAAACGTATTGTTGCGCGCTCGTCAACCTCAGTTTGTGCAATTAACTTTTTACTAAACAATAATAAAACAAGGGCTGTAAGCAAAATTGAAAATTTGCGAATCATAGAAATCAGTGTTTAAGAATTAAAGGAAAAAATACTATTTATTCTTCTGGTTTGGTACTAAGGCTATTACTGTTTGAGTACCAACAACCTTCTGATTTAGTTCAACCTTTACTACTGAGTCTAATGGTATAAAGATATCAACTCTGGATCCAAGTTTTATAAAACCTACCTGCTGTCCCTGTTCAACCAAATGATTTTCCATTGCATAGCAAACCACTCTTCGGGCAAGGTATCCGGCAATTTGTCTAAACAAAATGGTTATGCCATCATCACGCATAAGAGCAATTGAAGTCCTTTCATTAAGAGTTGAGGATTTGGGATGCCATGCAACAAGATACTTCCCAGGGTGGTAACGGAAAAATTCAACACGTCCTTTTATGGGATACCAGTTGATATGAACATTCCAAACCGACATGAATATAGATATCTGAATGCACTTAGTTTTCAAGTACTCTGACTCATAAACCTCTTCAATAGCAACTATTGTTCCATCGGCAGGTGAAAGTAAATGCTCATTATTATAGTTTATAATCCGCTTTGGTTCACGGAAGAAACGAAGAACAAATAAAAAAAATAGTGTTGATACAAACGATGAAAAATATAGGGTAATATTTCCAAAAGCCAGCCAAAGTGAAAAACAGATAACAATCAGTGTAAGAAAAACAACGATAAGACTTTTAACTCCTTCTTTATGAATAGACATTTTGAATCGCTTAGGGATTTATATTAACATCATCATTTCAAGGTAAACAAAAACAACTGGTGCTGAAAGTAACATTCCGTCGAACCTGTCTAGCAAACCTCCATGACCGGGTAAGAACTTCCCCGAATCTTTAAGTTCAAGGCTTCGTTTGAACATGGATTCAACCAAGTCGCCAAAAACGCTCATGACCGCTGTAATTAGCCCAATGGTCATCCAATGGAAAAGAGAAATATTGGTAAAAAACAAAGAAATAACCCATGCAATGAGTGCAGTAGTAAAAAAACCTCCTATTAATCCTTCCCACGATTTTTTTGGGGAAATCTTTGGATAAAGTCTATTCCTGCCAATGCTCATTCCAAAAGCATATGCTCCTGTATCATTGGCCCATAGAAGAATAAAGTATCCAATTAGAATATGGGTTTGATAGCCAATTCGATACGATGAGTAGCTGAGAGCAAAGTAGTTCAGGAGTGAAAAGGGGAAAGCAACATAAAGTAAGCCCAGCAGAGTGAATGCAATATTATGCATAGGGCGGTTGTGATTTCGAAACAATTCAATAATAAAAACACTGATTATCAGTGGAATTATTCCAAGAAAAATATAGTTTCCCAATTTACCAATGGCAAATAGGTAATTCATTACAAAAATTATTGTTCCCAGAATTAGGGCGTACAAATACTGTGGGCGGATTCGAGCCTTATAGGCAAATCGATAAAACTCCATCAATGTTCCTATGGTCAAAGCCAAGAAAATCAGCAGAAAACTTATTCGTCCCAGAATAATGGAGCCCAAAATTGCAATGGCAAAGAGGGATCCGCTAATAGTCCTTTTTAAAAATGTACTCAACTTTCAAAACTCTCTATTAGGTTTAAAGCCAGCTGTTCTTTTTCGGGATAAACGTAAAGTTCTGCCTCTCCAATGCTAGGGTATGCGGAATCCTGTTTATTAATAACCACGGCTTCAACACCATTGGCTTCAAGCATTTGCTTTATAATTTCTGCCTGATGGTGAATATTGGTTGAAAAAACCAAAATCCATTGCTGTTTATCCATTGATCAAAATTATGTAATTTTATTCTGATTCTCTTCTTCAGTTTTTTTTACCATTTCATCTTCCCCAGTTCTCTTCTCTTCCTCTTCAATATTTTTAACCAGTTCTTCAGATCGGGTGTGCGATTTTCTTGGTCCAAAAATGGCTTCGAGATCCTCACTAAAGATCACCTCTCTTTCAAGTAAAAGATCCGCAAGTTTTATCAAACCTTTTTTATTCTTGGTAAGTATTTCCTTAGCCCTTTTATATGCTTCCTCTACTAGTGTTTTAACCTCTTTATCAATCAATTCCGCTGTTTTCTCGCTGTAGGGTTTGGAGAAGGAGTACTCAGACTGACCAGATGAGTCGTAAAAGCTTAAATTGGGAATACCCTTGCTCATACCAAAGTATGCCACCATGGCATAAGCTTGCTTGGTAATTTTTTCCAGGTCGTTAAGTGCACCTGTAGATATTTTCCCGAACATTATTTCCTCGGCAGCTCTACCTCCTAGGGCAGAACTCATCTCGTCCAAAAGCTGTTCTGTAGTGGTTAACTGACGTTCTTCGGGAAGATACCAAGCAGCTCCCAGGGCTCTTCCGCGAGGAATTATGGAAACTTTTAGGAGAGGGTTTGCATGCTCAAGCAGCCAACTCACAGTGGCATGTCCTGATTCGTGGAAAGCAATGGTTCGTTTTTCCTCCTGAGAAATGATTTTATTCTTCTTCTCTAAACCACCAATTATCCTGTCGATGGCATCCAAAAAATCTTGTTTTTCGACAAAAGCTTTATTCTTTCGTGCAGCAATAAGGGCTGCCTCATTGCATACATTAGCTATATCAGCACCTGAAAAACCAGGAGTTTGCTTTGCCAAAAAATCTATGCTGAAGTTCTCTTCCAGTTTAAGAGGTTTGAGGTGTACTTTAAATATGTCAAGTCTTTCCTTATAATCGGGTAACTCCACGTGAATCTGCCTATCAAACCTACCTGCACGCATCAGTGCTCTGTCGAGGATATCAGCACGGTTTGTGGCTGCAAGAATTATTACACCCTGATTTGATGCAAAGCCATCCATCTCGGTGAGTAGCTGATTAAGAGTGTTCTCACGCTCATCATTAGCCGAGAAGTTCACATTTCTACCTCTTGCTCGTCCAATGGCATCAATCTCATCGATAAACACAATACAGGGTGCTTTTTCCTTAGCCTGCTTAAAAAGATCGCGCACACGCGATGCGCCCACACCTACAAACATCTCAACAAAATCGGATCCTGACATGCTAAAGAATGGAACATTTGCTTCGCCGGCAACAGCTTTCGCTAAAAGTGTTTTTCCGGTTCCCGGGGGGCCAACCAGCAGAACGCCCTTGGGGATTTTCCCTCCAAGATCGGTATACTTCTTTGGACTTTTTAGAAAATCGACAATTTCCATGATCTCCACCTTTGCCTCCTCAAGACCAGCCACATCCTTAAAGTCGATTTTAATGGTAGCCTCTTTGTCGAAAAGCTGGGCTTTGGATTTGCCAACGCTAAATATATTTCCAGGGCCACCTGCCCCTCCACGACTCATTCGTCTGAAAATGAACAGCCAAACTCCAACTAAAAGGAGAATGGGCAATATCCAGGTTATGATTTCCCCAAGATAGTTTGGTCTATCCTCGTAACTAACGGAAACCCTTTCGGTAGGCAATAATCCTTCCTGTGCTTCATCAAGCTGCCGCTCGAAGGTGGCAATATCACCATAGGTGAAGAAAAAATGTGGGCCATGTCGGGGTACATTCTGAGCGTTCTCACCCAGTTTGCCGGAATATTTTTCAATGCTCCTCTCCTTGATGTAAACCTCAACCTTACCCTGGTTTCTTATCAAAACCATTCTATCAACATCCCCCTGAACAAGCATCTGGAAGATCACCTCGCGTTGGCTGGTTTCAACCGGGCTCTTTGAACTATAAAAAAAGTTTAGCCCCAGTATAGTGGCAATTATCAGGATGTAAATCCAATAAACGTTAAACTTGTTCCCTCCAAATTTAATACCACCCCCAGTTGTGGGATTGGAATCAACAATCTTCTTCTTTCCCTCCTTCTGGTTTTCTTTACTTTTATCTTTATTCTCTTTATCTGACATATTTGCTATAAATAAATTCAATTGACTATAAACATGGTTCGGTAAATCATTGTTCAACGCTATATTTTATTGGGTACAACCTTTCCCAGTTTATCCACATCGTAATTAATCCTACTTGCATCTGCCCAGAGACCTTCAAGTTTATAGAATTGTCTCCATTCAGTCTGAAAAATATGCACCACTATATCCACATAGTCGAGTATTATCCAAATGCTGTTTTCATAACCTCCTTTTTGCCATACCTTTTCTGCACAATGCTCAATAACTCTGTCTTCAATATTATCGGCAATGGCAGAAACCTGAGTGGTGGAATCGGCATGACAAATTACAAAGTATTTACAAATGGCATTGGGCAGTTTTCCCAATTCAAGGCTAACAATATCAACTCCCTTCTTTTCAACTATGGCATCTACTATAGTGCTTAATAGTTTTTCGGTATTTTCTTTTTTCTTCTTTCCCATTAATACGTTTAGATAAATAAATGGCAAAGTTAAAACTATTTTGTTTTAAACGAAAAGGATAGGGCTTTAACCCATTAAATGACTAGCATAAATTTTTTAAAATTTAACAGTTCAACACTATTTTTCTCATCGTTCAGATAGTCGTCACCGGGCTCGCCTGTTCATTTCCTGTTGATAACTCTTTTCGAAAAGCCTGATTTTATTGCTATTTTTGTGGGTTAATTAGGATGTATTGTTTATGGACGGAACTTACGCAGAAGATAGCATTAGAACACTGGAATGGAACGAGCACATCAGGCTCAGGCCAGGCATGTACATTGGCAAGCTGGGTGATGGATCGCAGCCTGATGATGGGATTTACGTATTGCTAAAGGAGGTATTCGACAACTCTGTTGACGAGTACATGATGGGGCATGGTAAAACAATCGACCTAAATATTTCTGAAAACTCGGTATCCATTCGCGATTACGGAAGAGGAATCCCTCTTGGTAAGCTGAGGGATGCCGCCTCAAAAATGAATACTGGAGCCAAGTACGATT
This sequence comes from uncultured Rikenellaceae bacterium, assembly GCA_964509385.1. Taxonomy (GTDB): domain Bacteria; phylum Bacteroidota; class Bacteroidia; order Bacteroidales; family Tenuifilaceae; genus MWFE01. Next base: position 33,543 of record CAZDXY010000009.1, read on the forward strand.
CAAAGGTCTTTAAGAAAACGGTAGGTCTTAATGGTGTTGGTATCAAGGCTGTAAATGCGCTATCTGCCAAATTCACGATTCAAAGTTTTCGGGAAGGAAAAGGCAGGATTGTTGATTTTTCGTGTGGCAATCTGCTCTCCGAGCAGGAATTCGATACCACCAGTGAACGCAACGGTACCAAGGTTGAATTTGTGCCCGATGTAGCCCTTTTCGGTCGGTTTAACTTTCAGCAGGAGTACATCGAAACCATGATCCGAAATTACACCTACCTCAATACCGGGCTTTCCATTAAATTCAATGGTATACCCTATAGTTCAAAGAACGGTTTGCTGGATCTGCTCAATGAGCAACTATCAGGACAAGAGCTTTACCCTCCCATACATATCAAGGGTACAGATATTGAGTTAGCGATAACACACGGAAATGGTTACGGTGAAGACTACTACGCATTTGTTAACGGACAGCATACAACGCAAGGTGGAACCCATTTGGCCGCTTTCCGCGAAGCCTACGTTAAAACCATTCGCGAGTTCTATAAAAAGGATTTCGATGCGTCGGATATTCGCACATCGATTATTGCTGCCGTGAGCGTTCGGGTTGAAGAGCCTGTATTCGAGAGCCAAACCAAAACCAAATTAGGGAGCAAAGATATTGGTCCGCAAGGACCATCCATTCGCCAGTTTATTGGCGATTTCGTAAAGAATTCGCTTGACAACTACCTTCACAAAAACTCCGAAACAGCCGATATCCTCTTAAAAAAAATACTGGAATCGGAGAAAGAGCGCAAGGCAATATCTGGCATCAAAAAATTGGCCCGCGAAAGGGCTAAAAAGGCAAGCCTTCATAACCGAAAACTGCGCGATTGCAGGGTTCATTACGGCGATAAAGACGAAAGAAATATTGAAACCACCCTTTTCATCACCGAGGGTGATTCGGCAAGCGGTTCAATTACCAAAAGTCGGGATGTTAATACCCAAGCGGTTTTCTCGCTGAAAGGGAAACCGCTTAATTGCTATGGGTTAACCAAAAAGGTGGTTTACGAAAACGAGGAGTTTAACCTTTTACAGGCCGCTCTTAACATTGAGGAAGATATTGACAATATCCGATACAACAAAGTGGTTATAGCCACCGATGCTGATGTGGACGGGATGCACATCCGCCTGTTACTTATCACGTTTTTTCTGCAGTTCTTCCCCGATCTTATTCGCCAAAAGCACCTTTTCATACTTCAAACCCCACTTTTCAGGGTGCGAAACAAAAAGAAAACCATTTACTGCTATAGCATAGATGAAAAGGAGAAAGCCATTGTTGAGCTGGGGGCCAATCCAGAGATAACCCGCTTTAAGGGGCTGGGCGAAATTTCACCCGATGAGTTTAAGTACTTTATTGGTGAAGACATGCGGATTGATCCTGTGCGAATTTCATCGCATGATGCCATTCCCGATCTGCTATCGTTTTTCATGGGGAAAAACACCCCCGAAAGGCAAGACTTTATCATCGAAAACCTTAGGTTTGAAAGCGATGTGTTGGAAGAAGAGGATATCCTTGAGCTGGATGAATCGTTGGTTGAAGGCAATAAGGTTGAAGAAGAGGTAATGTTATAAACGAATTTTGTAAACTACAATCCATTTTTTTGATAATGCAATTTGACGATTTTGAAGCGGAAGCCTTACTGAATGGAGATAGTACACACAAACCATCCCCTGAAGAACACAACCGTATAGCACGTATTACCGGCGAAACGACTACTAAGGTTCACATTTCGGGGATGTATAAGGACTGGTTCTTAGACTATGCCTCATATGTTATTTTGGAACGTGCTGTTCCTCATCTCGACGATGGGTTGAAGCCCGTTCAACGACGTATCCTTCACGCCATGAAACGCTTGGATGACGGGCGATACAATAAAGTAGCCAATATTATTGGTTACACCATGCAGTATCACCCGCATGGCGATGCTTCCATAGGCGATGCGCTGGTGCAACTGGGACAGAAAGACCTGCTAATCGACATGCAGGGAAACTGGGGAAATATACTCACAGGCGACGGAGCGGCAGCTCCGCGTTACATTGAAGCCAGACTCTCGAAATTTGCCCTTGATGTGGTGTTTAACCCCAAAACCACAGAATGGATGCTCAGCTACGATGGGCGCAATCAGGAACCGGTTACCCTACCCATCAAATTTCCTCTTCTGCTTGCACAGGGTGTTGAAGGGATCGCGGTTGGTTTGGCATCAAAGCTTTTACCCCATAATTTCGTTGAAATAATTGATGCTGCCATTGCCTACCTAAAGGATAAGGATTTTGAGCTTTACCCCGATTTCCCAACCGGAGGCTACATAGACTGCTCGCGCTATAATGATGGACTGCGTGGAGGTGCCATAAAGCTAAGAGCAAAAATCCAGAAACTTGATAGAAAAACCTTAGTTATCACTGAGATTCCCTTCGGGAAAACCACTTCCACTCTTATCGACTCCATTGTTAAGGCCAACGATAAGGGGAAGATCAAGATAAAAAAGATTGACGACAACACTGCCGAGAATGTAGAGATACAGATTCATCTTGCTCCCGATGTGTCGCCCGATAAAACCATAGATGCCCTTTACGCCTTTACCGACTGCGAGGTTTCCATCTCGCCAAACTCCTGCGTAATATTCGACAATAAACCCCGATTTATGGGGGTTAAGGATATCCTAAAAACATCGGTTGACAGAACAAGATATTTGCTTACCCGTGAACTGGAAATCCGCTTGAGCGAACTGGAGGAAAACTGGCACTTATCCTCATTGGAAAAAATCTTTATTGAGAATCGAATCTACATCAGCATTGAACAATGCGAAACCTGGGAATCGATTCTGGAAACCATCGACCGAGAACTTGAACCCTTCAAAAAGTTGCTTAGACGTGAAGTTACACGCGACGATATTATTAAGTTAACTGAAATAAAAATCAAGCGTATCTCGAAGTACGACAGCTTTAAATCGGATGAGCTGATCAAGAGTATTGAGGATGAGATGGAGGAAGTGAAGAACCATCTGGCAAACATTGTCTCCTACACAATAAACTACTTCCAACAGATCAAGAAGAAGCATGGCAAGGGACGCGAACGTCGCACCGAGATTCGTAGCTTCGACACCATTGAGGCAACCAAGGTTGTTGTTGCCAACGAGAAACTGTACGTTAACCGCGAGGAGGGATTTTTTGGAACCTCGCTTAAGAAGGATGAATACATAGGAGAATGCTCCGATATTGATGAGGTGATCGTGTTCCTCAAAAACGGCAAGTATATGATCACCAAGGTACAAGACAAGGCTTTCTTTGGCAAAAACATTGAGCATATCGCTGTGTTTAAGCGCAACGACTCGCGTACCATATACAACGTCTTGTATCGCGATGGACGTAATGGGGATATCATGATGAAGAGATGTGCCATTACAGGTATTACCCGCGATAAGGAATATGATATCACCAAGGGAACCGAAGGTTCGCAAATCCTTTTCATGAGTGCCAACCGCAATGGCGAAGCCCAGGTTCTTAAAATATTTCTTAAACCCCGCCCACGACTTCGCAACCTAATATTGGAACTCGACTTTAGCCAGCTGGCCATAAAAGGACGCCAATCGCAGGGGAATATTTTTACCCGATACGCCATTCATAAAATTCAGGTTAAGGAACAAATTGGCAGTACTTTAGGAGGAATTAAGGTTTGGTTCGATTGGGATGTTTTCCGCCTCAACAACGATGGACGTGGTGAGTACTTAGGGGATTTTGTCAGTTCAGAAAAGTTGCTTGTGGTTAACAAGAATGGGGAGTATTACCTTTCGGGTTTTGACCCAAGCACCCATGTGGGCGATAACGTATTGATGATAAAGAAGTACGATGCTGAAAAGGTTTACTCAGCCGCATACTTCGACGGAGAACAGGGCTTCTTCTACCTCAAGCGTTTCATATTTGAGCCTATTGAGCGTCCTCAAAGCTTCATATCCAACGGGACCAAATCATACCTTGTCGCTCTTAACGATGACATCTTTCCTTGCCTTCAGGTTACCTTCGGTGGTAAATATTCAACACGTCAACCCGAAAATATTGATGTGGATGAATTTATTGCGATAAAAGGATTTAAAGCAAAAGGAAAACGTATTTCGAATTATCAGGTGAAGTTGGCTAAGTTCATAGAGCCAATCGAAAAGGAAAAACCTCAGGAAATGATAAATGAACAGGAGGAAGAACCTTCAATTGAAGAGAAGCAACCTGATACTGGAAAGGCATCGCAAATGTCGTTGGATCTGTAGAATATATTCTGCAATTTTTTTGCATTTTAATATAGGATTTTTAACTTTATACCAACAAATAAAGCTTTTGTGATGAAAGTTTTCCTGATTGGTTTTATGGGTAGCGGAAAATCCACCATTGGAGAAGAACTAGCCCAAATCCTTGGTTATCAATTTATCGATCTTGATACCTATATAGAAGAAAAACACAAAAACTCGATCAAGATTTTATTCGAATTTCATGGTGAAGAACATTTTCGCACCATCGAAAACGAAGCCCTTCGCGAAGTTTCAGCGATGATGGGAGACATGGTTATTGCGTCAGGAGGAGGCACTTCCTGTTTTTATAACAGCGTTGATTTTATGAACAAAGTGGGAATAACCATATATCTTAGAGTAGAGGTATCTGAACTTGTGGCTAGGCTAATTGAATCTAAAAAGGACAGGCCATTACTATGGGGAAAAACACAGGAAGAACTTAACAACTACATACTTCGAGTACTTGAAGAACGCAAGAAATACTACGAAAAAGCCAGGATAACAGTAGATTTTGAGAACATGAATGTTGAACAACTTGCCAGCACAATCAGAGCTCTAAGCGTTTGATTTTACCGTTTTAAGAAATTCTTTATCTAAATATCAAATTTTCCTTCTTTAAAAATCCATGAAATACAACCCGTTGGGTTGTGGATTTTTGAATTATTACGTTGCCGTCGGGTAATGACAGAGTGTCTATTGACTGGGTAATTTTTTCCCACTCCTGCCCTACTGGTAGAATCACCCTTTCGCCTTCCAATTCAAATTTAATATCGTTCGATGAGATTGATTCAATGGTAATGATTGCCTCCGTAAAGGGAAATTTACTAATGGGAATCAGCCTGCTATGTAGACCTCCACCTGCAGTTCCCCTTAAAACTAATCCTCTTGCCAAAACTGCCACCAGTGTATCCTTGCTAAAAGAAGGTGTAAGATAAGAGCTAACCTCACCATCGATGGAGCTGTACGAGTAGGTTGGTCCATCAATTCTCATTCCCGGGGGTGCAATTCCCTCAATTTCTTTACCATCATTTATCTGGTAGTACTCAATAAAGGCATACTCATCGGATGGGGGATGCCAAGCATGGCTTTGATTCTTTTTGGCCTTACAGCCAATTATAACGAGCGATAGCATAAGTGCTGCAAAGCTCATTGATACTATGTTTATGCTGTTTTTACTAATCTTCATATGAATCATATTTTGCAATTTATATCGATAGTGTTAATGCTATTATTAAGAATAAACTCAAGTTTTTTGGTGAGTAAAATTAGCATTTTTTTACCTTAATGTATCTATAATTGAAAGAATTGGATTGAGCACACTCTCGCCCAACTTAAGCGATCGTAACGATGACCAGCCAAAGAGCTTATCGGGTAGATTGGCGTTATCCTTGAATGGCATTTCAATGGTAAGCGAAAGGCATTTAAAATTCTCTCCTACGTATTTTGATCCAATATTTAGGTTTGCCTTACCGGGTTCATTCCTTGGATAACCTTGTTCCGTTTGGAAATCAGGGTTTTGCTCAGCCCATTTGGCTTTGAAGGTTTCCATGAGCCAACTAAGCCTTTCATCGAATGAGGGTATGCCCTCAATACCGGAAGCAAAACAGTAGGGCAATCCTTCATCGGCATGCATGTCAAGGAAAAGATCAACTCCTGTTTCCTCCATCTTTTTCCTAACGTAGAACACTTCGGGGCTAAGTGCCATATCAGGGTTTCCCCACTCGCGGTTTAGGTTCTTTCCTGCTGCGTTTACCCTCAGATTTCCCGCAATGCTACCATCAATGTTAATGTTGGGGACAAGGTAGAAGGTAGCCTTCGACAGCAGGGTACGAGCAACAGGGTCATCTTCATCCAAAATCCTTTCGATCAAACCCTGCATAAACCACTCTGCCTGAGGCTCTCCCGGATGCTGCCTTCCAATAATCCAAATTTTGAGCTTTGTCTTATCGGGTTCACCAACTATTAAAAGGTCAATATCCCGCCTTTCCACCGTTTCGCCTAGAAACTCAAGCACGCAAAGGGGCGAACGCTGAGCAGCGCTCACCATATCCAAATGCTGATCGTATGTGTAGGGAGTTGAATATGCGTAGAAAACAGAATTCTCCTCGGGAGTATGCTTAATGGTTAGAATGCCATTTGCATATGAAGTTGGCACACAAAACCAGGCTACCCTGTCGTAGGATGCATAAACACTGTAATCGTCCCATCCCTCAGGATAACTTGCCTCTCCTGCATTCTCTATATGCATCACACAGGGAAATCCCTCGGCTCCATGAAGCCTGAAGTAAAACCATTGAAATGTATCGGCATAGGTGTCGGGACGAATGCGTAGGCGGATATTATCGTGTCTTTCAGCATTAACTATTTCAATATTACCGCTATCGAAGTTGGATGAAATCTTCATTATGATTATCTTTTTTAATGTTGCAAGATAGCTCAATTTTTTTACAACCTACCTTTATCATTGAATGGTGTAAATTCATTTTTTCTGGGGACAAATGAGCAAATTATGCATAAAATATAGTACCTTTCCCTGTGAATTTTTAAAAAATTAAATGATGAAAAGAGTGTTCATTTTTTTAATTGCAGCCATTATGTTCTCATCATGCGATCCCTATTCAAAGGAAGATTACCTTGAAAGGTACAAACGTTTTATTGACGAAGTTTCGGAAAACTACAAAACCTACTCAGTTGAGCAATGGGAATATGCCAACGAAAGGTATGCACGTTTCAACAATGAGTGGTACGAAAAGTTTAGGAACCAGTTTACTCTGGAGGAAAAAATGAGGATTACTGGTTATCAGCTAAAGTATAATGGATTAAGAGCTGCCAGCGAAATTGGAGTATTTTACGACGAGCACCTTAAAGATGATATGGAGGAGTTACGTACCAAGGTTCAGTATTACGTTGATAACCGACTTGATGACGACCTTAAAAAGTTCCTCGAAGAGGTTAAAAAAACCAGTAAAACACTTTACGAAGAGCTTAAGAAGGTGGTAGAGGAAATAAAGAAGGAGACTAAAAATAGCTCAAATTGAAATCTTAATATTTATTGATTTTTTTAAGGACCTCCTTCTCTTTTCCTTTGTAAATATTTTTAAAAATTAAGTGTAAAAAGCGAACATGTCATTGATCCGTGTTATTCTCGCCATTATTTTCCCACCACTTTCAGTAATTGGATATGGTTGTGGCTCCGTACTAATCGTATTTTTGCTTACGCTATGCGGATGGGTCCCCGGGGTTATTGCCGCTCTGATAATTCTGAACAGGAAATGAAAAGTTTCCGATTTATAGATCTTTTTGCTGGGATCGGTGGATTTCATGTGGCCATGAACCACCTTGGCGGTGAATGTGTTTTTGCTTCGGAAATTGACCAGTCTGCCATTGAAACCTATCGAGAGAATTTCGGGATAGATTCGAGCCACGATATTACTCAAGTTCCAGAATCGTTGATCCCTAAGCACGATGTGCTGTGTGCAGGGTTTCCCTGTCAGGCATTCTCCAAGGCGGGTAAACAGAACGGATTTGATGATACCCGAGGAACCCTGTTTTTCGATATACTACGAATTCTTAAGTATCACCTCCCTAAGTATATTCTCCTTGAGAACGTTCGTAATCTGGTGGCACACGATGGCGGACGTACCTGGCGTGTTATTCATGATAATCTTTGCAATTTGGGCTATCTCATTCCCGATAAACCCATCCTAATCAGCCCGCATCAAATCGGCATCCCTCAACTTCGCGAAAGGGTTTATATTCCTGGCGTACTCCAAGAATTATCAAGCAAAAAAACTCTTAGCATCGAAGTGCCCAGGGTAAAACGTAACCATTCCCAATCCAAGCAAATCCTGAACGGATCCCCTTCAAAGGAGTTTTTTATTTCGGACTATGAAGAGTACGTTATACGGGCATGGGACGATTTTCTTCAGGGTCTTAACCACAGGGTTATCGGATTCCCGGTTTGGGCTGAAGAGTTTCGGGGGAAATATGATATATCCGACCTTCCAGGATGGAAGCAGGAGTTCATCACCAAAAACCACCAGCTATACCAAGCCAATAAGAAGCATATCGATAATTGGTTAGACAAGTACAACGGGTTAAAAGAGTTTGTCCCCACACATACCAAGTTCGAATGGCAAGCTGGCACCAGCATTAACAGCGTATGGGAAGGCATTATTCAGTTTCGCCCATCGGGCATAAGGGTTAAGCGCCCCACCGAGTTCCCTGCTCTGGTTGCCATGGTACATGTCCCCATTATTGGCTGGGAAAAACGGCGGATTACCCCCCGCGAAGCGGCAAACCTACAGAGTTTTCCGCAAGATTTCAAGATCAATACCAACAACCAGCAGGCATACAAGCAGTTTGGCAACTCGGTGAATGTGGAAGTGGTTAAGCATGTTGCCAAACAACTACTTGATTGCTAGTTAAAACTCTTGTTTTGAGCAATGGCACACCCCCATCAAAAAGATTATTTTTCCTGCAAATATTTTTCTCCTCATTAACGATTTTTTAGGACATGATAGCTAATCACAGCGAAAACATAAAACCTTCCCTTACTTTCTCCTAGATGAGAAAGCAAAGAAAACTCACCGCGGCCAGAGTGTTCCCTTGAACTCTACGGCTGAGCGGATTTGGCATTCGGAGTGCAATCGCTTCGTTTTGGGCTAGGTTTTCTAGGTACTATTCCAGATGGCAACTGCTCCTTTCTCCATTTGTTTTCACCAGCGCAGCACTCCTTAAGTCCCTTCCCTGCCATCCGCTCAATCCTTGAGTTCTACGGTAACCCTCTGGATGCGGGTCAAAATTCCAAATAGCGCACGAAACCCGCCCAAACAGGCGGGTTTCGACTTTCATTTCCTTTGCTTCGTTACCACACGAGAGACTCCTGCGGTAGCAGGGTTTGCCCCACCGCTGCCGCACGATTTCATCGTGTGGTTTTTGCGATAGCAAAATCTCTACCTAGCCACAATCACCCCTTTTATTAAGCCCTCCTCTCCAGCGTAATCCTTGGCACTGCTATAAACATAATCTTGCGGGTAGTAAACCAAACCTTCCTCAACAGGATTATTGTGGATATAACTAATTTTTTCAAATATCACCTTGTTACTCCAGAGTTCAATGGGCTTGTTATTATGCTGCCAGAACTGAAATTCCTTCACATTTGAAGAGTTTGAACCCGCCTTCTTAAATTGCTCCAAAAGCCACTCTTTTCTGCTTTCTCTGGGGTTTTCCTTTATCGCTTTAACAACCTCCTTGCTGGTGAACCTTTTAAAATCACCCAGCAGCAATTCAGGTCTCTGCCCGCTTACACTTCTGAATACTAAGTGCAGATGGTTGGTCATTATGCACCATGCGAAAATCTCCATCCCCTTCTCTTTTTGGCAAAACACAAGGCTGTTAACAAGAATATTTTTATATTCGTTGCGGGTAAAAACATCAATCCATTCAACCACAGCAAAGCTAACAAAGTAAACCCCTTCAGGGTTATGAAATTTGTAATTTCTGCTCATTAAGCAAATATAGCTATTTTATTTGCTTCGTTACCACACGATAAAATCGTACGGTAGCGGGGGATCGCCGGACAGGGGTCTCTTATTCTGTTTCAATCAAATGTTATTTATTAATTAGTACCCAAAATAGAAAAATAAAAGTCAGAAGAACATACGCTATAACAATCACAGAGTTGGTTCTTTTTTGTTCTTTGCTTTCATTAATAAAAATCGCTTCTATTTTTTCAAACTTTTTTTTATGTATAAATACATAATAATTTATTACTAAGACAGTTATTGCAAATACAAATAGTGGAATTTTATATTTTTCAACATTGGAAATATTAAACAAGCTGAAATATCCAATAATTGTTGCGATATTAAAAAGAATTAAAAGACTAACGGCAGCCATAGCACTGAAAGCATGATCCCTGCCAGGCATTTTTTTCCACAAACAATAAATTCTATAATACAGGTAATAATATGCTGTTTTCATTAGCTTTTTGTTTTTAGCTATTCTACCATCCTATTATGATTGGCATACCCGTAGGTGAATTTATTGGCAAAACTGTCCATCCTACAGTATTATACATTATTTCCGAGCTGTTCCATGCGTTATACCATCCATTAAAGCCCCCGGCAACATCTGTCAATCCAATTCCAACGCCTACATAAGTTGTATAAGGTATTGCAGATAATACACTGGATGTTAGTCCCACAGCTAATTGAGCCTTGTTTCCCCATGTAGGATTTTCTATCGACATATAGGCAACAACACTAACAAAACCACTTGCAATGGATGTTCCAACACCCATACGCGTACACCATGTACCTGCGGATTTAACACCCTGTATATATTTTGCCCCCAAAGCTTCAAGCTGGAGCATTTCAGGTAACTGTCTTGTTTTAATAGTATGAGAAAGTAAGTTTACAGCATTTAAACCGAGGTTTGACCAGTTATATATATCAACTCCTTCATTACTGACTGATGGAGTAGAAAACAATGGATGGGGATTGTAGTAACTGCCGGTTAACCTGTAGTATGGGATTTTTAGAGAAAAACCTTTATTGAATAAAACACCCCAAATCTCCATGTTTCCCGCAGGATCCTCTTGGCTACCATAAACGAAATTGTACTTTTGCTTAAGATAGTGGATAGCATGTTTCCCATGTAGTACATTCCTCCCATCTCGATTATATTTTCCTCCTGAAAAAAGAAAATCCCAAAAACGAGTATTAGTAACACCGCTAAAAAATAGTTTTGCCCATCCAAAGTACATTCCCTCCATCCCCCTATGGAATGCAATACTTCTTCCAAATAAGTTACCAAAAGAGTAATAGGGCGTATAATCCGGACCATAGTTATTAGCCTCACTCCCACCACCAGCGAAATTAGCGTTATGCCACCCAAGGTAGAAATCCTGTATAGCATACCCACTCGGATCCGTGTACATCAAGGGATTGTTTAGGCAGTAGCTGTACCTATTGTAATTTTGCGCATTGCCGGGAGCCTGAATAATTGGGTCGGGGCTGAGAAAGCGCTGGAGGTAGGGGTCGTACAAACGGCCATTCATGTTTATCAGCCCAAATCCTGCCATATGCTTCCCGATTTGCTGCGCTGCATCGGGACAGGCTGCGCCCCGTATAGCCCCGGTCGAACGGGGGCTGCTTTCAAAGAACGCTAGGACGAAGGTACAAAAAACTTTTTCTTTTTGTCTTCATACAAAAAGATTATGTGTTGACCAACAAGTTTATTAATGGTTTCGTATATTTGTAATTATTATTGTACTAATAGAAACCATGAATAGTTATGAGAATAGTAACTATTGAGATAAAAAATGATATTGCTTTAGCTCTCCTAAACAATCTGGAACGAATGAATATACTCCGGGTTATTGAAGGGAAAGCCACAAAAGCTAAGCAAAAACTCTCGGAACGTTTCGCCGGATGTCTGTCGGCAGAAAGAGCTGAAGAGTTGCAAAAAGAACTAACCCAAATTCGCAACGAATGGGAACGAGATACCTATTAGACACCAATACGGTACTGGATTATATGGGTAACAGGTTACCCGACAAAGCAAAAAGTTTGATTGCAAAGATTATTGATGATGAAATAAACCTATCAGTAATCAACAAAATTGAACTGCTCGGGTTTTCAGGAGTAGAGCAGGATTTAGTCGATTTCGTTGCTTGTTCCAATATTCACCCTATGGATAATTCTGTTGTGGATAAAACAATCCAACTTCGAAGTTTGTACAGAATAAAACTACCCGATGCCATCATTGCCGCATCCGCGCTGATTAACAACTTGGTGCTAGTGTCTCGTAACACCAAAGACTTTAAGGCCATTGAGAACCTTAGGGTAGTGAACCCCTATGAGATGTAAATGAACTCTCTTCTTGGTAACACCGTAGCAAGTAATATCGTCATGCTATAAAACGCACAAAACCCGCCCAAACAGGCGGGTTTCGCTTTTCATTTCCCTTTGCTTCGCTACCACATGATAAAACCAGTAGCGAGGTGAGGTTTTTTATTCTGACCTCCTCAGCCTCTCAGGGTTGCAGTTGGGGTTCTGGAACACGAACAGCGTGTCGTTGCTCTCAACCTCCTTCATAAGTTTATCCAATATACCGGGCTCCCTATGTACCCGCTTGAAGTACACCTCGTCGCCCCTCTCGCTGCGGTAGTAGCTGTAGCGGTCGTCGGGGATGCTCATCAGCTGTGCCTCAATGGTGGAGATATTTTTTACAATGTAGGGGATATTAAACTCCTCAATTCCAAAAAAATGGGAGAAAACAGATTTTTCTTTAATAATTATATTTAATGAAAATCCTCGGGTTGCAACATACCGACCAATTTCATTACAATAATCTTTTCGCCAAGAATTATCTTGGCAGGAATAGCTTAATAGTGTATATCCGTTGATCCCTTTTATTAAAAAACCTCGTTTGATGAAAGATTTTGGTTTTATAGCACCGAATGTTATTTGGTGAGTTGCGCTATCAGTTTTAACCCTTATGGTTGCATCCAAGTAGTTATAAAAATCATAGCCTAAGTCAAGTACCTCAATCCCTAGAACCCTGAAAGCGCATAAAGTGAATAACCTATTTCCCCAACCATATACAGCTAAAAGGAGGGTTATTCCAAGAGTAACCCAAAGTATTTTCTTTTTCATACCATTTATTTTTTCTTACTCATTATTCCCAACCAGGAGTATTCTCTGGTATAAAAGTTTCTTTAGTTTTATCGAAAAACAAACCATAAAAGAAGTTGAGAAACTGGTTTATGCTCATATCGAGAGCATCATACCTAAAACCGCTGTCATTCGGGTAAGCCTTATCTACAACTGTTATATTTATCCTAAAAGGACCAAAAGTTTGCAAATCATTTACCTTAATGATTACGCCATGTGCCCTTACTGCATCAAAGGGTTTGTACCAAGATTTATTTGGTTTTAGAGGCTTCCATGGTTCACCCCAGTTCTCCAATACATAAATAACCTCGCTTGAATTGTTGCGCACGCCCCGGGGGAATAAAATGCTACCCCAGGATGATGAACCACCCCCTTGATCTTGGGACCCATCCCCATCAAAGTTGCTAAAGCTAAAAATATCTGCACCCGCATCGCCTCTCGGCCCCTGCAGCCCTAGGGCGCTCATACCGTAGTCGCCTCCGTATGCCTGCGCGGTTCCGCCTGCACCAGCCCCCCAACCGTTCCACACAAAACGTCTTATGCCAAAACTCCATTGTGCACTTCCTAATTTTCTGTCATTCCATCGGAAGAAAGACCATGTCCCGCTCTCGATAAGCCAAAAATTGAAATAAATCATGGTACCCCGACTAAATAAACCGCCACCCCCAGAGTGTCCCGTGGCATTGTCCCCATACGAGCCCAAACCACCATTAAAATTGGTACAATACCCACCGGAAAAAAAGAAAGTGGTAAACCCATCACGAAAGTTATTCCAGTTTTTTAGTATGTAATTAATAACATCAAGGACTGATTGTTGATGGTACCCGCTCGGATCCGTGTACATCAAGGGGTTGTTCAGGGCGTAGGCGTACCGGTTGTAGTTTTGTGCGTTGTGTGGTGATTGCACATACGGGTCGGGGCTGAGGAAGCGCTGGAGGTAGGGGTCGTAAAGCCTACCATTCATGTTTATTAAGCCAAAGCCCGCCATATGCTTCCCGATTTGCTGCGCTGCATCGGGACAGGCTGTGTCCCGTATAGCCCCTGTCGAAGTGGGGCTGCATGGCGGTTAGGCTCAGCATGGCATCCCTGATATCGATGGGCATCAGCTCCCAGGTAAACGGATCGCGGGGGCGGCCCCACGCATCGTAGCTGTGGTTGTGTGTCAAAGAACCATTGCCATCGGTTATGGCAAGCCACGAACCCAGATAGTCGGTGTGAATGTAGTGAAAAGTTTCGGAAGTTCCAATTTTTTTGTACACGGCGCAGATGCCTGTGGGGGCATGGATATGGGTGCGCGATTCAACAATATTACCCAGTTCGACTTAGGCTGTGCCTAAGTCGTATCTATCTCTTTTTGTTTACCTGCCGAAGGTAGGCTCTGCCAAGGAAAAACCGATGGCGGTTCATCAACATTCTGCGTTCGATATTCGGCATTCAAATGGAATAATGAACGCTGAATAATGAAGTTTTTCAAGGGAAAATATGGTTATTCGCCTTCGGCTCAAAAGGACTTCGCCGTTCCACCCGCTCTGCTATTTTAGGATATCATCGATACCAAGGTCCTTACATATTTTTCTACATAAATTCTCCTTTATGTCCGAGTGCCTTGGGATGGTGGATAGTTTACCATTCTTAATATTCTTGTACAGAGTATGATTTGCACCGTCTCTAACAAATACACAGCCGCTTTTCTCTATGTATTTGATTAGCTTAACCCTTTTCATAGAAGGTTAAAGGTAATGGTTTGGGTAATGGTCTTTTTCGATTTAGCCTTTCGGATTGGAGCCCTAAGCTCCTCAAACATCAAATTAACAGCATCGGCAAGATTTTCCTTGGCTTCTTCAAGAGTTTCGCCTTGAGAGTTTATTCCTGAAATCTCTTGTATGTATGCCATATATCCACCCTCGGGGCAGGGCTCAAAGACTGCTGTCATTTCAATACTTTTCATACTGCTTCCTCATTATATGGTTTATGCAAATTTAACGATTTTTGAACACAATTGTTTCCAACAGCGGAAATAACACCTATTGGGTTTTTGTGGCGGGCGAAACCTGCCGTAGGTTGGAAAACATGCTATTTATGTACAAACACACGAAGTTCTATTCATTGGGGTGTTGCCCACGTTCGGCTTAGGCTGCGCCTAAGTCGTAAATATCTCTTTTGGCTCTGCCAAGGAAAAACCGACAGCGGTGCATTCAACATTCTGCGTTCGATATTTGGCATTCGAATGAAATAATGAACGTTGAATAATGAAGTTTTTCATTGGGGCGTTGCCCCAGACCCCACCTACTTTCTTTTGCTACCACCAAAAGAAAAGTAGCAAAGAAAACTCACCGCGGCCAGAGCGTTCCCTTGAACTCTACGGCTGCGCGTATTTGGCATTCGGAGTGCAATCGCTACGCTTTGGGCTGGCTTTTTCCGGTACTATTCCTGATGGCAACAGCCCCTTTCTCCGGTTGTTATCAACAGCGCAGCACTCCTCAAGTTCCTTCCCTGCCATCCGCTCACCTCTTGAGTTCTACGGTAACCCTCTGGATGCGGGTAAAAAATCCAAATAACGCAACAAAACCCGCCCAAAATGGCGGGTTTTGCTTTTCATTTCATTTGCTTAGTTACCACACGAGAGACTCGTGCGGTAGCAGGGGGCATTATCCATCTCCCTGGTATTATTGCTTTTTCAAAATTAAGGTATCCTGAAAGTCAATGCAATCAGATTTTTCCCTGCCAGACCAGAAACCATAGTGCACCTGTTCAATTGAGAGTTTATTCTTTTCAATTAGCTGTTCTAAGTAGGATTCTCTGAAAGCAACGTTTGCTTCTTTAACTTTGGGATCAAAAAGTAGGTAGTTGCCATAGTCGTAATTAAACCTAAAACTATCATTTTTAGCCATAAAATCACCGCTCTCATTGTTGAGAACAAAAAAGGTAGCCAGACAAGTACCACCTTCTTTAAGTACCCTTCCGATTTGGTTTAAATAGTTGTCAACGTCTTCGGGCAGCATATGAGTGAATACAGAAAAAAGGAATACTAAATCGAAATCATTTTCATTATATGGGAAAATAAAATTTTTTGCTTCAGCATTAGTCCTCAGATTGTATAGATCATTTTTAAGATCAATATGGAGAAAGTTAAAGTTAGGATATTGAGGCGTGATTTTATCATTACACCAGCGTATGCCAGCCTCTACTATGTCGAAACCTTCATATGAACCTTTTGAATCGAGATATTTTGTCAAAGGAATGGCTAGTCTACCAATACCACTTCCAACATCTAACACACGATGGTAAGGCTTAAGCCCACCATGCTGAATAAGTATATTTAAAAGCCTTTCGCCCTGCATTAAAAAATCGCCCGAACCTATAAATATTTTTCCTTTAGGGGGTGTAATCCTATCTCGTTTACCAGTGATCCCTTCAAATAAATCAATAGGGAGATAATACAATCTTCTGACGAATCGTCGTAGAGATGGGCTAAGCAAGTAATATATTTCCCTTTTATTCATAATGCAATAATATTTTTCAATTCGCAAATATATCATTTTAGGTTGTACTTTTGTTTACATAATGAATAGTTCGCATTGTTCAACTTTTGTTTTTCCAAAATCGAGCGCACCAAAACACTCTTAGGCTATAAAAAAAAACTTTACCGAAGTTTTTCTCTTTTTATCAATGGCTGTTTTTAAACTGGCATAACACATTTTTACATACTTTTACCAAAAAAAACGATGGAATACCTGAAAAGACACTTCCCTCTTATCCTTTTTGTGGTTCTTACCACACTGGTCTTTTCCATATTAATCCTCATGCCAAACTACAGGCATTACCCTTTTGAGGGCTTTAGGGATACTGTTCTTGTTGGTGGACATTGGCTTGTTTCAGCTTTGGGGATGTTCTGTCTGGTACTTCTGTTTAGCCTGAACCGGTACGTGTTCCTTGTGATCTTTCCTTTGTTTACCATGGTTGCGACAGCAACAGCCCTTTTTACATGGCAGTTCGATGTGAGCATTAACTCTGCGCTAATCGAATCGATTTTCTATACAAACTTCATGGAAGCATCGGGGTTCCTTTCTATTCCTTTGGTGATTATCCTGTTGCTTACCCTTGGGTTAAGCGTCTTTGCAATTATCATCCGGTTTAGAGTTAGGTGGACCAAAAAGCAGGTGTATATTGCCATAGCCCTTTTCGTTGCTTGCTACTCAATTTTTTGGTTTGTGAATCAGAAGAGGTACAACACCATGTTGCAGCGCAATCCCTTCTCGTACTACCTGGCAACGATGGAGTACTATAAGGAGAGAAAGGAGATATCGAGGGAAAGGCTGATGATGGGAGAGAGGGCTTACACCGGGCAGGATTCGCTCATCGTTGTTCTTGTCATTGGCGAGGCCCTGCGTGCCGATCATGTGCAGATGAACGGCTATCACAGGGAAACCATGCCCCACATGGAGAGGCGGGGGGTGATTTCCTTACCCCATATTTTCTCGCCCTATACCCATACCGCCCAGAGCTTGCCCTATATCCTTACACGGGCAAAGGCAGATTCCATTGATCCTGCTGCAACCGAGAGTTCCTTTATCGATGCATTCAAGAGTAGCACGTACTATACAGTTTGGTTGGGAAACCAGAACCCAACCAAAACCTACAGGTTTTTTGTTGGCGAATGCGATACGGTGTTTATCAACAAGCCACAGCTCTCCGATTACAGCGTTTTGAAGAAAATGGACTCCGATCTGCTGGAACCGTTTGCACGAATGATTGATCAGAACAAATCAAGGTTGTTGATTAACATGCATTTTATTGGAAATCACTGGTGGTACAACAGCAACTACCCCGACAGCTTTGCCGTTTTTACGCCGATAATGGAGACGAAGGTTATCTCAGAGGCAAACCGTGAGAGGATGATCAACTCATACGATAACGCAACGCTTTTCTCCGATTATCTGCTTGATATAATCATTGAAAGCATTGAGGGGAAGAACTCGATCCTGGTATTCCTTTCCGATCATGGCCAGTCGTTTGGCGAGGAGGGTAAATGGCTCCATACCAACAATACTGCTGCAGAGCAAAACCCAGCGGGTTTTATCTGGCTATCGCAATCGTACAGGAGCAAATTTCCTGAGAAGGTTGAGAACCTGTTGCTCAATCGGCATAAACCGATCAATACTTCCTTTCTTTTTCACACCATTCTCCACGGTGCAGCCATCCATTCGCCTTTCTTTGATGCTAAGCAGAGCCTTTTTTCCCCAGATTTCCAACCATAAACGGGAGGTATCGGTTCAGGATAAGTATTAACGGCACCACCAGGGCAATTTGAAGCACTGCGAAGATCAACGACAACCAGACGTTGAAATCAATTTCAATGCCCAGCACAAATAGGGCAAAGCCCTTGATGAAGGTCATGGCAAGCAGATGGAACCCCAGTAGTGGCAGGGTATTACGACCAACCCATGTAATGGGTTTGAATGTGGGTAAAAGTTTGAAAAGACTGAATACCCAAATAAAACCTGTTATGCCGTTAAGGTACATCATGGGGAAATAATGCCCGTAATCGCTGTAGTAGTAAAGTACTCTGCCATTATAGTTGGCTCCTATGGTATGGATTATCAGAAAAAAAATTGTTATTGCAAATAAAGCCTTTTGGCTAGTCATCCGATCGACAACCTGAAACCTGCGAATCAACCCACCCAGGAAGTAAAACCCGTAAACAGCCATTGCCACGTCGATACTCCAGGGGAAATGAAATCCTGTTTGCTCGAATAGGACATACCCTAAGACCGGTAGTCCAAGCAATGGAATAAAACGAAGTTTAAATGGCATTTTGGAAACAAAAAAGTCAATGAGCCCAACCACAAAGAGAGCTGGCAGAAACCACATGGGAATACCCCAGTTCATATATTCGGGTCCACCCTGAGCGTAAACAATACCGATGAGGTTCTTTATGGGGTCGTATGCATGTTCAGCACTCTCGCCGTAATGCCTGCCCACGAAAAACCAGAAGATAAAAAGCAGAATGCTTATGGAGAAATAGGGCACAATCAACCGGTTGAACTGCTTTTTTAGGTATTCCCATAGGCAAATGCTTTCCTTATCCCTGCTCACAAAACCCGAGATGATGAAGAATAGCGGAACGCTGAAGGAGGTTGAGAAAGCGCTTAGCCACGATGAGTGGTCATTATGCTCGAAGATAATCATAAAGATTGCCAGAGCTCTTAGCTGATCGATGTAGTTTAGTCGGTTCATTAAAAGTATTTATTTAGCCTTTTTTGGTAACAGTCCGGGTGCGACTTGGAGTCGCGCTCGGACTGTTAAGGTTTTATCTCCACCTCGATCCACCCTGAGCGATCGGGATTTGCAGGTACAGGCCATTTTTTTGGAGGATTTTCCTCCAGCTGCTTAAGCAATACTTCAACGGCTTTTTCCAGTGAGGGGTCATGACCTTTGTACAGCAGGTGCGGTGCATCAATCACCTCTATATCGGGGTAAACGCCAATGCCTTCTATAATCCACTCGCCTTCCTGGTTGTAAATACCAAAGCGGGGAACGGCAATATAACCGCCATCCATTAACCCTGCGTTACCACTCATGCCAACTAATCCTCCCCATGTTCTGGTGCCAATTATAGTTCCAAGGTTTTTCTGGCGGAAGAAGTATGGAAACGCATCACCACCTGATGATGAGTATTGATTTATCAGCATGGCCTTGGGTCCATCGTGGGAAATACCAGGTGTTCGCATGGGTTCAAGTCCTGCCCTATGCCAGAGGGCATGGGTTTCGCGGGTAAGCATTTCAACCATCCTATCGGGGATAAAGCCACCACCGTTGAAACGCTCGTCGATTATCAGCGCATCCTTGTGGTGGTAGGCATACATTCCGCGGTGCAACTCGCGGTTACCCTCAGCCGCTGTGTTGGGTACATAGATGTATCCTATGCGCCCTCCAGAGAGCTTATCCACCATGGCACGACGGGAGTTAACCCAGTCGAGGTGAATTAGCTCCAGCTCGCTGGCAATGGGACGAATGGTGTAGGTGCGAGCGCCAACAGCCGTAGGCTTGCTGTTCACGGTGATTCTGGTGGCAACATTTACCCTGTTCTCAAGGGACTTGTAAGGGTTTACATCGGTTGTAATTTCCTTCCCTTCGATGCCAATCAGGTATTCTCCTTCAGCAATTGTTATGCCTTGCTCGGTGAGTGGTGATCGTCGATCGGGGTTCCAGTTCTCACCTGCATATATCTTTTCGATAACAAATCGCTTGTTTTTTAGATCAGGTTTTAGCTTTGCTCCCAGCAAACCCGTTTCAACACGCTTAACCCTCTCAATGTCGCCCCAGTTGGCATAGGCATGACCGGTATTGGTTTCGGCAATTATTTCACCGAAGATGTAGTCAAGGTCGAAGCGATGGTTAAGGTAGGGTAACAGCTCGGAGTATTTTTGGCGGAAGCCATTCCAATCCACATTGTGCAGATTATCAACGTAGAAGAAATCGCGGAAGATTCGCCATCCGTCAACAAATATCTGCTCCCACTCCTTCCTTGGTTCAATTCGCATAGTCAGGTTATCGAGGTTGAGCTTTCCCTCGCCTGTCTTTTGGTTGGGCGAAAGTGAGGCTACACCATAATCACCTCCGCTGCGATAAAGGAACTTCTTCCCATCGGCGGAAACAATACCGACTCCAATCCCTGCCATTATCAAATCGTTCTTCTGCTCCTTGATGTTATAACGCTGAATTCCCGCATCGTTGAAGTAGACTATTCCATCGTCAACCGCTTGTAAATTCCAATACCCCCCTGATGATAGAGGAAATGCCATAATACGCTGGTTGGCATCCTCAAAGTCGATGGTAACAACCACATCCTTTTTAGTTTCATCCTTTTTTTCTTCTTTTCCAACAGTCTCCGTGGTTTCTTTAGGCTCAAAGAGCCTTGGACTATCTTTCCTTAGGGCAAGCGCATAAATCCTTGTTGCCTTATTGTACAGATAGTTAAATTCGAAACTTGAGAATTCTAAATTGAAATCACGATTTGAAAGAAAGAAGATATAGCTGCCACACTTCGAAAAAATAGGTGTTCTGTCGGGAAAGGTGTTATCGGTGAGCTGTTGGGTTTTGTTCATTTCGATGCTATAGACCCAAATGGCACCCTGTCCGTTGGGACCATTTTTGGTGTATGTAATCCACTTTGAGTCGGGTGAGAAATTGTAGCTGCGGATCTCGTCGGAGGTTGGAGTATCGATAACGGTAATTTTTCCTGATTCCACATCCAGCAGTTGAAGTTTCATGGAGCGATCGAAGAACACCAGCAGCTTGCTGTTGGGTGACCAGGTGGCGGGGTATTTCCAGCCTTTAGAGTTTTTAGTAATCTGCTTTGGCGCCACATTTTCCTTATTTTCTAGAAGATAAACTTCGTATTCTCCACTTTCGTCCGAGTAGTAAGCAATCCATTTGCCATCGGGCGACCACTGAGGGAAGATGGAGCGAACACCTTGCGTATTCGTTAGGTTATGGGTTGTTCCCTCGCCTGCCGGAACAGAGAAAATATCACCTCGTGCATCGAAGAGTACCCGGTTACCGCTGGGAGAAATGGTGAAGCTGTGTATGTTGTCCTTCACATTTTTATGGTAAGGAAGTGTATTGGCAAAATCGTAGCGAATGTTCACCGCAACACGTTCGGTTTTTTCCGTGGTAAGGTTCAGCTTGTATAGATGTCCACCCACTTCGTAAACAATTTGCCCGTTGCTACCGCTAGGCCACATCACATCAAACTTGTCGTGCTTTGTGATCTGCTTAACCTCACGGGAGTTCACATCGTAGCTGTGGATATTGAGCCAGAGGTCGCGGTCGGATGCGAAGTATATCTTATTGCCGTACCATGTTGGGATATGGTCGGTTCCCTTGAAATCGGTAATCTCCTCTGAAGTATTCTTCTCCAAATCGTAAATCCATAGATTAGACGCACGGCCACCCTTGTAGCGTTTCCATGTGCGGAACTCTCTATCGATGTATGTGAAGACAATTTTTTTGCCATCAGGCGATAAATCTGCGAAACCTCCATGAGGTATTGGCAGTTCCTCTTCAAGCCCACCATCAATACTGATCAGGTAGTAATTACCCATTCTCTCGCCGTAGGGTGTACGGTTACCCCTGAAAAGTACTTTTTTACTGTCGGGAGTCCACCCCAGCACCACATTGTCAAAACCTCCACGTGGAGGGATTATTCCAACATCGTTGTAGTATGTAAGTTGTTTTGGGGTTCCCCCTTGCGATGGCATTACGTAAATCTGTCGCGAACCGCTATACTCAGCCGAAAAGGCGATCCACTTGCCATCGGGAGAGATTTTTGGGAACAGCTCCAGCCCTTTATGTGAAGTAAGCTGTCGGGCATCGCCGCCATTGGCATTCACCGTCCAAATATCTCCAGCATATACGAAAACTATCTGATCGCCATTGATATCGGGGTATCGCATCAGGCGAGCATCATCGTATGCTTTCAAGCAAAACGGAATTATTACGATGGCAGCAGTTACGCTTAAATTCTTTAGAAATGTTTTCATGGTTAATGTTTTATGTAATGAAAATAGGTTGATTCCACAAGTATTTTTTAACGAAAATTTTTTTAGTTGAGGATGTCTCAAAAGCCTTATAGAATTAGATTTATTTCTCTGAGGAACTCTGTGTTTTCACTGTGATACACTGTGGCACAATACATTAAAAATTTCACAGAGGTTCACAGAGTACTTTACTGAGTCACACAGTGAGCTTTTGGGATACCCCTAATTTAAAACTTATTTACAATGTCTTTACAATCAAATATCTGCAAGTCTTATTTTTTCAAAAATATGAAAATGGTTTATAATGAGCAACTTTTCATACTATAAACAACTTCTTAAATGAAGAATAGTATAACTCCTCCAATAGCAATAACGGCTCCGATTAGCTCCTTAGGGTTAAATTTTTCTTTCATGATCAGCACCGAGAAAGGGATGATAAGCACGGGAACAATGGACATAATTGCCGATGCCACACCCGTTGTGGTAAATCGAACCGCCCACAGCGAGAATGATACGCCCAGAAAAGGACCAAAAAATGCACCAATGGATAAACGACCCATGGCTTTTCTGTTTTGTAGAGCTTTTCCCAACGCACTCCATTTGTTAAGGACAGCAAAAAGTGCTGTAAAGCCAACTACTCCAGTAAGCACCCTGATTTGAACCGAGGAGAACACATCGTACTCGGCCATGCCATACTTGCTAAGCACCAAACCACCACCCTGCCCAACTGCTCCGCCAAAGGCAAGGAGGAGACCCCAAGCGGGATAGGAGAATCGAACCCTTCTTTTTCCATTTCCATTGAGCTGTTCGGGGTCATCAATTTCACGACGAAGGATGACCAGTGCAATTCCTGAAAAAGTAAGCAACATGGCAACACCTTGTTTAATTGTCATCTGTTCTCCCAGCCATGCCCATCCTATAAGGGCAGCAATGGGTGGAGCCAATGCCATGATCAGCATGGATATACGTGCACCAACCACAACGTAAGCCTGAAAAAGAAAGAGATCACCCAGAACAAATCCCACTAAACCCGAGAGCGAGAGCCAAATCCAGTTATGCGAACTGGCATCGGTGGGGAATATCACCCCACGTACGAACCAGGAATAAAGGCTAAGGAATATGAATGCAGCCACCAGACGGATAAGGTTTACTGAAAGTGAGCCAACTTTCTTGCTGGCCGATTCGAAGGCCAATGCAGTTATTGTCCAGAAGAATGCAGTAAGTAGGGCTGCAAACTCACCCTGATGGGAAGCGATAAGGTTGTTTAGCATTTGCAGTATTTCAGATTGAATTGGTTTGCCTTTGATCTGGTTTTTTGGGATTGGTTTAGCTGGTTGATTTGTTTTCAAAAAATTATCTTTGAAGCCTATTTACTGAAAATGATTCTTTCACCCGTTCATTACGACGAGCCCCTTTTTCGCCCTCCCGGCGAAGCATATTCCGCAATTGTTCAGGCAACAATCGGTTGCTCGTGGAATAGATGCGCCTTCTGCGAAATGTACACATCTAAGAGATTTCAGGTAAGGAGGTTTGATAAGATTGATGCAGATATTATCGCTTTGGCAAGAATATACCGAGGGATTCGAAAAGTTTTCATTGCCGATGGCAATGCATTTGTACTCACTGCAGGCAAACTCATCCCAATCCTTGAGTCAATTAATAAGCATTTTGGGAGACTTCAGCGAATTTCATCCTATGCGCTCCCGAAGGATATCCTCTCTAAAACCGATGATGATTTGAAACTACTGAGAAATTTTGGGTTAAAATTGCTCTACATAGGAATTGAAACGGGTGATGATGAATTATTGAGCTTAGTAAATAAAGGCGAGACCTATCAATCAACAGTTGAGGGAATAGGCAGGGCACACAATGCGGGAATCGAAACATCAATCATGATTATCAGCGGATTGGGAGGAAGGCAGTATAGCCATCAGCATGCTGTGAACTCGGCACGGATTATCAATGAGATCAACCCGAAGTACCTTTCCACATTAACCCTTACCATGCCTTTTGGGATTGAGCATTTCAGGAAGAGGTTCAATGGTAACTATCAGCAGCAGAACCTCAGGGAACTATTGTCTGAACTGAAAACATTTATTGATAACCTAAACGTTGAGAATGTAATTTTCCGCAGCGATCATGTGTCGAACCAACTGGTGCTAAAGGGGGTGCTGCCAAAGGATAAGGAACTTTTTTTAGAAATGATTGAAAAAGCAATAGTAAGTATCAATGGAAAACTTCACTTCTAAAATCGAAATTCCCTGCTGCAGGCAGGCTTGTTCGTCAATCGATATTCTGAAAGAATTTTGTCCTAAAGCATTTAATATTTTAGAACACCACTCTATACATTACCAGCGGGGTTAGCCCAAGTTGCGTGCTCTCCTCGATCTGCTGAG